>CALWEX010000012.1 GCA_944377425.1 uncultured Clostridia bacterium
CTTTTGCAGCGGAGCAGCCTTAGAGAATAAAAATGCCGTTAATATAGTTATAATTATTTAAAGCGGCATAGTCAAATTATAATTCATAGTTTAACTATATTATTAATATGTTTTAAACTTTACATCAGTTATTCTATGCCGCATAAGTCAGAATTAGACACATAAAGAGGCATATACAGGTTTTTGTCTGTGCCTCTTTATTTAAAAGTACAGGAATTATAGTTAAATTATAGTTAAATAAAAAATAGAAAGGAATACGCTTATGTGCAATCAAGATCTTGTTAATGCTTATTTTGCTTCTGACGAATACATTAAGTCAGAAAATGATAAAGATTATTTGAATTTAATTACATTTTTGCAGAACAATATAAAAGGCAAGTCTTTTTTAGAGTGCGAAGAGATACTACACTTAGTAATAATTGAAAAAACAGAGCGTGCCTTTTTAGCTGGATATGCCGAAGGACTTAACAGTGAGCAAAATCAGCAATATAAAATAGTAGTTTAAATATAAGTTTTTAGGTCAATTAGTTACGCTTAAAATTAAGCAAATGTTTATTTTTAGAACATTGCTTTTGTTAAGGCCAATTAACCGGTGTTAAAACCTAAAAAATCTTCAGCACTATTGCTATTATTAATATGAGATTATTCGTTTGCTGCAAATTAAAATATTTATTTGTTTAAAAGCCTGTTTGTATTTTTTAAAATATGCAGGCTTTTAATTTACAGACAAAAATAGCATAGCTTTGGCTATGCTGTTTTTGTTTTAATATTATTTTTCTAAAAGCTCAATGCCTTTTTTAATTCTTAAAATTGACTCATCTTTTCCAAGTATGTCCGCAAGCTCCATAGCGCCGCCTGGAGATGTAGGCTTACCAGAAAGAGCTGTTCTTACAGGCCATAAAAGCTGACCGTTTTTAATTCCAAGCTCGCCAACAAGGTTCATAAGAGTGTCATGTATAACTGTTTCGTTCCAGTCAGTAATGCCTTCAAGTACAGGTACGCAGGCTTTAAGGCTTGAAAGGGCTATTTCTTCTGTTGTTTTCATTTTCTTATGAACATACAGGTCTGTTGTGTACTCAGGAAGCTCATCGAAGAAGTCCACAAGAGCAGGTATGTCATTAAGTGTTTCAAGTCTTTTTTGAAGAAGTAGAGCTATTTTTTTAAGGTCAAGCTCTTTATTTTTAATTACTTTTTCAAGACGTGGTATTACAAGTGATAAGTATTTATCCTCGTCCATGTTCTTGATGTATTCGCTGTTCATCCATGTAAGCTTAGCTGTATCGAATATAGCCGGTGATTTGCTTAAGCCTGAAATATTGAATTTTTCTTTAAGCTCATCAAGTGTAAATATTTCTGTATTGTCGGAAGGACTCCAGCCTAAAAGGGCAATATAGTTCATAACTGCTTCTGGTATATAGCCTTTATCTATAAGGTCACCAAAAGAAGCGTCGCCGTTGCGTTTTGAAAGCTTATGGTGTGCGTCTTTCATAACTGGCGGAAGGTGAACATACTGTGGAGCGTTCCAGCCAAAAGCTTTGTAAAGAAGGTTGTATTTTGGTGTAGATGAAAGATACTCGCTGCCTCTTACAACATGTGTTATGTCCATAAGGTGGTCGTCTACTACGTTAGCAAAGTTGTAAGTAGGCATTCCATCGGACTTAATAAGTATCTGGTCGTCAAGCTCGCTGTTTTCAACTGTTATTGTGCCGTAAACAGCGTCTGTAAATGTTGTTGTGCCTTCCTGAGGCATTTTCTGGCGAATAACAAAAGGTTTGCCGCTTTTTAAATTCTCCTCAATTTCTTCTTTTGAAAGTGAAAGACAGTGTCTGTCGTACTTAGCAAAAGCGTCGCCTTCGGCATTGCTTTCTTTAAGGCTGTCAAGACGTTCCTTTGTGCAGAAGCAGTAGTAAGCTTCGCCTTTTTCAACTAATTCAAGAGCATATTTCATGTAAATGCCTAATTTCATTCTTTCGCTCTGAATGTATGGGCCGTAACCTCCGTCTTTATCTGGGCCTTCGTCGTGCTCAAGACCTGTTGTTTTAAGTGTGTTGTATATAATGTCAACAGCGCCTTCAACGTATCTTTCCTGGTCGGTATCCTCAATACGCAGTATAAACTTGCCGCCTTGTGATTTGGCAATAAGGTATTCATAAAGTGCTGTTCTAAGGTTGCCTATGTGCATATAGCCTGTAGGGCTTGGAGCAAACCTTGTTCTTATCTCCATGTATATCTTCCTTTCGTGTATAATAAACGCTTAAATTCATAGCTAAGATATATTTTACATATTTTAAGCCAAACTGTAAAGGTTTATGTAAGGCTGTCTATACATTCGGCAATGCGGCGTATGCCTGTTTCCATTTTAGGAAGTGTTACGGCGGTAAAACAAAGACGTATATAGCTTGTGTTACTGCCGTTTATCATAAACCGACTTCCAGGGGAAACGGCTGTGTTTTTGCTGTAAAGAGCCTCGGAAAGGGCAGAGTAGTCGGCGCCTGTGTCTATCCAAAGGCTTATGCCGCCGTTTGGCTTATTGTAAGAGCATTTATTTTTAAGAAATCTGTCGCAGTATTTAACAGCATGGCGGTACTGGGTTGCGGCATAGCTTACAACGCTGTTTATATGGCTTTTGTATGTGTTTTTGGAAAAATAAATGTCAAGGGCCTTTTGAAGCACACCGGAAGTTGAAATATCCGTTGTATACTTAGCGTTCATTATACTTTGAGTTATTTTGTTAGGAAGTACGGCAAAACCCATCCTAAGGCCAGGCATAAGTATTTTGGAAAAACTTTTTATATATATAACTCTGCTCTGATAATCAAGGGCTTTATATGGCACAATAGATGACTTAGTGTAGTTAAAGTCGTAAAGGTTGTCGTCTTCTATAATATAAAAATTAAACTTTTCGGCTAACTCCAGTATACGCCTTTTTTTGGCAAGGGAGCAAGAAACGCCTGTAGGTGTTTGAAAATATGCCATTGAATAAAAAAACTTAGGTTTATAAAGCTTTGCCATATTTTCTATAGCCGAAACGTCAGGACCGTTTTCGTCAACAGGAATTTCAACTATTCGGCAACCACGGGATATAAAAGCCCCGGCGGCGCCGTAAAAAGTTGGATTTTCGGTAAAAACAACATCGCCGTAACTTATCATTGCCTTTGACACAATATCTATACCCTGCTGTGCACCAGATAAAATCTGTATGTTTTCGGGATATGTGTTTATACCGTAGTCCGTAAGAAAAGAGCAAATTTTCTCTCTAAGTGGCATGTACCCCTGACTGTCTACTGCGGAAAATGCGCCGCCGCTTTCTCTGTCTAAAAGCTCGTTAAATGCGCTTTTAAATTCGTCAGATGGAAAAAGTGACTGTGGCAGTGATGAGTCAGCAAAGTTTATAAAACCAGGGGATTTTATGTCGGCCTTGTGCTCAATAAAAGGCGATATGTTTTCTTTTGCCACTGGCTGCGGAATTTCGTCAAGAAGTATAGGGGATACATAAGTGCCGCTGCCTACTTGGGAGTATGCGGCTTTTTTGTTTATAAGGTATTTATATGCAGATACTATTGTGTCATTGTTTACCCCAAGGCTTTGGGCTAATGGCCGTATGGCCGGAAGGCGTGTATTGGCTTTTAGTGTGCCGTCTTCTATAAGGCGGCATATACCATCACCTATCTGGCGGTAAAGGGGTATGTCCGAGTCTTTATTTATTTTTATATTAAAAACAGAGTCCATATTTTACTCCTTTTTTAAAATATTCAAAGTTTTGTAAATTAAAAGTGCCGGCGGAGCCGGCACATAGTTATTGTATTTTATTGCTGTTTGCCTGAGTCACGTCTTGTAACTATCATAGCGTTATTAAGTATTTCGGCAGCCTCAGCTCTTGTTACATAGCTCTTTGGAGCAAGGGTTCCGTTACTGTTTTTAGTTACTATGCTCTTAAGTGTGCAGTACATAACACCTTCTATTTTGTCGCTTGAAAGCTCGTTTGTATCTGTATATGGAAGTTTAATTGCCCAGCTGCCTGTAGGGGCTGCACCTGTGTATTTAGCATAGTTATAAATCATCTGGCAGAGCTCTTCTTTTGTAATAGCGCCTGTAGGATTAAATATACCATCTGACTGTGGCTCTATTATTCCGTTGTGATATGACCACGCAATAGCGTCACGATATGAGCTGCTTTCTGATACATCTGTATATGGGTTTGAGAAGTTAGAGCTTGCAATTCTTTCAATACGATAGAAAGCTCTTGCGGCGTCCTGCCTTGTAAGGTATTCATTTGGTGAAAATTCGTTTGCTGATGTGCCTAAAAGTACATCGTTATTATAAAGATTAAGTACGCTCTTATAGTAGGAATCTTTACTTGTTACATCTCTGTATGGGTTTTCAACACCTGATATGCTGTAGCCTATATCAATAGATTCAACGGTTTTATTAGAATTGTTACTTGTCATTTCGCCTATTTCAGCGTTAGCTGCTGATTCAAACTCAACTCTTATGGTATGGTCTTTGGCTAAATCGCTGAAAGTATATGTTGTAGGCTTTCCGCCATAAATATCATCAATGTATACACCCTTTACAACATATCCGTCTTTAGGGAGCATTTCAAAAGTAACACTTTCGCCGCCTTTTGCTGAAACGGTATTGCTTGGAGAAATTTTACCGCCTGTTCCGGCAGAAGCTTTTATGTAAAATGTTTTATCTTTATTGGCCTCATTTCGTTCTGCAGTGGCGTTAGGGTCTGTTGTCCAAGCTGAGTTAGCTGTTTCTTTTTCTGGCTCAACTTTTTGGCCTACAAGTTTAGTATAGCCTGTGCTTTCTTCTTCTTGTGTATATTTTTTAGTTATTTTTTTAAATTCTGCACGTATTATATGGTCACCAAATATGTTATAAAAAGTATAGCTTGATATATCTTCTTTATCTAAACCGTCTACTGTAACGGATTTTATTTCATATCCTTCATCAGGTGTTATTTTAAATGTAAGGTCTTCGCCTTCCGGTACCTCTACGTTATACTTAGGTGATATACTTCCGCCTTCGCCGCAGGATGCATTTACTGTTGCCATACCATCGGAAGCAAGGGCAGGTACGCATATTGATAATGTTAATGCTATAGCTGAAGTTATGCTTATTAGTTTTTTAAATACTTTCATTTTTAATACCTCCTTAACTGAATTTATAATTTTTATGTAGCTGCTGATTTCATTATACATTTTTTTGCACATGTTAACAACCGATATAACACGAAAACAAAGCTCTTAAATATTAAGTTTTTATTACATGGAATGTATTTTGTTTCCAATCTTTAATCTGAAAATTCGGTAATTTGTGTTGACAATATAATTTTTATAAAATATAATTGTTTGCGTTAAGCTGTAAAAGGCAAAGAAAAGAAAAAGTAGGTTTTAAAATACCTTTCAGAGAGACGCCCACGGATTTATCCGGGCTGTAAGGCGCGTTATGTGTGTTTTTTAACTGAAGCAGTCTTTGAGCCGCCGGAGTGAACAAAGAGTATCTCTGGACGTAAGCCCTTCGTTACAGGGTATAAAGTGACACCGATTTTTCGGTGTAAATAGGGTGGTACCGCGAGCCTTCGTCCCTAAGAGCAGGGATTGAAGGCTTTTTTGTATTTAATTTTAAGTAAATAAAACTATTTTATAAATGTTTTTTAAGGAGGATACCAAAAATGAAACCATTGGGTGTAAACGAAATAAGGGAAAAATTCCTTTCATTTTTTGAGTCAAAGGACCATTTAAGACTGCCGTCTGCGTCACTTGTACCGCATAACGACAACAGCCTTTTACTTATTAACTCTGGTATGGCGCCTCTTAAGCCATTTTTCACAGGCCAGGAAATTCCACCAAGAAAAAGAGTTACTACATGCCAGAAATGTATAAGAACAGGAGATATTGAAAACGTAGGCAAAACAGCCCGTCATGGTACTTTCTTTGAAATGCTTGGAGATTTCTCATTTGGCGATTATTTTAAAAACGAGATTATTCCTTGGAGCTGGGAGTTTGTAACAAAGGTTCTTGAGATACCTGAGGACAAGCTTTATGTAACAGTTGATAAAGATGATGAGGAAGCAGCTACTATCTGGCACGAAAAAGTAGGCATTCCTAGAGATAGAATTTTCTACATGGGTAAAGAAGACAATTTCTGGGAGCACGGCACAGGCCCTTGCGGTCCATGCTCCGAAATATATTACGACAGAGGCGAAGAATACGGCTGTGGTCAGCCTGGCTGTACTGTAGGCTGCGACTGCGACAGATATATGGAGTTCTGGAACCTTGTATTTACACAGTTTGACGCTCATGAGGATGGAACTTATTCAGAGCTTGAAAAGAAAAATATAGACACAGGTATGGGTCTTGAAAGAATGGCCACTATTATGCAGGGTGTAGACTCAATATTCGATGTTGATACACTTAAAGCCCTTAGAGATGCCGTTTGCAATATTGTCGGTGTTGAGTATATGAAAGACCACAAGACAGACGAAAGCGTTCGTGTTATCGTAGACCATATCCGCTCTGTAACATTTATGACAGCTGACGGTGTTCTTCCTTCAAACGAAGGCAGAGGTTATGTTTTAAGAAGACTTTTAAGACGTGCTGCTCGTCACGGAAAACGCCTTGGAATAGAAAAAGAGTTCCTTGCAGACCTTTGCGAAGTTGTAATTGCTACATCAGGCGATGCTTATCCTGAGCTTAAAGAGAAAAAGGACTACATTAAGAAAGTTCTTACTGTAGAGGAAAACAGCTTCTACAAGACTCTTGATAAAGGTATGGAAATACTTAAAAACGATATAGACGAAATGAAGGCAGCTGGCCAGAGCGTAATGGGAGCAGACAAGAGCTTCAGACTTTACGACACATATGGTTTCCCTATTGAGCTTACAGAGGAGATACTTGAAGAAAACGGCCTTACACTTGATAAAGACGCATTTGCTGCTGAAATGAAAGAGCAGAAAGAAAGAGCAAGAGCTGCAAGAGCAGTATCCAACTACATGGGTGCAGCAGAAACAGTTTACAATCAGCTTGACCCTGCACTTTTAACAGTATTTGATGGATACAATAAAGCAGAAATTGACGACTGCAAGGTAATTGAGCTTGTAGCTGATAACGCTGTTGCAAACAGTGCTTCTGTAGGCAGTGATGTTGCTGTATTCCTTGACAAAACACCATTTTATGCTGAAATGGGCGGTCAGGTAGGCGATATAGGTATTATCAAAACAGATATGGGTACTGTTGAGGTTTCTGACACAATACATGTTGTAGGCGGAAAAACAGCTCATATCGGTACTGTTGTAGACGGTGTTATTACTGTAGGCGAAAAAGCTACAGCTAAAATTGACGAGAAAAACAGACTTTCTATATCAAGAAACCACTCAGCTACACACCTTCTTCAGAAGGCTTTAAGAGAAGTTTTAGGCACACATGTAGAGCAGGCAGGCTCTTATGTTTCAGCTGATA
Organism: uncultured Clostridia bacterium; assembly: GCA_944377425.1. Classification (GTDB taxonomy): domain Bacteria; phylum Bacillota; class Clostridia; order Lachnospirales; family Anaerotignaceae; genus Neoanaerotignum_A. The sequence continues at coordinate 7,467 of CALWEX010000012.1, forward strand.
GACTTAGATTTGACTTTACTCACTTCCAGCCAATGACAGAAAGTGAGATAAAGAAGGTTGAAGATATAGTAAACGAAAAAATACTTTCAGGCCTTAACATAGATATATCTGAAAAGTCTATTGATGATGCAAGAAAAATGGGTGCTATGGCGCTTTTTGGCGAGAAATATGGCGATGTTGTTCGTGTTGTAAATATGGGCGGTTACAGTATAGAGCTTTGCGGTGGTGCTCACCTTACAAACACAGCGCAGGTTGGTTCATTTAAGATTGTTTCCGAAAACGGTGTTGCTTCCGGTGTAAGACGTATTGAAGCCCTTACAGGCGAAGGTGCTCTTAAACACTACCAGAGTGAGGAAACAGCACTTAAAGAAATTTGTGCTATGCTTAAAACAAACCCAGATAACATGCTTAAACGCCTTGGTGATATTATTAAAGAGCAGAAAGACCTTGCTAAAGAGGTTGAAAAGCTTAAAGCTGAAATGGCTTCCGGCGCAGCAGATGAAATACTTAAAAACTGCCAGGAAGTAAACGGAATTAATGTAATATGTGCTCAGGTTGAAAATACAAGTGCAGATGACCTTAAAACAATGGGCGATGAGCTTAAAAACAGACTTGGTGAAGCAGTAGTTGTTCTTGCTTCAAGCGTAGATGGTAAAGTTACTCTTGTGGCTATGGCAACAAAAGGCGCTGTTGATAAAGGCGTACATGCCGGCAAGATAATTAAAGAAGCTGCGGCTGTTTGCGGCGGTGGCGGCGGCGGTAAGCCAGCTATGGCTCAGGCAGGCGGCAAAGACGCTTCAAAAATAGGCGACGCACTTAAAAAAGCCGAAGAAGTTATAAAATCACAGTTATAATATAAAACGGCAATGCAGTTCTTCCCGTCAATAACGGGAGGAACTGTTTTTATACCTGTATAAATATTAAATTTATACGAATATACATTATTTTTTTGTTGCGGTTATTTTAAGTATGGAATATAATGTGTTTATGCTGTAAACATGTGTGTTTTCGGGGGTGGCGGCATGGAGTATTTTAATATTATTGTTCAGCAGGTATGCTTTTTTTCAACAGCTCTTGCCGTAGGCTTTATAGCCCAGAGAGTTAATTTTATAACTGATGAAATGATACTCTCTTTGTCAAAGCTTATTATGCGTGTTATAGTGCCTATAATGGTTCTAACCGTTACGGCTTCCAGCGGTACAAGAAGCGAGCTTTTTTCGGTATGGCCTTTTGCCCTTTGTGCTGTTGGAATGTATATTATACATTTTGTGGTAAGCTTTGTTACAGGTAAGGCAATAAGGCTTAAAAAACCGGAGATAAACTCACATGTCTGTTCCTGCACATTTGTAAACAGCGCTCTTATAGGCTATCCTATTGTAATGGCTATGTTTCCTGAAAAGTCCGGACTTTTTATAGCGGCGTTTCTTGTAGTTGAAACTTTTGTTACATGGACAGCCGGTGTGCTTGTTTTATCCAGCGCCCACGGAAAAGGACGTATTGATGTTAAAAAAATGATAACGCCAATGACAGTAGCCCTTATAATAGGTATTATAATGGTTCTGCTGGATATTCATCCTAAAAATATAGTTTGGGATACACTTACAGGCATAGGAGCTACACAGAAGTATTTGGGGCTTATATACATAGGCGCAGATATTGGCCGCAGAGGATTTAAAAAGCTTTTTGCTAAGCCTAAAGTATTTTTAACTGTGCCAATTAAGCTTATACTGGCGCCTTTGGCAGTATTTTTTATATACAATTTAATAGGTGTTGCAGAAGATATGAAGATGGCCATAACCGTTTTTTCAATGCTTCCTACAATGCTTGTAATAACAATACTTACTATGGAATATGACGCGGCGCCGGACTATGGCTCGGGAGCTATACTGGCAACTACTGTAAGCTGTCTGTTTACAATGCCGCTGGTATTTTATATAATTTCGTTTTTTTAGGGGATAAGTTATAATTTATATTTGGGGATATATTATGGACAGTAATGTTGCTCTGCTTATAGGACAGATGGAAATAATAGCCGCCCTTATGGTAATAGGCTTTTTTGAGCAGAAAGTTAGGCTTTTCAGTAATGAGCTTATAGACTCTTTTTCAACTATAATTTCAAAGCTTATACTGCCTCTTATGCTTTTAACGGTTATAGGCTCTATTTCAAGGCAGCAGCTTTTTTCATCTTGGGTATTTTTTGTAAGCTCTGTGGTGTGCTATATTATAGTAATAGCCATAAGCAAATTTTTAGCTGTATTTTTAGGGCCAAAAGAGCCTAAAAGAAGTATGCATGCTCTTTTAATGTGCTTTGGTAATTCCGGTTTTATAGGCATACCCCTTATAGTAAGTATGTTTCCGGAAACGGCAGGCATTGCCGCTGCATCTTTTTCTTTGGTAGAGTCTACATATTACTGGGTAATAGGCCCGCTTCTTATTAATAATGGCGAAAAAAAGAAAGGCATAGACTGGAAAAAGCTTGTAACACCTCTTACAATATCTATTTTGGCAGGACTTATAATAGTTCTGCTGGATTTGGATTTTCAGGGAACTGTTTTATGGGATACAATGACAGAAGTAGGCGGAACAAGCAAGTATTTTGCCAGTATTTATATAGGAATGACATTAGGCAGAATGGGTTTAAAAAGGCTTTTAAGCAACATGCGTGTGTTTTTGGCTGCGCCTTTTAAACTTGTTATATTCCCGCTTTTGGCATACTTTTTGTTTGGCAAAACAGGAATTATAACAGGGGATTTGCTTATTATGTTTATAATACTTTTTGCTACCCCTGCTGGAATGACACTGCCTATACTTTCCAAAATAGCTGGTCTTGACGGGGAATATTCTTCCGCCGGCTGTATGGTATCAACTGTTTTATGCCTTGTAACAATGCCTTTTGTAATTTGGCTTACAGGCATTATTTGATAAATGAAACGGAGGATTAAAATGAAACTTTACGACACAGGAGTTTATGTTTTAAAGGGCAATAAAATTATAGAAGATAACGGTGAGGCTCTTAACCGTATAAAGGCCGAAACCGGTAAAGACGTTACAAAAGAAAGCGCTTCTAAAGGTACAATGGCTTACAGAATACTTACAGGCCATAACACAAGCGGAAACGACAGCAAGCTTAAAATTAAGTTTGACGCTATGGCAAGCCACGACATTACTTATGTAGGTATTGTGCAGACAGCACGTGCCAGTGGACTTGAAAAATTCCCTATTCCTTATGTACTTACAAACTGCCATAACTCACTTTGTGCAGTAGGCGGTACAATTAACGAGGATGACCACCTTTTTGGTTTAAGCTGTGCTAAAAAATACGGCGGTATATATGTACCAGCTCATCAGGCAGTTATTCACCAGTATATGCGTGAAATGATGAGCGGTGTTGGCAAAATGATACTTGGTTCAGACAGTCATACTCGTTACGGTGCCCTTGGTACTATGGCTATGGGTGAAGGCGGTCCTGAGCTTGTTAAACAGCTTTTAAACAAAACTTACGATATTGACATGCCAGAAGTAATAGCTGTATACCTTACAGGTAAGCCTGCGCCTTATGTAGGCCCTCAGGATATAGCCCTTGCTATTATAGGTGCTGTATTTAAAAACGGTTATGTTAAAAATAAAGTTATGGAATTTATAGGCGATGGTATAGCTAATCTTACAGCCGATTACAGAAACGGCATTGATGTAATGACAACTGAAACAACATGCCTTTCATCTGTTTGGATAACAGACGATAATGTTAAACAGTGGTACGATGTTCACGGCAGAAGCGAAGATTTTAAATATCAGACACCTGATGACATAGCATATTATAACGGCATGATTTATATTGACCTTTCACAGATTAAGCCTATGATTGCTATGCCTATGCACCCAAGCAATGTATTTACAATAGACGATTTAAACGCTAACCTTGACGATATACTTAACGAAATAGAAGTAAACTGCGCTAAACAGCTTGATAACGATACTGTAAAAGTATCTTTAAGGGATAAAGTAGTAAACGGCAGACTTATGGTTGAACAGGGTGTTATTGCAGGTTGTGCCGGCGGTACATACGAAAATATCTGCGCTGCAAGAGATATTATAAAAGGCCATTCTATAGGCTCTGGAGAGTTTGCATTAAGCGTATACCCAGCAAGCCAGCCGGTATTCCTTGGTCTTGTAAATAACGGTGCTATAAGCGATATTATGGTTTCAGGCGCAACAGTACGTTCTGCATTCTGCGGTCCATGCTTTGGTGCAGGTGATGTTCCGGCTAATAACTGCCTGAGCATAAGACACTCAACACGTAACTTCCCTAACCGTGAAGGCTCAAAGATTACAAACGGCCAGATTGCAACAGTTGCCCTTATGGACGCAAGAAGCATTGCCGCTACAGCAGTAAACAAAGGTATGCTTACAGCTGCAAGCGAGGCTGATTTTGAGCTTACAAAGCCTTCATATTACTTTGATAAGACTGTTTATGAAAACAGATGTTATTTTGGTTACGGCAAAGCCGATGAAAGCGCTCCTTTAAGATTTGGTCCTAATATTACAGATTGGCCACAGATGTGTGCTCTTACAGATGATATGCTCCTTAAAGTTGTTTCTTATATAACAGACCCTGTTACAACAACTGATGAGCTTATACCTTCTGGCGAAACATCTTCATTCAGGTCTAACCCTCTTAAGCTTGCAGAGTTTGCTCTTTCAAGAAAAGACCCTGCTTATGTAGGCAGAGCAAAAGAAGTTCAGAAGGCAGAAAAAGCAAGAGAAGCAGGCGAAAATCCAGCTGAGGCTTTTGGCGAAATTAAAGGCGTTTATGATGTTTTAAAAGCTAACTTTAAAGACTTTGACGCTGATAAAACAGGTATTGGCAGCACAATTTATGCTGTAAAACCTGGTGATGGCTCAGCAAGAGAGCAGGCTGCAAGCTGTCAAAAAGTTTTAGGCGGCTGGGCTAATATAGCCAAAGAATATGCTACAAAGCGCTATCGTTCAAACCTTATTAACTGGGGTATGATACCATTTATAATAGACGAAACACCTTTTGAAAACGGGGATTATATTTATATTCCTGATGTTAAAAAGGCAGTTGCTGACGGCGCAAGCCAGATGAAAGCATATGTTGTAAAGGATAACGCTGTTAAAGAGTTTGAAATCAAGCTTGGCGCCCTTACAGATGACGAAAAACAAATTATACTTGACGGATGTCTTATTAACTATTACAAACACTAATAAATATCAAAACACCGCCTTTTTAAAGGCGGTGTTTTTTATGTTTTTATATTTAATTTTATGTATTACGATTGACCAGAAACCTCAACAGGCATACTGTTTTCAATGGCTGTGCTTTTTGTTACTTCTTTATCGCCACACTCAGTGCTGTCTTTAAAATAAACATTGTAAACATACAGTTTAACAGTTTTAACAGTGTCTTCTATAAACTGTTAAGAAATAGTATTTGACTGACCAGCACATATTTTTCCATTTTCTTTACATACAATATTAAATCAATATTTTTAATTGTATAAGCATAAAATAGCCTATATAATTTATTTTACTATACTATATTTGCCTATACAATTCAAGTAAAAATAAACTAGCTAGGTGGTTTTTGTTATGGATTATTACAAAATAGGACAGCGTATAAGAAAATATAGAAAAGCAAATGGCTTGTCACAGGAACAGTTGGCGGAAAAAATAGGTATTTCTGTTACACATATGAGCCATATTGAAACGGGTAATACAAAACTTAGCCTTCAAGTGCTTGTGGATATTACAAATGCACTTGATGTGCGCTCTGATGATTTGCTTACTGACAAAGTGTCTAATCGCGAAGTAGCTTTTGCTGAGCTAAACAAAACCCTTGAAAGCTGTACTTCTGACCAGCTTAAAATAATAGAAGATGTTGTAAAAGCAATAAAAATATCTCTTGAAAAATATACAAATAACTAAAATATATACAGTTGATTTTTACGAATATAATTCTATAATAATAGTAAAACATATTTTGAAATTTAGTTTTTAGGAAGGTGCGGATATATGAAAATACTTTATATTTCCGGCGGTATTTTGTTTTTTTTACTGGGAGTTATAGGCCTTGTTATTCCCGTTGTGCCGCAGGTGCCTTTTTTTCTTTTAAGTGTATATCTTTTTTCAAAAGGCTCACCAAGGTTTGAAAAAAAGCTTAAAAGCACAAAAATTTATCAAAAGTATGTTTCAAAAATAACCGAGGAGCTTTCAATCCATAAGTATATAAAGTATACACTTATGTTTTTGGTTATTGCTATTATTTTGGGTGCTGTTGTAACTACTTTAATCTATTTAAAAGGCGGTTTTTAAAGTTTATTTTTCAAAATCCGCCTTTTTCTTTACATAATCATATTTTGGTATTATAATCAAGAACAGGCAGGGGTGCGCCGGTTTAAAGCTCGGCGCTGAGAGAGTCCCATTGAACCTGATGCGGGTAATTCCGCCGTAGGGAGCGCGTAAAGATTAGAGGACATTTCTGCCAATGTCCTTTTTTTGTTGCTTATTTTGGAGGTAACACAGTGTTAAAATTTGATAATGTAACATTTAAGTACGATTCAGATGATTATGAAATGATAAAAGGCCTGTCTTTTAATGTACAAGATGGGGAATTTATATCACTTATAGGTGCCAGCGGCTGTGGTAAAAGCACTGCTTTTAGACTTATAAACGGCTTGGAAAAACCGCAGAGCGGCAGTATAACAATAAACGGCACACCTATAAAAGAACTTAAAAACTACAGCTCATATATGCCTCAAAAGGATTTGCTTTACCCGTGGCGCACTATAGAAAAAAATGTGTGTCTGCCTATGGAACTTAGGAAAGAAAGCAAAGAAAAAATGAAAAAGGCCGCCGAAGAAATTTTGGAAGAAGTAGGCCTTTTGGAGTATAGGAACAAATACCCAAGAGATTTATCAGGCGGTATGCGTCAAAGAGTATCTTTTGCAAGGGCACTTCTTGCCGGGGCTAATTTGCTTTTGCTTGATGAGCCTTTTTCAGCTCTTGACTCCCTTACAAGAATAGGCCTTCAGGAATGGCTTTTAACTGAATGGGAAAAACGAAAAAACACAATCCTTTTTGTTACCCATGACGTTGAGGAAGCTATATTTCTTTCACAAAAGGTTTTTGTAATTACCGATAGACCTATAACTCATTTTGAGGAATATGTGGTGCCGTTGGATTATCCGCGTAAAAGGGATGACTTAAAAAGAAGTGATATTATGGAGTTAAAAGAAGAACTTATTAAAAAATTAAGACAGGAGGAAGTGAAATGAAAAACAGACTGCCTTCTATTGTGCTTATAATTATAGTTTTAATTTTATGGCAGTTTATAGCATTTTTAATTAATGCGCCATACATACTGCCGTCACCTACAGAGATAGTAGCTAAAATTTGGGAATTAAGGCGCACGCTGTTTCTTGTTCAGCTGCCAGCTACAATGTCGGTTACAGTAATAGGCCTTTTAATTTCAATAGTTTTCGGTCTTGCTTTAGCCATAGTAATGGACATGAACAAAAAAATAGCCGATGCCCTTTATCCTATTGTTATAGCATCACAGACAATACCTACAACAGCTATTGCACCACTTTTTGTGCTGTGGTTTGGCTATAGCATATGGGCTAAGGTTCTGGTTACTATACTTATTACATTTTTCCCTATAACAATAACTGTTTACGATGGCTTTAGAGCAACAAAAAGGGAAATGGAAGAACTGCTTATTACATACGGCGCTTCAAAATGGGATATATTTTTTAAGCTTAAAATACCTTCAGCATTACCGCACTTTTTTTCAGCAGTTAAAATGGCTATACCTTTAAGTGTTATAGGCGCAGCCATAGCCGAATGGTTGGGTGCTCAAAGCGGTTTGGGATATTTTAGCAAACGAATGATGACTCAGCTGGATGGAGCAGGAGTTTTTGCTCCTATAGTTATTCTTTCCATAACGGCTATGATTTCAGTTGCAGTTGTAGGCGCTGTAGAAGAAAAACTTATTAAATGGCGAAAAGAAATTTAAAAAACAAGAACGGTTTTAAAAAGCCGTTCTTATTTTTTGTGTATTTTTTTATTTTTATTTTATGACTTATTGGCTGAAGTGACGTAAATGTGCTGAAATTTCATATTTTGTTCACATAGTTATAGTAAAATTCTAAGATATTAAGTATAATACTTAAGTTAAGGCAAAATTTTCTTTAATAAAAGCCGCTTTTGCGGCGTATATGGAGGGATAGGGTTTGATAGAAGTTAAAAACCTTGTTAAAAACTACGGCAAGTACGAAGCCGTAAAAGATATTTCTTTTAAAGTTGATACTGGTGAGGTTGTTGGCTTTTTAGGTCCTAACGGAGCCGGAAAATCAACTACAATGAATATTATTACAGGCTACATATCAGCAAGCAGCGGAGAAGTTTCTATTGACGGTTTTGATATACTCAAAAACCCGAAAGAAGCCAAAAAACGTATAGGCTATCTTCCGGAAATTCCGCCTTTATACATGGATATGACCGTAACAGAGTACCTTAATTTCGCCGCTGATTTAAAAGGTGTTAAAAAAGCCGAAATTAAGCCTATGCTGGACGACATAATGGAAAAAATCAAAATAACCCATGTTTCACATAAGGTAATTAAAAACCTTTCAAAAGGTTACAGACAGAGGGTAGGCCTTGCGCAGGCCCTTGTTGGCTATCCTGAAGTGCTTATACTTGATGAGCCTACAGTAGGCCTTGACCCTAAACAGATTATAGAGATAAGAGATGTTATTAAAGAGCTCTCAAAGAGCCATACAATAATTTTAAGCTCTCATATACTTTCGGAAGTAAGTGCGGTATGTAACAGAGTAATTATTATTAATAAAGGCCGCCTTGTGGCTTCCGGTACACCGGATAGACTTTCTGAAAGTCTTAGTCAGGATAGATTTAAAATCAAGCTTAAAGGCGACAGGGAAAGCATTATTAATGCTTACAAATCCGACAGTTCTTTCAGCACTGTTGAGGAAAGCGAAACAACAGAAGAAGGCACAACAGACCTTATTGTTGAAGGTGTATCAGGCGTTGATACAAGAGAAGCTGTGTTTGATAATGCAGTTAAAAATGGATTTAAACTGCTTATGATTAAGTCCGAAAAACTTTCTCTTGAGGAAGTATTCCTTCAGGTTACTGAAAACGAGAATTTCAGTTTAGATGATTTTTCAAACAGCACAGCACAATCCAGCGATTTAGCAGATAATAACGAAAGTGCTGAAAATACATCTGAAGCTGAAGAAATAGAACAGGTAATAGAAAATACCGAGCCGGAAAAAGATATTAACGAAACAAACGGGGAGGCTGATGAAAAGTGAAAGCCATTTATAAAAGAGAAATAAAGATGTATTTTTCATCTATGATTGGATATGTATTTATAGCCTTTTTTGTGCTTATAACAGCTGTGTATTTTTCTTTGCAGAATATACTGTCTTTAAGCCCTGACTTTCAGTATGTTTTCAGCTCAGTTATAATGATGTTCCTTATACTTGCGCCTATGCTTACAATGAGGCTTTTGTCTGAGGAAAAGAAGCAGAAAACAGACCAAATGCTTTTAACATCGCCTGTTAGCATACCGGCTATAGTTTTAGGCAAATATCTTGCGGCAGTAACAGTGTTTTTAATTTCACTTGTTATAACAGGTATATTCCCTATAATACTTTCGTTTTTCGGCACAGTTGCTCTAGCGCAGATTTTAGGTTCTTACATAGGTTTTTTCCTTTTAGGCAGTGCTTTTATAGCAGTAGGACTTTGGATTTCGTCTATAACTGATAACCAGATAGTTTCAGCTGTTGCTACATTTGTGGCTGTATTCCTTTTGCTCATGGTAGAAACAATTGTGTCAGCAGCTTCTGGCTCAGAGAGCTTTTCGCTTATGTTTGCTGGCGTTATAGCGCTTCTTATAGCCCTTTATGTATATTACAATACAAAAAATACTGAAGTTTCAATAACTGTGTTTATTATAGAGGCCGCAGTGCTTCTTGTTCTTTATTTTGTAAAAAGAAGCATATTTACAGGCCTTGCAGGAAAATTTGCAATGATGTTTGCCGTTCTTACACGGTTTAACAGCTTTGCTATGGGGCTTCTTGATATATCTTCTATTGTTTACTTTATTTCATTCATAGCTGTATTTTTGTACTTTACTATACGCGTGATTGAAAAAAGAAGATGGTCTTAAAAGGAGGCGCTTAAGTTGAAGAAGATAGATAAAAACGACCCGCTTATTAAATACGGCGGTTATGCTTCAATAATGACCGCCATAGTTGTGGTTGCTGTAATAGTTTTGAATTTAGTTGTAAGCAGTTTTGATGTAAAATTCGACCTTACAAAAAACGGCCTTTATACACTTTCCGAAGATACTGTTTCTTTGGTTGAAAACTTAAATCAGGATGTAAACATTTACTCTCTTTACGCCGAAGGCCAAGAGATTACAATGGTTACAGAAATACTTGACAGATATGCTTCTCACTCAAAGCATATTTCTATATCTAATATTGACCCATATACCGACCCAGCTTTTGCTGTTGAGCATACCAAAAACGGTCAGCAGCCTACAATAGGCGATATTGTGGTAGAAACCGACAGCGATTTTGCCATTATACCTCAGGAAGATATAACAGATATTAGTGTAGACAGTATGTCTCAGACAGCATACTTAAAAGGCATTAAAGTAGAAGGCGTGCTTACAGGTACTATCCGCCAGCTTACAAACGGCGCAGCTGAGGCGGTTTATGAGCTTACTGGACATAACGAAACACCTATTGGCGATGAGCTTAAAAAGGAAATGGGCTATAGCGGTTTTGATGTGCAGACTTTAGATTTATTGCAGTCAAGAGAAATACCAGAAGACTGCGAGATACTTGTTATAAACGGCCCAGCTGTGGATTTAAGCAAATCCGAAAGCGATACATTTAAAAATTATTTAGAAAACGGTGGTAAAGCCTTTATAACTTTAACACTTACAACACAGGATATGCCAAACTTTGATTCACTTTTGGCTTCTTACGGCATAGCCGACAGCGGAAGGCTTATAGTTGAGGGCAGTGCCGATTATGTAATAGACAATAACCCGCTTTATATTATTCCGGACCTTAATTCCGAAAGCAAAATATGCGAAAGCCTTGCAAGTGCTGGAACAAACATACTTACTCCGGCGGCTATGTATGTTGAAAGACTTGATACAAAGCGTTCTACAGTTAATATCGAAACCCTTGCTTCATCTTCAACATATTCATACGCTAAGACTTTGGAAGACATAAGCGGAAATAACGCAAATCTTGCAGAAACAGACCCTACAGGACCTTTGGATATAGTTGTTTCAATTACAGATACAGACAATAACGGCACCGAAAACGGAACAAAAATTATTGTTTCCGGCGCTTCAATGCTTCTTGAAGACAGTGTAAACAATATTGTAAACGGTGGTAACTTTGGCCTTGTAATGAATGCTTTTGACTTCCTTAACGGCACAGAAAGCACAGGAAGAACAAAGAGCATAGGCGCTGATGAGTACCTTAATATTACACAGAGCAAGGCAGTAGTTATAATGCTTGTGTCAGTTATAGTAATACCGCTTATAATACTTTTAGTTGGCTTTACCGTATTTATCAGGAGGAGAAACAAATGAGCAGTCAAAAGACAAGGCTTATAATAGGCTTAGTGGCTGTTGTTGTTCTTTTAGGCGCTTTTGGCCTTAGTAAGTCATATAACGCAAAGAAAGAAGAACAGATACTTCAGGAAGAAGAAACAAAAAAGCTTTTTGACCAAAGCGATGCCACAATAAAAAAATATGTAGTAACTCAAGACGGAGTAACTGTTACATTTAATAAACAGGAAGATACTAACTGGGCTATAGAAGGCATGGAAAATGCAGACCTTACCCAGATTTCAATAGACCAGGCTATTGCGTGCCTTCAAAACCTTGAGTATACACAGATAATAGAAAACGGCATGGATAAAGCAGCTGATTACGGCCTTGATAAAGGTGTAACTGATGAGGCCTACGACGAAAGCGGCAATCTTGTTTATAAAATCACTGTAGGCGGCCAAACAGTTGACCAAACAGGATATTATGCCTGCCTTGATGGTGACCAGAATGTATACATAATAAGTGCGGAAAACGGAAAACCTCTTTCACGCAGCCCAAATGCCTTTAGAGATGTATACCCAGCTTATGTGGACTATAGCGATATTAAATCGTTAAACGTCAGCATTCGCAATGGAATAAGCTACAGCGTTGTGCCTAACCCTAATGGTGAAATAACAGAAGGTTACGGCGAATACCTTCTTACAGGTGTTTACAGCTTTGACGCGCCTGTACTTTCAGAAGAATTAGCAGATAATGTAGGCGGACCGTTCTATGAAATTACAGCTGTTGACTTTATAGATACACCAGAAGAAGGCGTTGATTATGGCTTTGATAATCCGGCTATGGTTTTATCAGCATCAGACAACAAAGGCAACGAATGTACAATAACAATAGGCAATACATGTGTTGATGACAGTACAAAAGTTTATGCTCAGTTTAGCGGCAAAGACTATATGTGCACTGTTTTAAAAGAAAAAACAGATAAAATTAAAAATACAAATCCTTTTGATATTATAGGCAAGTATTTTATAAACGACAGTGCTGATGCTTTCAGCGAGATTACTGTTAAAGATGCAGAGTTTACAGGTACATACAGCTTAGATGCAGAAAACAGCAGTGTTACACTTAACGGCCAACAGGCTGATATGTCTGCTTTTACTGAAATTTATAAGAGCATAGCTGCTGTTACAATGGACGGCGAAAAGAAATTGGAGCCAGGCGAGTATGTGGGAGAGCTTATTTTAACATACCGCAGTGGAGATGTGCTTACATTAAGGTTTATGCAATATGATGACAACTATTATGCAGTAGAGCGAAATGGTGTTTGTGAATTTATAACAGGCCAAAGAAGCTTTACCCAAATAATAGAAGCAGTTAAGGCTCTTACTGAATAACATAAAGTTTTTAAATAATATAAAAACACCTGAAAACATCAGTTTTGTTTTCGGGTGTTTTTGTTTTGCAATAATTAAAGCATATATAAAATTTATTTATGTTAAAAATTATATTTTATATAAATTTATTATGTATTTATGCAGTGTTTCAAGTGCCTTATAAAAACAGTCCTCGCTTAATACAAATTTAGGATTGTGCAAAGGCAAAGCTGTTTGTGATTTTGAGCGGAAAACCATAAGTATTCCCGGGATATTTTCAAAATAAATACAGGCATTATCTCCAGCTAAATAAAGTTTATCCACAATGTAAAACTCGTCACCGAAAACCTCTTTGCCTGTTTGAGTGGCCTTTTTAACCATGTATGGATTATTAATAATAGGTGTAATAGGGTCTTTTGATACATCGTATTTTATATTAACGCCTGTCTGGTTTTGAATTTTTTCAATGGTGTCTTTTATAATATCTGCAAGCTTTAAATAGTCTTTCATGGAGCTTGCCCTTAAGTTTCCGTTTATTTTGGCGTAATCACTCATTACATTTGGTGATGTGCCGCCTTGTATTTGACCTATGCCTATGCAGAATGGGTATTTGGAGATGTAGCTTTGGTTAAGCTTGTAAAGTTCAACAGATGTAAGACATGCGGCATTTATGGCGTCACGGCCTTTTTGACTTGCGGCCCAGTGCGCTGAAACACCTTTAAACTCAATTTCAATACGGCCTATGGCAGCAGAAGCTATGTCTTTATTTACTTCCATTCCGCCGGAAGCCTTGTTTACAAAGTGAAACATAATTAAAGAGTCAGCTTTTGGGTTTTCCAAAACACCGCTTTCAATCATAACTTTTGCACCGCTTCCTATTTCCTCAGCTGGCTCGAATACAAATTTTACATTACAGCTTAAAGAGTCTTTTGTTTTTTGGCATAGTTTAGCCAGTACAAGGGCTACAGCCATGTTGGCATCGTGACCGCATGCGTGCATGGCGCCTTTGTTTTTGGAAGCAAAAGAAAGGTCTGTATTTTCGTCTATAGGCACAGCATCAATTTCGGCACGCACAATAACTGTGGGTGCATTTTCTTTTACATTTAAAAAAGCATAGCAGCCTGTTGGCTGAGTTTTTTTAACGCTGTATCCGGCATTTTGAAGATAGTCAACTATAAAATCTGTTGTAGCAAACTCTTTAAATGCTGTTTCTGGGTACATATGGAAATGACGGCGAAGCTGTACTAATTCTTTTTGAAACTTAGTGTAGTCAATCATACAAAAATTCTCCTTTTCATAAACCTAATTATACGATAAATTTTTAAATGTTGTAAACCGTTATAAATAAAGGGGAGTAAAAACAGTGGAAATTAAAAGAGTGTTTAAAAGCAGCAGTGAAAATATACGAAAAGAAAATATAATTGAAATAATAAGGCGTTTTAAATATGCATTAAAAAGCGAAAAAGCAGAAAATAAAAACAGTAATAAATAAACGCTGAAATTAATTTTATCGTAGCTTTATTTTATGTGGTTATTAGTATAAAAATGTTGTAAAATGTTTTATATACTAAAATTTTCATGTTTGGAGGGATTGGTATTGAAGGGCGATAAAAGACAGGTTATGACTTGGCCGGCTATGGCGGCGCTTTTTATATTCGCTGTTTTTCCGCTTTTGATTATGCTTTTTAACAGCTTTCAAAGTGATGATGGCACGGGCGGCTTTGTTATATCAAACTATGTTAGGTTCTTTTCTAAAAGTACATACCTTAAACTTACAGGGCGCACTATTTTCAATAGTGTAATGGTAACTATAATAAGTCTTATAATTTCATATCCTTTGGCTTATATAATGGCTAAAAAGCTTAAAGGCCTTAAAAACATTGTAATGGTGCTTATTATAATACCGTTTTTTACAAATCAGCTGGTACGTGTATATAGCTGGCTTATATTTTTGCAGGACGGGGGTCTTTTGGAAAGCCTGCTTAACTCAATAGGCCTTGTAGACGGCGCTTTGGGTATTATGTATACAAAAACTGCTGTTATAATTGGCCTTGTTCACGCGTTTTTTCCATATATGGTAATTACCATTTATATGGCTCTTGAAAGAATGGATAATTCCATACTGGAGGCAAGCTCGTCTTTGGGTGCTTCCACTTTTACAACATTCCGTAAGGTTATATTCCCTATGTCAATGCCTGGCGTTGTATCGGGAATAATGATTGTTTTTGTGCCTTGCCTTGGAACATTTGTAGAACCGCGAATACTTGGCGGTGTAAACGGAACGGTTATAGGTACAGTTATTGAAGACCAGTTCTTTGAGATTTACGGCTGGAACTTTGGTGCCGCTATAGCATTTATACTTCTTGCTATGGTGCTTATAAGCATGGCGGCTATAGGAAAATGGGGAAAGAGGTATGACATATGAAAAAAGGTGTTGTTTCAAAATTATACGTGCTTTTAATTATGCTTTACCTTTATGTGCCTATAATAGTGCTTATGATAATGGGTTTTAATAAATCCCGTTATAATTCCATGCCTTTTGAATTTTCACTGGAATGGTATCAGGCACTTATTGAAGATACAGTTTTACAGAAAGCGGCACTTAACTCTGTTCTGCTGGCTCTTGCTACAGGAATTATATGTGTTATACTTGCTACACTTTTTATATTGGGTGAAAGGTATCTTTCAAACAGAACAAAAAGTCTTTTTAACAGCATTTCAATGATGCCTATGAGTATTCCTTGGCTTATAATGGGTCTTTCACTTTTGCTTTTAATCAGGTTTTTTGATTTTGATAAATCAATGTTTTTTGTGGCAGCCGGACATGTTGTTATTTCCCTGCCATATTCATTGCTTGTTTTAAAGGCAAGGGTGCAGTCTATGGACAGAGCCTTAGAAGAAATGAGCGCATCTCTTGGCGCAAGTCCTTTAACAACATTTAGAAGAATAACCCTTCCGGCTATTGCTCCGGCAATGGTGGCCGGCGGATTTTTGTCATTTATGATAAGTTTTGATAACTTCGCCATTAGCTATTTCCTTATGCCGGCGGGAGTGTCAACTCTGCCTATAGAAATTCAGTCCTCCATTAAGTTTGGCTTTACGCCGGAAATTAATGCCGTTTCTACGGTAATTATAGGCGTGTCGCTTTTATGCCTTGCTGTGGTAGGCTTAATAATGGGCTCAAGCCTTAAAACAATGGTTGGAAGGAGCGAAAACAAATGAGTAAAGTGGTTTTAAAGGGGATTACAAAAAAATACGGTAATAATACCGTAGTAAACAATATAGATTTAACAGCCGAAAATGGAAAGCTTATATCAATACTTGGGCCTTCCGGCTGCGGCAAAACAACTACACTTAGAATGATTGCCGGTTTTGAAAAGCCAGACGGCGGCGAGATACTTTTTGATGACAAAGAAGTAGGCTCAATACCGGTTAATAAAAGGAATATAGGCATGGTTTTCCAAAGCTATGCACTCTTTCCGCATATGACAGTTGAGCAGAATGTGGCATACGGTTTGGAACAGAGAAAGACTCCCCCGGCTGAAATTAAAGAAAGAGTCGCTGAAGCGCTTAAAATGGTACATATGGACGAATATGCCAAAAGAAAGCCAAAACAGCTTTCGGGCGGTCAGCAGCAAAGGGTGGCTCTTGCCCGGGCCCTTGTAATTAAGCCTGATGTTTTGCTTTTGGACGAGTGTTTAAGTGCTCTTGACAAAAAGCTTAGGGTAGAAATGCAGGTTGAGCTTAGGCGCATACTTGAACAGACAGGCGTTACAACATTTTTTGTAACTCACGACCAAGAAGAAGCAATGACTCTTTCGGATAAAATAGTAGTTATGAATGCCGGTAAAATAGAGCAGGCCGGAACGCCTTTTGAGATTTACGAAAAACCGGCAACTCGCTTTACTGCTGGATTTTTGGGCAAAGCTAACTTTTTCGAGGGCAAAGCCTTATCTTTTGAAAACAATAAAGTTCAGCTTGAAACAGAAAACGGAAATATTACAATACCTGCACAAAATGCCGTTGTGGGGCAGAACATGCTCTATGTAGTGCGCCCTGAAAAGATTAGGTTTGTGCCGGAGGGCAAAGGCGGACTTAAAGGTACTATTGAGCATGTAACTTATTCCGGAAACATTTCAACATGTACAGTTGTTTGCTCTGGAAAAGAAATTATATGTGAGGTTCAAAATGCTGTTTCTGACCAAAGACCTCAGAAAGGCCAAAGTGTGGCTCTTGATTGGGACAGCGCCGGAAGTATTGAAATTATGGGTGGTGTTAATTAAATGGACTGTATAATTTTTGGCGGACTTGTGGTAGATAAGTATTTCGATATAGAAGGCTATCCTGACAGGGGACAGGACGGGTTTATTACAAGCGAGGCGGCCTATGTAGGCGGCTGTGCCATAAACATAGCGGCCACAATTAATAACTTAGGCGGCAGGGCCCATGTTGTTTCTTATATAGGCAACGACAAAACAGGGGAGCAGATACTTAAATACTTAAAGACAAACGGTTTTTCTCAGGAGTTTGTTAAGCAAACAGATGGTATAAGCGGTTACTGCCTTGTGTTTAAAGAGCCTGACGGCGAAAGAACATTCCTTACAAAAAAAGGCGTTGAAGGCAAGTTTGACCCTGAGCTTTTAGAGAATATAGACAGCATAAAGTCGCCTATTGGGGCTATTACAGGCTATTACCTGCTTAATGAGGCAGCACCTATTATAATGGACTGTATAGAGGTTATGCGTGTATCAGGCACTAAATTTATATTTGACCCGGGCCCTCTTGCTGGAAGTATAAGAGAGGATATACTTAAAAGAATGATAAAGGCTTCTTTTGTTGTAACTCCTAACGAAACCGAAATTGAAATTTTTGAAAAAGTTCAGCCTAATTTTATAGAAAGCTATGTACGCTCAAGGGGCATTGTAGTGCTTAAAAAAGGCGCTGCCGGCGGAAGATGTTATACAAGAAACGGAATATTTGACTATAACAGTGTTAAAGTTGATGCTGTTGATACAACAGGTGCTGGTGATAGTTTTACAGGTGCCCTGTGCTATGCTTTGGGTTCTGGTGTGGATATTAAAAATGCTGTTGATTTGGCGTCGCTATGTGCCGCTAAAACAGTACAGATAAACGCTCCGCATGGTTTTTGGAATATTAAGGAGGTATAAAAAATGGATATTATAGACAGAGGCTATGGCTGTCTTGTAGGTGGTGCCATAGGTGACGCCATGGGTATGCCTGCATCTTTTTTAACAAGGGAGCAGATTAAAAATACTTACGGATATATTGAGGACTTTTTAAAGCCTGACGAAAATGTTCAGAAATACCACGGTTCTCTTGAAGCCGGAGATATAACTGATGATACAATGGAAAGTATTATAATAAGCAATGTGCTTATTGAAAACGACGGCTTTTCAGAAACAGCTTTTAATGAAGCTATGAAAAAATGGGCCATTGAGCAGAAAATGCTTGAAAGCACTGTTATTGGACCTTCTACAAGGCGTTATTTAACTGCCCTTATAGAAAACCGTGACCCAAAAGAAACTTCCGGCATGGGAAATACAAATGGCTCTGCTATGCGTGTTGCACCTATTGGCGTTAAATATTATTACGATATTGATAAATGTATAGAAGCTGCATGTCAGTCATCACTGCCAAGCCACGGAAGCAAGCCAGCTGTGGCTGCTGCCTGTGCTGTAGCTGCTGCAGTAGCTGCCGGAGTAAAAGGCGGATACGCTCCAAATGAGGTATTAAGAATAGCTGCTGACGCTGCTGTTTATGGCGAAAGCAAAGGCTTTGATATTACAGCGCCTTATGTTTCAAAAAGAATAAAACTTATTGAAAGTATAGTTGATAGCTGTGGTGAATGTCATATTAATGATATTTTGGATGAGATAGCTGGTGTATTTGGTGCCAGTATGTTTGCTTATGAGTCTGTGCCTGTTGCCCTTGCTATATTTTATGCGGTAAATGGCAACGCAAAAGACGGAATATTAGGCGCAGTAAATACAGGTGATGACGCCGATACAAACGGTTCCATATGCGGCAATATCTGCGGCGCTTATTCTGGTGCGTCTGTACTTCCTGACGCTTGGAAAGAAAGAGTACAAAGAACAAGCAGCATAGACTTTTTAGATACAGCTAAAAAGCTTTTAAAAATTTAAAATTTAAAGTGCCTAGATAGAAGTCTTTCCCTTAAAAGAAAGGCTTCTTTTTTTATATAACATACAATTAAAATATGTGCCATACATTTATTGTAAGCTGTAAGTTAATGCATAAGCTAAAAACTGTATTGTAAAAATAGTGTTTATAAATATAGTGGTTATTATTGATAAAATTTATCATTAAATACAAACAATGATTTAATTAATACATATATAGTGATGTTTACATAACTGAATATATTGTTTTTACTATTTATTAATATAAAAATTAAAATAATCGAATTGCTGTTTTTGTATAAAGATACTTGATTTTAATATTTAAATGCTGTTATTTTATTAATATTGATGGTTTTATATTAATTTAAAGAGAGAGTTGTTATAAATAAAATGCAAAAAATTGACAGTATAGCAACTGTATACTTTATAATTATTTACATAAATGAAAATTTATTAAATATGGGAGCCAATTATAAAAACTTTTACTTTTATAAATAAACACTAAAAACAGCATGGGTAATAAAGTTT
Organism: uncultured Clostridia bacterium; assembly: GCA_944377425.1. Lineage (GTDB taxonomy): Bacteria > Bacillota > Clostridia > Lachnospirales > Anaerotignaceae > Neoanaerotignum_A. The sequence goes on from CALWEX010000012.1 coordinate 27,152, forward strand.
TATAAATATAATTAATAAACTTATACTAAAAGAAGGTGTGGCAATGGATTTGGAGTATTATAGCTCATACTTAGAGGTGGATTTAGGCATATTACGTTCTAATGCCGAAAAAATAATGTCCGCTATTAAGCCAAGAAAATTTATACCGGTTGTAAAAGGAAATTCCCATGGAAATGGCACAGTGCCGGTTGCTGCTATGCTCATTGAAGATTTGGGCATAAATCTTATTGCCAATGCTCAAATTATAGAAAGCAAAAAAATAAGAGATGCCGGATATAAAGATACAGAGCTTATGCTTTTAAGTGCTGTACCATACCACGCTTTGCCTTATGTAGTTGAATATAACTTAATTGCGCCTGTTTTTGATAAAAAAACAGCTAAGCTTTTAAGTGATGCTGTTTCGCTTTCAGGCAAAAAATATCAGGATATACAAATAAAAATAGAAACAGGACTTCATAGGCTTGGAGTAAATCCGCAGAAAGATTTAAACGGCCTTATAGCATATATCAGAAGCCTTAAAAATTTAAGAATTGTAGGTGTATATTCTCATTTTGGCAATGCTTATGAGTTTAATGATGAATTTACAATTAATCAATATAAGCTTTTTGAAGACGCTGTATGGCAGGTGCGCGGCTTAGGCATTGACCCAAAATATGTACATATCTGCTGTAGCGGCGGCTCTATGTGGGTAGAAGATACTATATCTACCCATGCAAGACTGGGCTGTATGTTTACTGGCTTTTCCGGACTTGATGATGGCAGAAACCCTTTTGATGTTGAAACAGCGGCATCATGGAGGGCATTTATAACTAATATATGCCATTTAAAGCCAGGTGAGAGAGCTGGTTATGGTTATTCGTGTGTGGCTGATAGAGAGATGACAACAGCAACTGTAAGTGTAGGAATATGCGATGGATTTTTTAGACCTCTTGCCAGCAGTAAAGCTCCGCTTCTTGTAAACGGTAAGCGTGCCAAATATCTTTCTGTCTGTATGGACCAGATGTTTATTGACGTAACAGGCATTGACTGTGAGATAGGGGACGAAGTGACGATTTTTGGCAAAGACAGGCTAGGAAACAATATCACTACAGAATATATTTCAAAGTTTGTTGACCACAGCCCTACATCACTTACAGGATACTTAAACGACAGGGTTAAAAGAATATACATAAACCGCTGATATTAAAAAAGCCTCGGAATAAAATTCCGGGGCTTTTATAGTAATTGCTAAATTGTTTGTTACTTTTTGGTAAGCATTTTTACTGCATACTCAATAAATTTAGCAGCAGCAGGTGAGGCGTTTTCCAAAGAAAAAAGACCTATGCCAAGGGTGCGGTAAAAAGGCGGGTTTAACGGCAAAACATGTACGTTTTGGAAATGTCTTAAAGTAATAAGCTCAGGAAGTATGCTAACACCTAAACCGTTTTCTACCATACTCATAATAGCTATGTCGTCTTTTGATGAAAAGGTAACATTAACTTCTATGCCTGCTTTCTTTAGTACTTTATCCACATCGCAGTCGTTCTGTTTATCCATTGAAGCCATAATAAAAGGCTGGTTTTCAAATTCAGATATATCAATATAATTTTTGTTTTTTAAATCATACCACTGCGGCACAACGGCAACCATAGGGTCTTTGTGAAGGGGTATGTAATCAAATTCGTCATTTTCTTGAAGACTTGTAAGGCCTAAATCTACAGTATGGTCTAATATCCAGTCATGTATTTCCTCAATACTGCCTTCTTTAAGGTCTATTTTAATTTGAGGGTAATCCTGCTGAAATGCTTTTAGTACAGGCGAGAGCATATTAATAGAGATGCTCTGAAAAGTGCCTATTGTAACAAGACCTTTTGTAATTCCTTGAATAGAGGAAATAGTTTCGTAAAGCTTTTCCATACTACGGTCTAATTCCTTAGCCGCCGGCAGAAGAATACGACCTTCTGGGGTAAGGGTAACACCGCTTTTAGCTCTATAAAAAAGCCTGAAACCAAGCTCGTCTTCGGCTCTGTTAAGGGTATGGCTTAAACCACTTTGGGTATAGCCTAAGTTTTCAGCAGCTTTTGTTATGTTGCTGCAGGACGCTATTTCTATAAATATCCTTGAAAAGTTAGAATCCATTTAGGCACTCCTTTCAGTTTATGGTACTTTTAAATAGCTAAAATTGGATTTATACATGTTCAAATGACATGACAAGCATTAAAAAATGGCGCTTTACTTATGGATGAATTTAATTATAATGGTTATTGTAAAGAAGTTCAAGAGAACTTAAACACAAAGAGAAGATAACATATTAATAAAATACTATTTAATTAAGGGGTGCATTTAAAATGGCAAGATTAGTACCAAAGGCTATTACATTCGACGTATACGGAACACTTATCGACTGGGAAGGCGAAATTCAGGATTTCTTCAAAGGCTTCCTTGACAAAAAAGGCATCACAAACGTATCACCTTATCAGGTACAGCAGAAATGGGAAGAACTTCAGTTCGAGTACATAAAGACATACAGACCATACCGTCAGGTATTAAAAGATACTCTTGGTATCACATGCAACTACTTTGGTTTTGATTTTGACGAGCAGGATGCTATTGACTTCTCAGAGACAATGGCTCATTGGAGAGCATTCCCTGACACAGTTGAAGCTATCAAAGAGCTTAGAAAATATACAAAATGCGTAATGCTTACAAACACAGATAACGACATCATTAGAGCTACACTTTCAAACGCTGGTATCGAAGTTGACGATATCATCACAGCTGAGGATGCTCAGTGCTACAAACCAGCTCATGGCGGATTCCTTCTTTCACAGAAGAAACTTGGCCTTACAGTAGACGAAATGATGCATGCTGGTTTCGGTTTCAAATATGACGTAGTTCCTGGCAACGAGCTTGGATACAGAACAATCTGGGTAAACAGACAGGGTATCGTTAGACCTATCGATGGTTACAGCGGCGAAATGCTTAAATACTGCAAAGAAGATATCATGTGCGGCGACCTTAAGACACTTGCTTACATCATTAAAGGTATGCATGCAACAGATGTTGAAAACGGTGAGGCTTAATTTTAATATAAAGCTTAGAGCAGAATAGAATAATTGGGGGAAAGTCGTGCTTTTAAAAACGTAAGTTTTTGAGGGCGCGGCTTTTATTTTGTTTTAAAAATATATTAGAATAAATTTGAATTCTGTTATTTTGTTTGTTCAAAAGACATACTGAATAATAAAGAGTATTGCAAATTGCTTTTAATTTTAAACTGAAGGTGATTAAATGGATATAGAAATACTTCCTTATGATTTTTCTATATGCAAAGTAAATGATTTAAGTCAAATTGATTTAAACAGAGAATTTGTATTTTTATCACATACAGATAACGAAATATCTGTTGTATGCCCTTGCGAGAATGTACCTAAAGAAGTTATATGCCAAGATAAGATATGGAAATGCTTTAGAATATGTGGAATACTTGATTTTTCACTTATAGGGATATTGTATTCTGTTTCAAAAATATTGGCTGAAAGCAAAATAGGTATATTTGCTGTTTCTACATATAATACAGATTATATATTTGTTAAGGCTGAAAATATGCAAAGGGCAGTTAATGCACTTGCGGAATGTGGAATAAATATAGTGTATTTAAAATAAATTATAATAGATTATGTATTTAAAAGGGTATTGTCTAAATTGACTGCCCTTTTTTAGACTTTTGCTTATTTAATATTTTAAAGAGCAAACAAACTGCTTAATCAGTATTGTTAGAATATGTTTTAATATACTGCCAATAAAACTATTAAAACTTTAAAACGTATAATTTTTTATTGCTGAAAATATGTTTAATAAACTTATTAAATTAAAAAGTCTTTAATTTTCAGCCTTTTCTTAACTTTTAAGTGTCTTAAAACTATACTGTATACATATTCATAATTTAAAAATTAATCAAAAACAGCTTTAAAAAACCATATTCTTAGTATAGAGTTTTAAGAAAGTTTTAATTTTGCTCTAATTAAGTGTATATTATACGAAAACTAAGCTAAGATTTTCACTGAAAAATAAATTAAAAAATTTTTAATAATTTCAATTTAAAACGTACAAATACGCATTATACACTGAAAATTAATTTATTTGGCGGTTATATTTTTTAAATGACTGAACTTTGTTTCTGCAATAGACTTTAAAAAACGCAAAAAAAATAATGTGGTATTTTAATAAGTATTTTTGCAATTCATGTAAAATAAGCTTAGTCGTTTATTTATAAACAAAAATATACCAATAAATTAAGTATTAGTGCTAAATTATAAATAACTCTATAGTAAAAGATATACAAATATACGCATTTAATATATTGATATATTAGTAATTGACCTATTTGTAGGTAATAAAAGTATAATGTGACTGTAAAGCATTAACTAAGCTTTATAAAATTTCACTCAATTAAAACTAAAATCAGAGGGGGGCGATTTATGTGGGTGATTTTTTAATAAGTCTTAATAACTTTATTTGGGGTGCGCCGTTCATACTTTTTGTTATGATTATAGGCCTTTACTTTACAGCAAGAAGTGGATTTTTTACATTCACTCATTTTGGCCACGTAATGAAAAACACACTGGGCAGCCTTACAAGTAAAGAGGCAAGGAAAAAAGATGAAAAATCAGTTTCACCATTTGAGGCTGTGTGCGTTGCTATTGGTGGCTGCGTAGGCTGTGCCAACATAGCCGGTGTTGCAACAGCTATGGCTACAGGTGGATACGGTGCCGTGTTCTGGTTATGGCTCTGGGCATTTTTTGGAATGATGGTAAAAATAGTTGAGGTTGCCCTTGGCTGCTACTATCGTTCAAAAGATGAGAACGAGAACTACTACGGCGGTCCTATGTACTACATGGAAAAAGGTATTCTCCGTGATATGGGACTTAAAATTGGTGGACCTTTGGCTATTTGCTTCTCATTCTTCTTTGTTTTACAGACAGTACAGGGTTCACAGGGCTTTACAATAGCAGAAATACTTCATGCTTCATTTGGCTGGAATATGGTAGTTGTTGTTTCAATTTATAGTGCTGTAGTTCTTTACCTTATTTGGAGTGGAAGACAGGGAGCTGTAAACTTTGCTACAAAATGCGTTCCTTTTATGTGTGTAATTTATCTTTTAGCCGGAATTGTATTAACTATATTAAATATTCAGAATCTTCCATCAGCAATAGTAAGCATTTTCCACGACGCTTTTACAGGTTCAGCAGCTTTCGGTGGTTTCCTTGGAGCCAGTGTAATTCAGGCCATGAACTCAGGTGTTTCTCGTTCAATGAACTCAAATGAGGCTGGTATGGGTTCTTCACCTCTTATTCACGGTTCAGCAGACTGTGAGCATCCTATCCGTCAGGGTCTTTGGGGCTCATTTGAAGTTTTCGTTGATACATTAATTGTATGTTCAGTAACAGCTCTTGCTGTTGCATGCTCAGGCGTTCTTGATACAGGTCTTACAGGTGCTACTCTTACAATAGCTGCTTATGAGACAATGTTTGGAAGCTTTGCCGCATATTTTATAGCTATAATGGCTGTTATGTTTGGTCTTACAACAACAACAGGATACTATGTTTATTATACAACTGTAATAAAATATATGTTCCGCCACAAACCTGTTTTAAGGGATAAAATTGTAACAATATTTAAGATTTATTTCCCTCTTATGAACGTTGTGGTTACAGCATACATAGTATTTACAGGTCAGGACGCTACAATGTTCTGGACAATAGTAAGTATAGTTACAGCTGGACCTGTAGCTTTCAACCTTATAGCTTTGTTTATACTCAGAAATAAATTCTTTGTTATATTTAAGGATTATCAGGCACGTTATCTTGGAAAGGGCAAAGTTGACCCTAACTTCTATGTATTCTATGAGGATAACCCACAGATAGCAGCTCAGGAAGAAGCTATAAGAGCTGAGCTTCGTAAAGAAGTAGCAGACGCTTATTCAGCAAGCGGAAAATAAAGACATTTTAACTTTAACACACTAAACAATATATTTAAAAAAGCCATAGGATTTTTTCCTATGGCTTTACTTTATTTAAAGCTTAGTATTGAATTAACGGTTTTTTGAATATCATCATCACTATGAGCGTCTGAAACAAACATGGCCTCAAATTGCGAAGGCGCAACATAAATTCCGTTTTCCAGCATGTAAGAAAAGTATTTTGCATACTCCTTTGTATCAGATGCCATAGCGCTCTTGTAGTCTGTAACAGGCTCTTTTATAAAAAATGCACTCATTAGTGAACCTACACGATTTACTGTTACTTTGCCTGTTGATAAAAAGGCTTTTTCTATTTTCTCAGCTTTTTTATCTATACGCTTGTAAATATCAGGGTCACCCATAAGTATTTTAAGTGTTTCTATTCCGGCAGTAACGGCTATTGGGTTTCCTGAAAGTGTTCCAGCTTGATAAACTTTTCCTACAGGAGATACAGTCTGCATAATTTCTTTTCTGCCGCCGTAAGCTCCTACTGGCATTCCGCCGCCAACTATTTTGCCAAGGGTTACCATATCCGGCTTAACACCATAGTATTCAGAAGCTCCGCCAAGGGCAAGACGAAAGCCTGTTATTACCTCATCAAATATTAAAACAGTATTGTTTTTTTCTGTAATATCCCTTAAAAATTCAAGAAATCCGTCTTTAGGTGGTACAACACCCATGTTTGCGGCAACAGGCTCTACCACAAGGCAGGCTATCTGGTTAGGATATTTGTCAAATAATTCCTCTACTGATTTTTTGTTGTTGTATTCTGCTACAAGTGTACACTGGGTATATGCCTTAGGTACTCCGGCACTGTCGGCAACGGCATTTGTAATTAATCCTGAGCCAGATTTTACAAGAAGCCCGTCGCTGTGGCCATGGTAACAGCCTGTAAACTTAATTATAAAATCCCTGCCTGTATAACCCCTTGCGGCTCTAACGGCACTCATAACGGCTTCAGTTCCGCTGGATACAAGGCGAAGCATTTCAATGTGCGGCATAAGACTAATTACCATTTCAGCAAGTATTGATTCTTTTTCAGTAGGTGCGCCGTATGTTAAACCATACTTGCAGGCTTCCTGAACGGCAGAAATTACTTCTTCTCTTGCATGCCCCAGTATTCCTGGACCCCAAGAACATACATAGTCTATAAATTCATTGCAATCAACATCTGTTATTTTAGAGCCTTTGGCACTTTTTATAAAAAGCGGTGTTCTTCCAACGGCATTAAATGCTCTTACAGGGGAGTTTACTCCGCCGGGCATAAGTGTTACGGCTTTTTTATAAAGTTTTTCTGAATTTTCTGTTTTCATTTTAAATACTCCTCTTTAAGCCACTGTGCCATATCAAGGGCGTGGTAAGTTATTATTATTTTAGCTCCGGCACGCTTCATGGCAGTTAAGTTTTCTGTTACTATTTTTCTTTCATCAATCCAGCCATTTAAGGCAGCAGCTTTTACCATAGCATATTCACCGCTTACGTTGTAAACAGCTAAAGGATAATCGAATTTGTCAGCTGCGGCTTTTAAAACATCAAGATAAGCCAAAGCAGGTTTAACCATAACTATGTCTGCACCTTGGTTAATGTCGTTTTCTATCTCCCTAAGGCCTTCTTTACCGTTGCGGAAATCCATTTGATAAGATTTTCTGTCGCCAAAGCCAGGAGCTGAGCCTGCTGCATCTCTGAAAGGTGAATAGTAAGCCGATGAATATTTTGCACTGTAACCCATTATAGGTGTGTTAATAAAACCATTTTCGTCTAATGCTTTTCTTATGGCGGCAACATCTCCGTCCATCATGTCAGAAGGCGCTACCATGTCGGCACCGGCCTTAACTGTTGTAACTGCCATTTTGGCAAGAAGGGGGAGTGTTTCGTCGTTTAAAATATGTTCTCCATTAATAACTCCGCAGTGGCCGTGGCTTGTGTATTCACAAAGGCAAATATCAGCTATAACAACCATGTTTGGGTATTTTTGTTTAATATGCCTTATGGCTCTTTGAATAATACCGTTTTCGTTGTAAGCTTCTGTACCCATAGGGTCTTTGTGCTCTGGAACACCAAAAAGAAGCACTCCTGATATGCCGCTTTTATCTATTTTTTCAAGTATTTCGTCCATTAAGTCTATAGAGTATCTGTAAACTCCCGGCATGGACTCAACACTTTCTTTTATGTTTTCACCTTCAATTATAAAAAGAGGGTATATAAAATCCTTTGGGTAAAGCTGTGTTTCGCATACCATGTCACGCATGGCGCTGCTTTGCCTTAATCTTCTGAATCTGAACATTTATTTTTCACCTCGTTTAATATTGTTTCAACTATACCGTCGGCACAGGCTTCTTTTGCAACCAAAAAGTTTGAAAATCCGTGCTTTTCCAATTCTTCTGCTGTGTATTTGCCTATACATACGGCTTTGGTGTTTTCCGGTATATTTCCGCCGTTTTCAAAAAATCCGTGTACACCGGCAGAGCTGGCAAATGTAATAAAATCCGCATTTAACGGCATATTTTCTATATTTTGGCATACAGTGTCGTAAAGAGGAATTTCTTTAAATTTAATACCGGCATTTTTAAGACTTTCACCTAAAACTTTGTTTCCTTTTAAAGCTCTTGGTATAAGTATTCTATCTCTTTTTTGGCAGTTTTCAATAAGTTCTTTGGCCAAAGCGTCAGAAGTATATGTTTTTGTCATAATATCGGCTTTAATGCCGTAGTTTTTCAAAAATTCTTTTGTGCTTGGGCCTATTGCTGCAAAACGTAAATGACTTAATGCGCGTATGTCAATTTCAGAGTTATTCAAGTGTTCAAAAAACAACCTAATGGAGTTAGGCCCGGTAAATACAACAACATTGTAGTTTTGTATATTTTTAAATTCCTCCATAAGCAGATTTTTCGGCAGAGGTATTATTTTTACATAGCTTAAAACTTCTGTTGAGCCGCCTAAAGACATTATTTTGTTCGAAAGCTTTTGGCAGAAACTTTCTGTTCCGCATACTACGGTTTTTATGCCGTAAAGAGGAAGACGTATATCAGAGCGCATATCAAGAGAAGCACATTTACCAACAACTATTATTGAAGGGGGTGTTATTTTTTCATCGCTTTTTACTATTTCAGATATATTTTTAAGTGTACCCCTTACAGAATGTTCGTTTTCTCTTGTTCCGTTGGATATAACGGCGCAATGTGTGCTTTCTTCCATGCCATTATTTATAAGCTCTGTGCATATTGTGTTAATGGCATTAAGACCCATTAAAAACACAAGCGTTCCGCCTGTTTTGGCTAAAGAAGCAAAATTAATGCTGTCTTTTAAGTTTCCATCTGCTGTGTGGCCTGTTACAACTGTAAAAGAACGGCTGAGCCTTCTGTGGGTAACAGGTATACCGGCCGACATTGGAACGGCTGTGGCAGAAGTAACTCCTGGTATAACTTCGTAACCAATACCGGCTTTTTTTAAAGCCTCACATTCTTCACCGCCACGACCGAAAACAAAAGGGTCGCCGCCTTTAAGGCGCAGAACAGTATTTCCTTTTAAAGCATAGTCTATTATAAGATTGTTTATTTCTTCCTGTTTCATATAGTGGCTTCCGGCGGATTTACCGGCATATAATTTAATACAGCCGCTTTTGCAGGCGTTTAATATTGAATTATCCAAAAGATTGTCATATATAACAACATCGCATGTTTTAATAATACGTGCTGTTTTAACTGTAATATAATCTGGGTTAGACGGCCCAGCACCGGCTATATAAACAAAGGGCTTAAATTCCATTTTTTAAGTCACCTGCCATTTTAATTATTTCGTTTTCTATGTTGTTTATGTCAATTTCTGTTTTTAAAACAGGAGAAGTTTTGTAAAAAGCTGTTATGGAAATTTTATCGCTGTTTTTAACGGTATAAACTCCGGCGGCATCGTGGCAGTCAGCACCTAAAAGGCACATTAACTTTCTTTCAATGTCGAAAACTATTTTTGTGTCGATGTGGTTTATTTCTTTTAAAATTTCTTCTGTTTTTGTGCCTTTAACACACTGCAAAGCTATAATGCCTTGACATGAAGCCGGAACAAATTTTTCCGGGTCTAATTTAATTAAGTTAAATTCCGATGTGTCTATACCTAAACGCTCAATTCCTGCTAAAGCCAGTATAACGGCGTCGTATTTTCCGCTTTTAAGTGCGTTAAGGCGAGTAGGTACGTTTCCCCTTAAAGTTTCTGTTATGCAATTTGGATAAAGGCGTTTTATCATTATTTGGCGCCTTGGACTTGATGTGCCAAAAACAGGAGTATTTTCGGAAGAAAGACTTTTATTTTTAAGTGTTATAACCGCGTCAAAAGGATTACCACGCTTTAAAACAGCCGGTATACAAAAAGGCTCTTCTGTTTTGGAAGGCATGTCTTTTGCACTGTGTACAGCCATGTCAATTTCGCCTTTTAGTAATGCGTCTTCAAACTCATTTACAAAAAGACCTTTGCCGCCTATGGCATAAAGAGGTTTGTCGGTTATTTTATCCCCTGTTGTTTTTAAAACAATTACTTCGGTTTTTATGTCTGGAAATGATTTTTTTATCTCGTTTATAACCATTTCGGTCTGTTTAAGGGCAAGGGCACTGCCGCGGGTACCTATTTTAATTGATGTCATTTTTATCACCCATATTGTTTATTATTTCGTTTATTTCTTTGTTACTGCTTAAATTCCGGCTTTTTAAAAGCGTTTCAAATATCTGCCGCATTGTTTTGGCACGCAGTTTTTGGCTGTCTATTTTAAGCTTTACTATTTCTCGTATTTCACCCATGCGGTTATTAATATCCCCTAAAAAATGGGGCATAAATTTTATTATTTCTTCCTTTATATACTGAGTAATAACAGGGCTTTTTCCGCCGCTTGAAATACCGCATACTATGTCCTGCTGTTTTACTATGGAAGGGAATATAAAAGAGCAAAGGGGAGTGTTGTCTACCACATTTACAGGTATTTTTAATTCAAAGCATGTTTTGCTTATTTGTTCATTAAGATTATTGTCGTTTGTGGCGGCAACAACCATAAATGCTTCGTTTATATCACTAATAACAAATTTACGCTTTATAAGTAATAAATTTTCATTGCTTCTATTAAGGCTGTCAAAGCCGGAAGCAAATTCAGGTGAAACAACAGTTACATTAGAGCCGAATGAAAGAAGTATTTCGGCTTTTCTAAGAGCTGTTTCTCCTCCTCCTGCAATTATGGCTTTTTGTCCTGTTATATCTGTAAAAAAAGGAAAATACGCCATTTTATTTCCCCCATTCATCAACATATTTTTTAAGCCAGTTTAAAACACATTCAGTTTCTTCACGGCTTGAAAGCTTTCTCAGTGAGTAAATCAAGTGATTTAAGCTTTTTTCTTCAATTAATTTGTTCACTTGTGGCAAAAGAGGTATTATCTGCCTAAATGAAAGCTCTTTTAAAATTTCGTCTGTCCATTTTTCAATGTATTCTTCGGCAAAACGTGCTTCTTTAAGTTTTATATTATTGTTGTTTTCAGAAAGCTTTTTAAAATAGTCTATGTCATAAAGAGTACATAAATCCCTTTGGCCTACTGCTGTATCTATGTCATTTGGAACGGCTAAATCTATAAAGAGCCTTTGTTTTTTAATTGTAAGGCTTTTTTCCAAACCGTCTTTTGTAATTATATAATGCGGACTTGATGTAGCGCTTATTATAATGTCGGCATTATTAATTAATTCATAGCGTGACGAAAAGTCTTTAATTTCTATCTGTGGGTAAGACGGAAAAAAGCTTTCGGCATTATGGCTTCTTGATGTGCCTATTATTTTAATATCACTGTGGGCAGCTATGTTTTTGGCAGTAATAGAGCCTATTTTGCCTGTAATGCCTATTATTAATACGTTTTTGTTGTTTTTTGGAAAATTAAAGACTTCGTTTGCCGTTAGTGTACCTATGGATACAGGTGTTTTAGAAAGACCAGTAAGGGTTTTAATCTCTTTGGCCGCTGTAATGGCCATTTTAAATATGGTGTTAAACTCAAAAGATGTGATATTTGATTTAAGTGCGGTGTAATAGCTTTCTTTAACCTGCCGCAGTATTTCATCTTCACCCAAAACCATGGAGTCTATGCCGCAGGCTACTTTTAAAAGGTGGCTTACCGCTGTTTGTGATGTGTATATATTGAAATATTTTAATGCTTTGTCTATATCCAAGCCTTTAAAAGAGCAAATAAAAAGCTCCATTTGGCGTATGGCGCTTTTTTCTCCGTCAAAATAAATCTCACAGCGGTTGCAGGTGCTTATTATAACGCACTGTGAGATAAATGACATACTGTTTTTAATTTCTCTGTAAAATGCTTCCTGTTCTTCTTTTGTAAAAGCAAACTTGGCGCGTATGTCTATAGGCGCCGATTTAAAGCTTACGCTTATAATGTTCATAAGGTTATGTCTCCGTTTATAACAGTAATTAATTTATAATTACTTAGTATAACCCATGAACTGAGAAATTCCAAGACATGCCTGCCTTAAAACCGGTGAAATCTCGCCTATTTTTTCTTTTGTCATTCTTTTGGAAGGTCCGCTTATGCTTATGCCGGCTACAACATGTCCTGTAAAATCACGTATAGGCATAGCAAGGCATATCATTCCATCTACAAACTCCTCATTGTCTACTGCAAAATCCTGCTGGCGCACCTTTTCAAGTGCCTCCAAAAGCTTATCACGGTCAGTAATTGTATTGGAAGCAAGTTTTTTAAGTGTTGTGCGCTCTAAATAGTTGTCAATTTCTTTTTCCGGCATGTCGCTCATAAAAAGTTTTCCAAGGGCTGTGGAGTATATAGGCTCTCTTTCTCCTACCTGTGTGTTTGTGCGAAGCATTCTGGCTGGTTCCATTTTACATATAATGATAGCCTCATAATTGTTGAGTATGCCTAAGTTTGTTGTTTCAAAGAATGTGTTGCAAAGTTTTTCAATAATAGGAACATAGTTTGCTCCGTTAAGTGTATGTTGTTTAGGAACGGCATTTCCAGCGTTAAAAAGACCCCAGCCAAGCCTGTAGGCAGGTGAAACACCATTTATTTTTTCTACAAAGTCATAAGCCATAAGTGTGTCAAGAAGCCTGTGAACTCCGCTTTTTCCTATATTAAGTGCGGAGCTTATCTCAGTAAGGGATATGCCTTCACTTGATGGATTGTTTTTTATATATTCCAAAATATCAAGCGCTTTACCTAAAGTTTGAACAGGATATTTAGGCACATGCTTAAAATCGCTCATTAAATTTACCTCCATTTTCGTTCTGAATAATAGAATGATATAACTATTATATAGATTTATATCAAAATTGTAAAGAAAATCTGTTACGTTTTATTATTAAAATATCATTGACATTAATTAAAATGATAATTATAATGATGTTGTAAGAAAAACAGAAAGGCTTTCTAATATTTAGAACAATTGGCCTTGTAACTTTGGCGGTGCCTTATAAGGTACGCTTTAATATCAGTCAATTCCGGATAGGCCGGAAATACATAAGCTGGAGAGGAGTTTTAATATGAACCGAGTTACAGTAAACCGGGAAATGTGCAAGGAATGCGAGTACTGCCTGCATTTCTGTCCAAAAAAGACAATACTTAAAAAGAGCGAAACTGTTAATAAAATGGGATATTATGCTGTTGAAGCTGTTGACATGACTGATTGTATCGCCTGCGGTATATGCGCTACAGTTTGTCCTGAAGGCGCTATAACAGTAGAAAAGAATGTTTAAGGGGAGGGTTCAAAATGGCAGATAAAGTTTTTATGCAGGGTAACGAAGCCTTCGCTGAAGCGGCTATCCGTTCAGGATGTAAATATTTCTTTGGTTATCCTATTACACCATCAAGTGAAATTCCAGAATACTATGCTAAAAAAGCTCCTACAGAGGGACTTACATTTATACAGGCAGAAACAGAAGTTTCAGCTTTCAACATGGTAGCAGGTGTTGCTGCTACAGGTAAAAGAGGTATGACAGCTACAGCAGGCCCAGGTTTCTCACTTGGCTGCGAGGCTATGAGCTACATGTCAGCTGCTAGTCTTCCAGCAGTTATTGTTGACTGTATGCGTCCAGGTCCTGCCGATGGTGAAATCCTTGGTTCACAGGGTGACTACAACCAGCTTACAAAAGGCGGCGGACATGGTGACTACAACACAATAGTTCTTGCACCTTATTCAGTACAGGAATACGCTGACTTTGCACCTCTTGCTTTTGACCTTGCTGAAAAGTATAGAAACCCTGTGGTTGTTGCCAGCGACGGTACAATAGCTAAAATGATGGAAAACGTTGAGCTTCCTGAAAGAGTAGAGCCTAAGGGCAGAGCTGACTGGGCTGTAGACGGTATCAACGGCAGAGGTCATCACAATGATATTACAACATGTGGTGATGGTCCTGAGCAGTGGGAAAGATTTAACCTTGCTCTTCAGGCTAAATATGCTGAAATCAGAGAAAACGAGCAGAGATGGGAAGAAGTTGAAACAGCAGATGCTGACATTATAGTTGTTGCTTTCGGCACAATGGCAAGAGTTTGCCTTGACGCTGTTAAGCTCGCAAGAAAAGACGGCATGAAAGTAGGTATGATTAGACCTATTACAATTTGGCCGTTCCCAGAGAAAGCTTTTGCTAACTACATAGGAAAAGGCAAGAAATTCTTTGTAGCAGAGCTTAATGCTGGACAGATGGTAAATGATGTTAAGATAGCAGTAAACGATAATGCTTCTGTTGAGTTCTACGGCAGACTCGGCGGTATGATTCCGTCACCTGTAGAAATCTACAACAAGCTTTGCGAGCTTTACAAATAATCAGGGGGTGACAATAAGATGAGTATAGTATATAAGAGACCTGAGGTCTTTACAGACGAATACATGAAATACTGCGGCGGCTGCGGCCACGGCATTATTAATAAACTTATCGGTGAAATTATTGAGGAAGAAAATCTTGTTGAGAAAACTGTTCTTATCTGGCCTATCGGATGTTCAGTTTATGCTGACAAGTATTTTAAAGCAGACTCTGTATGTGCACTTCATGGCCGTGCTCCTGCTATGGGTACAGGTATTAAGAGAGCTTGTCCTGAAGACCTTGTTATTGTATACCAGGGCGACGGTGACATGGTTTCCGAAGGTATGGCAGAAATTATGCATGCCGGCATCAGAGGCGAGAAATTTACAGTAATTTTCGTTAACAACTCAATCTATGGTATGACAGGTGGCCAGATGGCTCCTACAACACTTATGGATCAGGTTACAACAACAACACCTTACGGCCGTGCAGAAGTTAACACAGGTAACCCTGTAAACATGGCTGAAATTATAGGTAACCTTCCAGAGTGCTACTACAGCGAGCGTGTTACAGTAAATTCACCTGCAAACATCAGAAAGACAAAAGCAGCTATTAAAAAAGCTTTCAAATATCAGATGGAAGGCAAAGGACTTTCATTTGTAGAAATTCTTTCCCCATGTCCTACAGGCTGGAAAGTTAAACCGGTACAGGCTATCAAGTGGATTGATGATGTAGTTACAAAACAGTTCCCACTTGGCGTATTCAAGGATCGCGGACAGGAGGAGAAATAATTATGAAAAGTGAACTTATTTTTTCAGGTATCGGCGGACAGGGTACTATCCTTATGGGAAAAATGGCCTGCACAGCCGCATCAAAAAAAGGATATAATGTAACTCTTTCACCTGCTTATGGTCAGGAAAAAAGAGGTGGCCGCGCAAGCTGCCAGGTTGTAATATCAGAAGAGATTGGCTCTATGATTATTTCAGAGGCTGACACTGTACTTGTAATGGATGAGAAATCACTTGTTGATTACGAAGGCAAAGTTAAAGCAGGCGGCACACTTATTATAAATAGTTCTATGATTGATAAAAAAGCTGAAAGAACAGATATCAAAGTAGTAGAGATTCCTTTTACACAGATAGCTACAGATGTTGCTACAGCTAAATCAGCAAACATGGTTGCTCTTGGCGCTGTTGTTAAAACACTTGATATCATTACACTTGATGACGCTAAAGAAGTTATCAAAATGAAAATGAAACCTGCACTTGTAGAGGCTAATATTAAAGCTCTCGAGGCTGGATATGACTACGTTAAGTAATTTACCAACCATATAAAACCACAAAAGAAACACACACACACGAAAAAAGGCTTTTCGGATACTTAGTATCCGGAGGGCTTTTTTTCTTTTTATTTGTCTACTATTTTAACAAATGAGTTATTAAAAAACACAGTATTTTATAAATTTTTTCACACAACCGTCACATTGCAGTCATACTTAAAACAAAGAAGCGCTCTATAATTTTATCAAAAGACAGCAGTAACAAAGCTGTTTTTAATATAGATGTAGTGTGTTAATTATTTGTGTTTAGGAGTGGTACCGGATATGAAAGGACGGAAAAAAGTAATAGCCATTGTAGTAGCGGTGGTAGTTGTAGTAGCGGCAGTAGCTGTGTGGGCGGCAAGCAAAGACAGCCAAAAATCAGCACCAACGCCAGTTATGCCAACTACAACTAGCATGCAGAAAGGCGATATTGAGCAGAGAGTAACAGCATCAGGCACAGTACAGGCAGCCGATGAGTACTCTATATTTATTGAGCTTTCACAAGAAGTAAAGGAAGTTTTTGCCGAGGTAGGCGATTATGTAGAGGAAGGCCAGCTTCTTGTTACATACGATATTGAAGACGATAAAAAAGAACTTCAAAACAAAGTAACATCGGCTCAAATAACACTTGATAACGCTAATCTTGAATTGAAAAGCATTGTAACTCCAGCTGAGGGCACAGAACTTTTAGACCTTAAAACAAAAGTTGTAAGTGCTGAGCAAGCATTAACAGAGGCTCAAAAAGCTATTGATGACAACGAGGAAGACATAACAGAAGCTAAAGAAGATTTGGATTATTCAAAACAAATGCTGGAAATGGGCGGTATAAGCCAAAGTGAGTATGACACTGCTGAAAAAACATATAACGATTTGGTTAAAAATAAGGAAACTTTAGAGGATAACCTTGAATCAGCTCAGCTTGCCCTTGAAACAGCTAATCTTAATTTGGAAAATGGCCAGAATAGGCTTAATGACGCATCTACAATGAACAGTTACCAAAAACAGCTTAACACTGTTGAAACAGCTGAAATGAATTTAGCCGAAGCACAGGATAATTTATCAAAGCTTACAGAATCTACATATAGCCCTATAAGCGGTACCATTATAGAAAGCAGCGCTGTTGAAGGCCAGATGCTTACAGACTCTACAGCTATAATGAAAATTGCTGATTTAACTAACCTTGACGTACTTGCTTATGTAAGTGAATACGATATAGCTAAAATTGCTGTTGGTCAGAATGTTGAGCTTACATCAGACGGCATAGAAGATAAAATTTATCACGGCACAGTAACAAAAATAGAGCCTACAGCCGAAAGCCAAAGCACTATAAGCGGCAGTGAAACCGTTGTGCCAGTACTTGTGCACTTAACAGATAACGATGACCTTATAAAGCCGGGCATGGAGTTTGATATGGAATTTATAACTGTAAGCTTACAGGATGCTGACTATGTGCCTATTTCAGCCGTAATGGCAGATACTGAAAACGACGGACACTATGTATATGTTGTAAATGATGAGGGCGTTATTGAAAAACGCGATATTGAAATAGGTGTAAGCGATGATATGAATATACAGATTGTAAGTGGTCTTACAGCAAATGATGTTATAGTAGAAAGCCCGGATTCCAATATGGAAGCAGGCAAAAACCTTTCAGACTATGCCACAATGCAGAGCACACGTGATAGCTCTTCCGAACAATCGTCAGAAGGCGGTATGCTTGACGGTATGTTAGGCGGAGGTGGTGGTGCTCCTTCCGGCGGCGGCGGTATGCCTATGGGCGGCGGAGGAGGCGGCCCAAGAGGCTAAATAGTAAATGAAACGGGAGTGTTAATATGGCATTGCTGACATTAGATAACATTTGTAAAAAATATAATCAAGGCGAGCTTGCTGTTATGGCTATTAAAAATATTAACCTAACTATAGAAAAAGGGGAGTTTGTGTCTATAATGGGCACCAGCGGCTCAGGCAAAAGTACTATGATGAATATTTTAGGCTGCCTTGATAGGCCAACAGAAGGACATTACTTTATTGAAGACGAAGATGTAGCGCGGTTTAATGAAAGCCGCCTTGCAGATATACGAAACAAGAAAATAGGCTTTGTTTTTCAGTCATTTAATCTTCTGCCAAAGCTTTCCTCGGTAGAAAATGTGGAACTGCCTATGGTTTACGCAGGTATAGGCAGAAAACAGCGCCGTGAAAGGGCTATAGAAGCCCTTACAAAAGTAGGTCTTGAAAAGCGAATTTATCATAAACCAAATGAGCTTTCAGGTGGACAAAGGCAAAGAGTAGCCATAGCAAGGGCATTGGTCAACGACCCTTCTATATTAATGGCTGATGAGCCTACTGGTAACCTTGATACAAAATCAACATATGAGGTAATGGGTATATTCCAGCAGCTTAACGATGAAGGCGTTACAGTTGTAATGGTTACCCATGAGCCTGATGTGGCGCAGTTTACAAAAAGAATTGTTGTTTTTAAAGACGGCGATATAATAAGCGATAAACCAGTTGAAAACCGTACATTAAGGGAGGGAATAGTGTCTTGAATATTTACGAGTGCATTAAATCGTCTTTCTTTAATGTGTTTTCAAATAAAATGAGAACGTTCCTTACAATGCTTGGCATTATAATAGGTATAGCAAGTGTTATTATAATTGTTGCTATAGGAAACGGTTCTCAGGCAGCTATGGAGGAGGAGTTTGAAAGCTTTGGTACTGGTACACTCCAGGTAAGCCTTGTAAGCTCAAGAGATATTGAAACACGCGACCTTCTTACAATGGACGATTACTATATGCTTAAAGAACTTGACGGCATAGAATATATTTCCCCTACATACTCTGGTTCCAATGCCTATGTAAAGCTTTTAGACCCTACGGAAACAAACAGAGCAAATATAACAGGCGCTACAGGCGACTATAAATATATAAATAACGATAATGTTTTGTACGGCAGATATATATCCGATAATGACGTTGAAATGCGAAATAATGTGTGTGTGATTCAGGATACAACGGCATTAAAGGTATTTGGCTATTGCAACGAAGACGTTATAGGGCAGAAAATAAAAATTAAGTCTTGGAAAGGCACAACAAAGCTTACAGTTGTAGGTATTACAGAAAATACTGACTCATCTTCTTCAAATTACAGCGATGAATATCCGGAAAGCATAGTTATGCCTATAACTACATGTATGAAAGTATTTACCGGTTCCAACTTAGGCGGTATATCAATAGTTTTAACTGACGCAAGCCAAAGTGAGATTATGCAGGAAAAAATAATCGCAGCTTTGGAAGACTTCCATGGTAACGAAGATAAGTATTATATTATGGATACTACTGATATGGTAGAATCCATTAACTCCATACTTTCGTATGTAACGCTGTTTATAAGCTTTGTTGCTGCAATTTCACTTTTGGTAGGCGGAATAGGCGTTATGAACATAATGATGGTTACAGTTACCGAAAGAACGCGTGAGATAGGTATAAGAAAGGCTATAGGTGCCAAAAACCGAGATATACGCCTTCAGTTTATAACAGAGGCCATTATACTTACCGGTATGGGCGGTATAAGCGGACTTATAATAGGCTATATAGGCTCAGTATTTGTAGGAAACCTTGTAGGAGTAGCGCCGGTTATGAGTATAACTGCAATAGCAGGTGCTGTAGGTATATCAATGCTTATAGGTATAATTTTCGGTGTTGCTCCGGCTAATAAAGCTGCACTTTTAGACCCTATAGAAGCCCTTAGGTTTGAGTAAAGGATGTGAGTTAATGAAAAAAAGATATGTTGCTGTTTTATCTGCTATAGTTACAGCATTTTCACCTGTGGCATCTTTCGGCGCAGATGAAAGCACAGTATCTGAAACAACAGTAAGTGAGGAGCAAAACCAGCAAACCGACCTTACAGAGCAGTTCAGCACATTTATAACAAGCCAGTATGATGAGGAATTGGAAACTTTAACATTTGACGATGCTGTGGAAAAAGCTTTAAGAAACAATTCATCACTTAATAACCTTAAAGCAAGTATGGACCTTGCAGAAACACAGCTTGAAATACAATACCTTGAGGCATATTCTTCCGAAGACGGTTTTTCAGGCTTAATAAGCTTTTTAAACTCCCAAAGCAGTTATCAGAATAGTGAGCTTTCTATAGTTGCTCAGGAGGAAAGCGTTAAACATTCAATGAAACAATCGTATATTAATATTATTGAACTTCAAAGAAATATTGCTTTGTCGGAACTTGCTCTTAAAAACGATGAGCTTAATTTGGCTCTTTCAAAAATAAAGCTCTCAAATGGCAAAATATCTCAAAGCGAGTATGATAATCTTAATCTTGCCTATAATACAGCTAAAGAACAGTTAGAAACACAAAAAGACACTCTTGAAATGGAGTATGTTTCTTTAAACATATTAATGGGCACTGACATAAATAAAAGATATAACTTTGTAATGGATGCTGTTTATGAGCCTTTTGAACTGGATATACCAGTTGAAAGCTATATTAACGGAAAAGTGGCTTTAAGCAACTCTGTAAGGCAGGCGGAAAAAAGCTATGAAACAACAAAACAAACATCAAAGCTTACGCCTTTAAACAGCTCGGAGATAGGCGGCTATCAGTCGGCGCAAAATAGCTTAAACTCAGCTGAAATGAGCTATGAGGATGCCAAAGACAGCGTTTACGAGTCTTTGTACCAAAAATATAACTCCATTGTTCAGGAGGAAAAAGATTATACAGCAGGACTTGATGAGTTAAAACTGCTTCAGGATGAGTTTGAGAGAGTACAGGTTAAGTACCTCAACGGAAATGCCTCGTATTATGAGCTTTTAACAGCTCAGTATAATGTAGCTGAAAAAGAAAACACACTATTAAGCAGTGTTTACAGCCACATGCTTCTTTCTGAGGAGCTGACAAACACAGAATTAATGTAAAAGAATTACATAAAATATATATATAGCGGTATAAACTAAGAATTTAATTGTTTATACCGTTATTTTTTGTACTATGTTTTATGTCTATATGCCAAATAGGCTCATATTATATGTTTTTTTGCAATATATAATATTTTCTATAGATAATTAAGTAAGGTTTTGGTATAATTATTCGATAAAGTATGATTACTGTTGAATTTAGAGTTAGGGATGGTTGTATGCTTAAAGGCAAAACTGTGCTTGTTTGCGTAACAGGCGGAATAGCTTCATATAAAATGGCTAACTGCGTTAGTATGCTTATTAAACAGCATGCCGATGTATATGTTATAATGACTAAAAATGCGGTTAACTTTATTAACCCAATTACTTTTGAAACTCTTACATCACATAAATGTATTGTAGATACTTTTGACAGAAACTTTCAGTTTAACGTAGCGCATGTGGCTTTAGCTAAAAAAGCTGATGTATGCCTTATTTCACCAGCTACGGCAAATGTAATAGGCAAAATAGCAAATGGCATTGCCGATGACATGCTTACAACAACTGTTATGGCCTGCACATGTAAGGTTATAATAGCACCGGCAATGAATACGGCAATGTATAGAAATCCTATTGTTCAGGATAATATTTCAAAACTCAAACGCTTTGGATACGAGGTTATAACGCCGGCAAGCGGCTATCTTGCCTGTGGTGATAATGGAGAAGGCAAAATGCCGCCGGAAGAAGAGCTGGTTGATTATGTATTAAAAGAAGCGGCATATAAAAAAGATATGGCAGGCCTTAAAGTTATAGTAAGCGCAGGACCTACACAGGAGGCCATAGACCCAGTAAGATATATTACAAATCATTCAACTGGCAAAATGGGCTATGAGCTTGCTAAGGCAGCTGTGCGCCGTGGGGCTGATGTAACACTTGTAAGCGGAAAGACAAGCCTTCCACCAGTTAGGTTTGCAGAGAATATAAGCATTACAAGTGCTCAGGATATGTTCGATGTCTTTAAATCAAGATTTAAAGATTACGATATTATAATTAAAGCCGCCGCCGTTGCTGACTATAAACCGTCTCACGCTTCTGATGAGAAAATTAAGAAAAAAGATGACGATATGAATATAGAGCTTACAAGGAACCCGGATATTATAAAATATATGGGTGAAAACAGGCGTGATGGGCAGTTTATATGCGGTTTTTCAATGGAAACCCAAAACATGATAGAAAACAGCAGAGCCAAAATAAACAAAAAAAATATAGATATGATAGTTGCCAATAACCTTAAGCAGGCAGGCGCAGGTTTTGGTACTGACACAAATATAGTTACAATAATTACAAATGATGAAATGCTTCAGCTGGAAAAAATGTCAAAAGAAGGTGTGTCAAACGAGATTTTGACATTTATACTTAAGCGCCTTGGACGCAGTTAATTATTATTTGCTGGAGTTTAAAAGGAGATGGTACTTTGATTGAAAGAATAACGCTTAAAATGCAGGCGTATAACTACTTAAAAAAACAAATTATAGATGGCAAACTTAAGGCGGATGAAATATATACAGAACAGGGCTTTGCTGAAATGCTTAATATTTCCCGTACGCCTGTAAGGGAAGCAGTACTTCAGCTTGCCCATGAAGATTTTGTAACCATAAAACCAAACAAAGGTTTTATGGTTCGTGAATACAGCGGTAAAGATATAGACGAATATCTTCAGGTAAGATTGGCAATAGAGGGATTTTGCGGTATGTATGCCGTTGATACATCCGGAAGCCGGAAATGGCGTGAACTTGTGCAGACACTTGAATCTTATCTTGACCAAGAAAAACAGCTTATTGAACGCTCTACCACATCACAGGAATTTATGAAGTGGGACTTTAATTTCCATTTGGCTATTGTAAGCTATGTAAATAACAGCCAAATGCTGAATATATTTAATGATATGCGAAACAGAATAGACCGTATAGGCGTTAAAACGTTCTCAATAGGCGGTACTATAACAAATGCATATAAAGAGCATATGGAAATTTATGAGGCAATAAAGAGCGGAACAAGAAACGATATTTATATGGCTCTTGAAGCACACCTTGATAAATACCGTGAGGTATTAGATAAACTTTAATAAAAAACGCATTATTAGTATAAAGCTGATAAATGCGTTTTTTATTATTACGTGTTACGTGTAGTAGTTGGTTTATATATTACAAACATTGATTATTGTATTTATAAATAAATTTAACACAGTATTTTTGTAAATAAATCATATTGCTAATTATAAACAAAACTGGTACACTACACACCAGTAGGAGGGGTATTATGTTTGTAAAATCGACATTTAAAGAACAGGCTTATGAATACCTGCTTAATTTAATAGTTAATAATCAGCTTGAAGTAGATAAGGTGTATTCTGAAAGGCATTTTGCTGAAATAATGGGAATTTCAAGAACACCTGTAAGGGAAGCAATACTTCAGCTGCAAAAAGAAGGCTATATTGTAATACAGTCAAATAAAGGAATAAAAGTTAAAGAAATTTCACAAAATGAGATGCACGAAATACTTCAAATGCGAATGGCTATAGAAGGCTTTTGTGCTCTTTATGCCGCCGAAAATATAACATCTCATAAAGGGCAGGAGCTTTGCCAGAGCATGCGCTATTTTTTGGATAGTGAAGAAGAAATGCTGAATAAAGAAGGCATACAGGAAGAATTTATAAAAAACGATTTGCGCTTTCACTTATCTATTATAGATTTTTGCGGCAATAGCAGAATGAAAGAATCAATAGTTAATTTAAGAAATCAAATAAGCCGTATTGGCCTTCAGTCTTTTTATAAAAAAGACAGAATTATACAAACACATAAAGAGCATTTAAGTATATATGAAGCCATAAAAAGTGGCAACGCAAAAATGGCATTTTTAGATATAAAAGAACATCTGCTTAGCTGTGAGGAAATTTTAAAAGCCCGAGAATAAACAGGAATTAATATTTCGGGTATTTTTTAACATAACTGGTATGCCACATACCAATATTAAAGGAGGAGTTTAAATGAAAATTACGGCTGTTGAAACAATTCAGCTTCCGGCACATCCAAGGCATTTGTGGGTTATGGTACATACTGATGAAGGCATAACGGGTATAGGCGAGGCTACAGACAAAGTTGAGCTTACAAAAACAGCGGTGCATAATTTCTGTGCCGAAATAATTTTAGGTGAAAATCCTTTAAATAACGAAAAGCTTTGGGCTATGATGTATGATAGCGCTAACTACACAGGTTATATGGGTGCAGAAATGCGTGCAATGGGTGCTATAGATATGGCGCTTTGGGATATAAAGGGAAAAGCCGCAAACATGCCGGTTTATAACCTTTTAGGCGGCAAAACACAGGAAAGCCTTAAAGTATATAACACATGTATTAGTTACGGAAATATAAGAGATAGAGAATGGTTTATGGAAGATGCGGGAGAGCTGGCAAAAGACCTTTTAAAAAGCGGTATCACAGCTATGAAAATTTGGCCTTTAGACAGTCTTTCAACTAAATATAATGGCCAGTATGTAACAAGAGAGGATATACGCCGGGGCCTTCTGCCATTTAAAAAGATACGTGACGCCGTAGGGGATAAAATGGAAATAGCCCTTGAGTGCCACTCAAGATGGAATCTTCCAATGGCAGTACGTGTGGCAGAAGAAGTTGAGCAGTATGACCCTATGTGGTTTGAAGACCCTATACCAGTTGACAATATAACATGTTTTGCAAATTTAAGGAAAAAAACAAAGCTTCCTATACTTGCCAGCGAAAGACTTGTTACTAAATATCAGTTTAGAGAGCTTTTTGAAAAAGACGCCTGTGATATTGCCATGTTTGATGTAAGCTACTGCGGCGGAATTACAGAGTGCAAAAAAATAGCCGGTATGGCAGATGCTTACCACCTGCCAGTTACAACCCATAACTGTGGTTCACCTGTTATGACTATGGTTGTTGCTCATCTTATGATAAGCTGTCCTAACACAAATGGTATTGAAACAGTGCGTTCACTTTATAAAACATTTGATATAACAGATAATGGAGTTGATATACGCGACGGACATATTTACTTAAGCGATAGGCCGGGTCTTGGCATTAATTTAAAAGACGAGGTTTATAATGCCAAGGATACAATACATACAATTACTAAAGAAGCACGCCATGACCAGATGTTTGCTGTAACTGGTGACCCTTGGGCTCAGTCACCGGGCGATGATAAAGCAGGCGTTATACAGGCATAAAACTAAATAAATATATATTATTTATAAAGCCGTGATTTTTTCACGGCTTTGTTTGCGTTTTATAAATAAATTGACTTTTCATACGGTGTTATGTAAAATAATATTAGTGGCAGTTGTTTGTGTGTTTTGGAGGGGATATTTAATGGATGATAAAGAATTTAAAAGAATGAATTTATATAACAATAGAGTAAATGAAGAAAACCGCGAAAAATATAATAAATATAAAGTAAATAAAGACGAAAAAGAACCTAAAACAGCTATTTGGTGGGCAATAATGCTTTTCTGCATTGTTTATGGCATACAGGTTGTATATAACAATATACTTCTTAACGGCGGTTTATAATTTTAAGTATTCTACCACAAAAAAATTATCGGGTTTAAAGCAATAAACTTTAAACCCGATTTTTTAGTGTTTTTTTATGATACTTATTTGGCTTTTAATATTTTTAACTATGGCATTAAGAGGGTTTTCAAGGCCGGCTTTTATAAAGGCTTGTGTGTAGTTAAGTCCCGGCATGGCGTTTGCCTCGCAGAATACAAGCTCCCCGTTTTTATCAGTTAAAAAATCAACACTTCCCAGATTAATATTAAGCAGTGCTGTTATGCTTTCGGCGGCTTTAATTTCTTCAGGCTTAGGAGTATAAGGAATTATTTCTCCGCCTTTTGCCACATTAGATAAAAAGCTTTCGCTGTTTTGGCGTATAAAAGAAACTATATACTTTCCGCCGCAGACTATAAAACGTATGTCGCGTCCTTTTGAAGAACGTATATATTTTTGAAGCATTGTGCTATCGCCATATTTTTCTTTAAATTCATTTGATTTTTTAATGGCTTCTTCCGCACTTTGGCAAAGCTCAACGCCTATACCCTTGCTGCCGTTAAGTATTTTAATTATACATGGAAAAGACATTTTTTCTTTTATAAACTCCGCTGTTGTATTTGGGCTTAAAAGCAATGAGTCTGGTATTTTAATATTAGGCAGGTTTTGGCTTATTTTAAGCATAGCCTTTAATTTGTCCCGGGCATCAATTATGCAGTCAGCGGTATTTATGCATAAAACGCCCATGCTTTCAAAATATCTTGTAACGTATAAGTTATAATCATTCATGTTGCCGAAGTATGCCGATATAACAGCATCAGGCAGAGGGCATTTTTGTCCGTTTACAGATATTTGACCATTAAATGGGTATGAAATATCTATTGTGTCTGTCATTACTTTTTTTAGTTTAATGCCGTTTTTCTCAAAGGCATCGCAGAAAATGTCTATGTCTTTAAGAGCGGCGCTTTTTTCACCTAAGAGCAGATAAATTTCCATAGTTAACCTCCATTTATAATATGATTTTATCATTATGAAACAGACAGTAAAGTTCTAAATTGTATACAATATGTATTTCCCGTTGCAAAGGGCAAATCTGTATTGTATTATAATCGCAAAAGGAGTTGCTTATATTGACTGCGACAAAAGAAATTTTAAATAAAACAATAGAAAAAGGCAATAAGGGATTAGAGGCGCTTTTAAATGCTTCTTATGAAGGCTATGATGTAAATGAAAAACTGCTTTTTAAGCTTTTTCAGGAAAATAAAAATACAGAATTTGGGAAGAAATACGGTTTTGATACAATTACAACTGTTGAGGAGTATCAAAAAAGAGTGCCTTTAAGCGCTTACAGCGACTATGAGGAATATATAAACCGAATTGAAAACGGCGAAAAAAACATAATTACATCACGAGATATAGAGCACTTTGCTTTAAGTTCCGGCAGCAGCGGAAAACCAAAAAAAGTGCCTATGTGCCGTGAAGCAGCAGATTTATTTGCTCTTTATACCCATGGGGCGTGCTTTGCCGTAATGGATAGGGAATTAAAAAAAAGCTGGGTTAAGGGCAGAGGTGTTTCGTTAACTGAAATACGGTTTAAAACACAAGACAACGGTTTTACATACGGCGCCGTTTCAGGTAAAGTACGTGAAAGAAACAAAGCCTATGAAAATTATGTTTATACTACACCTCTTTGTGTTACCTATCCAAAGCATGATATGGATTTTATGTACATGCATTTAAGGTTTGCCCTTATGGAAAAGGATTTATCTTATATTACATGTACATTTATGACAGCGGCTTATGATATAATGCGGTATTTTGAAAACAACTGGCAAATGCTTGTTGAGGACATAAAAAACGGTACAATTAACGAAAAAATTAATGTGCCAAAAAGTGTAAAAAATGAGCTGACACTTGAAAAAATGCCTCAAAGAGCAGAAGAAATAGAAAAAGAATGTCTAAAAGGCTTTGAGGGCATTATAAAACGCATTTGGCCTAATGTTGCTTTTGTATTTGGTATAGGCAGTGAAAGCTTTAAAATTTATACCGAAAGGCTAAGATATTTTTTAGGCGGCATAAAGGTACACTACAGCGTTTTTTCAGCGTCGGAAGGTATATTTGCCTGCCCTGTAGAGTCCGAAAGCGACGAAATGGTGCTTATACCTTTTAGTGCGTTTTATGAGTTTAAAGACATTAAAACAGGTGAAATTGTTACACTGGATAAAGTTGTTAAAGGCAGACGTTATGAGTTTATAATAACCAATTTATCGGGATTTTACCGCTATAGAATGATGGATATTGTGGAAGTAACGGGCTTTTATAATAAACTGCCTAAAATACGTTTTGTTTACAGACTTAATCAGGTACTTAACATAGCTGGTGAAAAAACAAACGACAGCACAATGAAGGACGTTATTATTAATTTTGAGAAAAAAACAGGCATTAAAACAAAGGAATATACAGTTTATGCCGATAAAAATTCATCACCAGGCAGGTATGTGGTTTTTGCCGAGTACGACAAAGAAATATCAGCAGAAAACGCCGAAAAATACTCTTCGGTTATAGAAAAAATACTTTGTGGTTTTAACTCGTCTTATGCCGAAAAAATACGCCTTGGAAAGCTTCAAAGTCTTGTACTTGTACCTTTGCAGCAGGGTTCATACAGCGACTATGTTAAAATGATGAGTAAAAAAGGTGTTTCTGTAAACCAGTTAAAGCCGGTTAGAGTAGCCGACAGCGACGAAAAGGCCGAATTTTTTATAAACCATATGGCCCATGGCCATAGTTTTGCTTAAGGCTGACCTTGACGCACTGGCTTTTAGGGTGTTATACTTGTTTTTAATTAAATAAGACAGTTCGTTTGTACCATCCTGTCTATAAATAAAACCAGGGCTGAATACAAAACGATTTTTATTCTGCTCCGAATTATTTTCGGAGCTTTTTTGTTACGGAAAGGAGTCAAAAATGTATACTATCAAAACAAAACAAAGCTTCGACTCAGCACATTTTCTTAAAGACTATAACGGCAAGTGTGCCAATATCCATGGCCATAGATGGACAGTTGAAGCAGAAATATATTCTCAAACAATACAAAATGAAGGCGCTTTCAGGGGTATGATTGTGGATTTTGGCGATTTAAAACATGATTTAAAAGAAATAGCCGACTATCTTGACCATAGCCTTATTATAGAGCGCGGCTCTTTAAAGCAAAACACACTTAATGCGCTTTTAGATGAAAATTTCAGGGTTATAGAGCTGGATTTCAGGCCTACAGCAGAAAACTTGGCTAAATACATATTTGATAAAATGACTGAAAAAGGCTATAAAGTAAGAATGACAGCTGTGTACGAAACGCCGGATAATATGGCATCGTATTTCGGCTGAAAGCAGGTGTTTTAATGAGTAATTTTAAAGTTGTAGAAATTTTTGAAAGTATAAACGGTGAAGGCGCCAGAGCCGGACAGCTGGCTGTTTTTGTGCGTTTTGCTTTCTGTAATTTAAACTGCTCATACTGTGATACAAAGTGGGCAAATGAAGAAAACGCGCCTTATACTTTAATGACAACAGACGAAATTTATAACAGAATTAAAGAAACGGGCATTAAAAACATAACATTAACCGGTGGTGAGCCACTTTTAAGAGAAGGTATAAAAGACCTTTTAGAAAAAATAGCTTCTGATGAGTTTTTAAGCTGTGAGATAGAAACAAACGGCAGTATAGATTTAAAGCAGTTTTGTGACATACCAAACAGGCCATATTTCACTATGGACTACAAACTTAAATCTAGTGGTATGGAAGATAAAATGCTCCTTTCAAACTTTGATGTTTTGGATAAAAACGATGTTGTAAAGTTTGTATCTTCTAACAGAGAAGATTTGCAAAAGGCACTTTATATAATCAAAAAATACGATTTAACGAATAAATGCCGTGTTTATATAAGCCCTGTTTTCGGCAGTATAAACCCGGAAGAAATAGTTGATTTTATGAAGGAAAACAAGCTTAATAATGTTAATATGCAGCTTCAGATGCACAAAATTATTTGGGACCCGGATAAGCGGGGAGTTTAAAAAGGTGATATAATGGCAATAGACAAAGAAAAAATAAAAGAACATATTAGGGGGATTATAGAGGCCTTAGGTGATGACCCAAACAGAGAAGGCCTTATTGATACACCTAAAAGAGTAGCTGAAATGTACGCCGAAGTATTTGAAGGCATGAATTATACCAATGCCGAAATAGCCCAGATGTTTGACAAAACTTTTGAGGACGATTTAACTTTTTCTCAGGAAAGCAGTGACATGGTAATAGTTAGGGATATAGACATATTCAGCTACTGCGAGCACCATTTGGCGCTTATGTACGATATGAAAGTAACTGTAGCATATATGCCAAGGGGTAAGGTTATAGGCTTAAGCAAAATAGCGCGTATTGCTGATATGGTGTCAAAACGCCTTCAACTCCAGGAGAGAATTGGAACAGATATAGCCGAGATAATAGAAATGGTAACAGGCTCTCAGGATGTGGCTGTGCTTATAGAAGGCTGCCATAGCTGTATGACTGCAAGGGGAATTAAAAAGACATCGGCTAAAACATATACCAGCGCTTTAAGAGGCCGTTTTGCCGATGATATAGCCCTTCAAATGAGGTTAAGAAAATAAGTAAATAAAATTAAAAATCAGAAAAAAGGAGGCATAAGTGTTATGGAAAAAGCACTTGTTTTGTTCAGCGGCGGACTTGACAGCAGTACATGCCTTGCCATGGCCGTGGAAAAATACGGCGCCGAAAATGTAGTTGCTCTTTCTGTGTTTTATGGTCAGAAGCATAAAAAAGAAGTTGAGGCAGCAAAAAAAGTAGCCGATTATTATAAAGTCGAAAGACTGACAGTTGATTTAACACAGATTTTTAAATACAGTGACTGTTCACTTCTTGAAGGCTCAAAAAACGAAATACCAGAAAAAAGCTATGATGAACAGCTTAAAGAAACTGACGGAAAGCCTGTAAGTACTTATGTACCATTTAGAAATGGTCTTTTTATATCAACTGCCGCAAGTGTGGCACTTTCTAAAGGTTGCAGTGTTATTTATTACGGCGCCCATAGTGACGATGCCGCAGGAAGCGCTTATCCTGACTGCTCAGACGAGTTTAATAATGCTATGGCAGATGCTGTGTATATAGGAAGCGGGAAACAGCTTGAAATAAAGGCGCCTTTTGTTAATTTAACAAAGGCTGATATTGTAAAAGAAGGCCTTAGGCTTAAAGTGCCTTATGAGCTTACATGGAGCTGTTACGAAGGCGGAGATAAGCCATGCGGAAAATGCGGTACATGCATAGATAGGGCAAAAGCCTTTGAAAAGAACGGAGTAAAAGACCCAGCTTTAAATTAATATCAGTATGTAAGGGGTGTGTATTTATGGAAAAAGAAAGCCAGTTTGTAAAAATGACAACCCAGCCTGTTGAGCGCCTTATACCGGCACTGGCGCTGCCTATGATTGTAAGTATGCTTGTTTCGGCTATTTACAATACAGCAGATACATTTTTTGTATCCCAGATTAATACCAGTGCTTCAGGTGCTGTAGGTGTTGTGTTTTCCGTAATGAGCATTATGCAGGCTTTGGGATTTCTTTTTGGTATGGGTGCAGGAAGCAATATTTCAAGGCTTTTAGGGCAGAAAGATAACCAAAAGGCTTCTGAAATAGCCGCCTCGGCATTTGTTATTACTTTTGTTTTAGGAGTAATAATAGCTGTTTTAGGCATGGTTTTTAACAGGCAGATAGTTTCTGTTTTAGGCGCTACACCTACAATACTGCCTTATGCACAAAGCTACTCAATGTACATATTCATAGGCACACCTTTTATATGCACATCTTTTGTTTTAAACAACATTATGCGTTCTCAGGGCAGGGCTTTTTTCTCTATGGTAGGCCTTTCCTTCGGCGGTGTGCTTAATATAATACTTGACCCTATATTTATATTTGTTTTTGATTTAGGTATAGGCGGTGCGGCCATAGCAACGCTTATAAGCCAGTTTATAAGCTTTCTTATACTTTTATTATTCTGTATAAGAAAAAAAGGCAATATGGTACCTTTAAATATTAAAAACGCCGTATTAAAGTTATCGGTTTACAGCGATATTATTAAAATGGGCCTTCCATCATTCTTCCGCCAAGGTCTTGCCAGTATAGCTAATATAATGCTTAATTTAGGCGCTATGGCTTACGGCGATGCCGCTGTTTCGGCTATGTCTATTGTTGGAAGAACATCTTTTATAATGACAGCCGTGCTTTTAGGCTTTGGCCAAGGATTCCAGCCAGTAGCTGGTTTTGCATACGGTGCCAAAAAATACGGCAGGGTAAGGAAAGCTTTTAAGTTTACACTTTTAACAGGCATGATAATGCTTTTTGTTCTTTCTGTAGTATGCTTTGTTTTTGCAGATGAAATAATTGTGCTTTTTAGAAAGTCTGACCCTGATGTTATAGAAATAGGCACTCTTGCCCTTAAGTTACAGTGTGCCACTATGTTTATACAGCCTCTTTCAATTATAAGCAACATGCTTTTACAGTCTGTAGGCCTTCCAGTAGAGGCTACACTTACATCAATTTCACGTCAAGGGCTGTTTTTTATACCGGCGGTTATTATACTGCCTATGATTTGGGGGCTTTTAGGTGTTCAGGCTTCTCAGCCTGTAAGTGATTTACTGGCCGCTGTATTTTGTGTATTCTTTTTAAAGAAATTTTTCAGCCAACTTCCAAAAGATGACATTGAGGTATTGAAAAACTGAAATAAATGTTGTATATTTGTAAAAATAAAAATTAAATAAACCGCTGTGTTGTTTTTAAGCGGTAAAAAGTGGGTTTTATGGGTTATTAAGCCTTTAAGCCCGCTTTTTTGCATAGTAAAGCAAAAATTTTATATGGGAAGCGGTTTAAAAACATTTATTTCTAATTTGGGGGTGGCATTATATGGACAGTTTAATATTCAGCCTTAATTCAACAATACCAGTTTTTTTGGTAATGGTTCTGGGTTATATACTTAATCGAAAAGGCTTTTTTACGGAGAGCTTTCTTAAAATAAGCGATAAGCTTGTTTTTAAAGTAACTCTGCCAGTTATGCTTTTTATGGATATGTGGGGGATAGACCTTTATACGGATTTTGATGTTAAGTATGTTTTATTCTGTGCCGCAGCTACAACAATAGCTTTTGTTGTTATATGGATAATGGCAAAAATATTTATAAAAGACAAAAAAGTTACAGGTGAGTTTGTTCAGGTTTCATACCGCTCAAGTGCCGCTATACTGGGTGCGGCATACATAACCAATATTTACGGCGACGCCGGCATGGTGCCACTTATGATGATAGGCAGTGTACCGCTTTTTAACGTGTTTGCTGTGCTTGTGCTTACTTTGGAGTCTCCAGAGAAGGTTTCGGCTTCTGAGGCAGGCAAAAGAATAAAAACAGCTATTATAAATATTATAAAAAACCCTATTATAGATGGAATAGCAATAGGCCTTATAGCTTCGGCATTAAAGCTTCAGCTGCCTACAATGGTTCAAAAAACATTTACAAGCATTTCGTCCCTTACAACACCACTTGCTCTTTTGGCTATAGGTGCCAGCTTTGAGTTTTCAAAAATGCGTTCTAAAATAGGTCTTACAGCAGTAGCTTCTGCTATAAAGCTTGTTGTGCTTCCGGCTGTATTTTTGCCTGTTGCTGTTAAAATGGGCTTTACAGACCAAAAGCTTATAGCTCTTATGATAATGCTTGGAGCCTGCTCAACACCTACATGTTATGTAATGGCTAAAAATATGGGCCACGATGGCGCTCTTACATCAAGTACTGTTGTATCAACTACACTTCTTTCAACTGTTACACTTACTTTCTGGATATTTATATTTAGAAGTATGGGCTATATATTGTGATTTCGAAATTGTGATGATGGTATATTTTATATGACATTTAAAGAATGCTTTTAGCAGCTTTAACTCCAAAAGTTAATAATTTTTTGTTTATTATTAACGCTTGACATTAAATTTTGTTTGCGAGTATTTTTTGCCTTAAGTTATAAATAATGCCGCTAAAGCAAGAAGACAGGCTTTTTTACAGCAGATTTATATATAAGCTTAAATTTTTAATGTATACAAAAATTTTGTAAAAAGTATATAAAAATAGCATTAGGGCACAGATGTTGTATAAATGACTTGCAAAAAACACAAGATATAGTATAATTAAAGGGCGCTATAAAACACATAAGATATATAAGGGGAAAGTGGGAAGCTATATGAAGATAATTAAAAGAAACGGAACAGAGGCTGTTTTTGACAGCAGCAAAATAAGCATGGCTATAAGAAAGGCCAATAACGAAGCTGTAGAGTCTGAAAGACTTACAGAAGAACAGATTGAGAAAATAACTCTTGAGATAGAAAAAGAATGTCTTAACCTTGGCAGAGCGGCAGGGGTAGAAGAAATACAGGATATGGTAGAAGACCGTATAATGGCTGAGAGAGCTTTTTCTGTTGCAAGAAAATACATAACTTACAGATACCAGAGAGCACTTATAAGAAAAGCTAACTCTACAGATGACAAAATAATGAGCCTTATAGAGTGCAGCAACGAAGAAGTTAAACAGGAAAATTCAAATAAGAACCCTACTGTAAACAGTGTTCAAAGGGACTACATGGCAGGAGAAGTAAGCAAGGATATTACAAAAAGAATACTTCTGCCTAAAGATATAGTAGACGCTCATGAGCAAGGCATTATACATTTCCACGATGCAGATTATTTTGCTCAGCATATGCATAACTGCGACCTTGTAAATCTTGAGGATATGCTTCAAAACGGTACTGTTATAAGCGGCACACTTATTGAAAAGCCGCATACATTCTCAACAGCCTGCAATATAGCAACTCAGATAATAGCTCAGGTTGCCAGCTCACAGTACGGCGGACAGAGCATAAGCCTTACACACCTTGCGCCTTTTGTTCAGATAAGCCGTG
The DNA here is from genome assembly GCA_944377425.1 of uncultured Clostridia bacterium. Taxonomy (GTDB): domain Bacteria; phylum Bacillota; class Clostridia; order Lachnospirales; family Anaerotignaceae; genus Neoanaerotignum_A. The sequence goes on from CALWEX010000012.1 coordinate 61,730, forward strand.
AAAAAATAAGAAAAGAAGTTATTGAGGAAATTAAAACAATAGGCACTGAAGTTTCTGAAGAAACATTAAGCAATATAGTTGAAAAACGCCTTCACGACGAAATATGTAAAGGTGTTCAAACAATTCAGTACCAGGTAGTAACACTTATGACAACAAACGGCCAGGCGCCTTTTGTAACTGTATTTATGTACCTTAACGAGGCAAAGGACGAGCAGGAAAAGCACGACCTTGCTCTTATAATTGAGGAAGTATTAAAACAGAGATATCAGGGAGTTAAAAACGAGGATGGTGTTTGGATTACACCAGCTTTCCCTAAACTTATATATGTTCTTGAAGAAGATAACATCAAAGAAGGCACACCATATTTTTATTTAACAGAGCTTGCAGCTAAATGTACAGCTAAAAGAATGGTGCCGGATTATATATCCGAAAAGAAAATGCTTGAGCTTAAAGTTGATAAAAACGGTGAAGGCCACTGCTATACATGTATGGGATGCAGAAGCTTCCTTACACCGTATGTTGATGCGGAAGGCAAGCCTAAATATTACGGCAGATTTAACCAGGGTGTTGTAACAATTAACCTTGTAGACGTTGCACTTTCTTCTGGCGGAGATGTAGACAAATTCTGGGATATATTCGACGAAAGACTTGACCTTTGCTACAGAGCTCTTATGTGCCGTCACAACAGGCTTAAAGGCACTGTTTCCGATGTGGCACCTATACTTTGGCAAAACGGTGCTTTGGCAAGACTTAAAAAAGGCGAAACAATAGATAAACTTCTTTACGGTGGCTATTCTACAATATCCCTTGGCTATGCTGGTCTTTATGAATGTGTAAAATACATGACAGGTCTTTCACATACAGACCCTGAGGCAGAGCCTTTTGCACTTGAAGTTATGCAGCACATGAACGATGCCTGCAAAAAATGGAAGGCTAAAGAAAATATTGATTTCAGCCTTTACGGCACACCACTTGAAAGCACAACATATAAATTTGCTCAATGTTTGCAGAAAAGATTTGGCATAATTAAAGGCGTTACAGATAAAAACTATATTACAAACAGCTACCATGTGCATGTAACAGAGCCTATAGACGCATTTACAAAGCTTGCCTTTGAGGCTAAATTCCAGGCTCTTTCACCAGGCGGCGCCATAAGCTATATTGAGGTGCCTAACATGCAAAACAACATTGACGCTGTAATAAGTGTAATGCAGTTTATATACGATAATATTATTTATGCTGAGCTTAATACAAAGAGCGATTACTGCCAAATGTGCGGTTATGAAGGTGAAATACAGATAGTAACAGACAACGACGGAAAGCTTGTTTGGGAATGCCCTAACTGCAAAAACCATGACCAGTCAAAAATGAATGTGGCAAGACGTACATGTGGATATATAGGTACACAGTTCTGGAATCAGGGCAGAACACAAGAGATTAAAGAAAGAGTACTTCACCTTTAAGAGGTTTTTAATATGAACTATGGCGAAATAAAAAAAACAGATATAGCAAATGGTATAGGAGTAAGGGTTTCGCTTTTTGTTTCCGGTTGCCGTCATCATTGCAAAAACTGTTTTAATCAGGCTACTTGGGATTTTAAATACGGCAGTGAATATACTAAAGAAACAGAAGAAGAAATACTTAATGCATTGGCACCAAGCTATATAAAAGGCCTTACGCTTTTAGGCGGTGAGCCTTTTGAAGCCGAAAACCAAGAATATTTGACTGCTTTATGCAAAAAAGTACGTCAGAAGTTTCCTGATAAAGATATATGGTGTTATTCCGGCTTTACATTTGAGGAGATAACGGGAAACAGCAGGGCAAACTGCCAGTTCACAAAAGAATTTTTATCTTGTTTAGATGTGCTTGTAGACGGAAGATTTGTAGAGGAAGAAAAAGACATAACGCTTAAATTTAAAGGCAGCCGAAACCAAAGAATAATAGATGTAAAAGAAACACTTGCCCAAAATAAAATAGTTTTATTTAATGTTTAAATAATTACCCCGAACATTATGTTCGGGGATTTTTTTATGCTTAAATTTAATTTCTATGATTAAGCTTACATTTATCAGTTTGGAATATAAGAATTTTACTAATGGCTGTGATAAAAACATTGCACAAAAAATATATAAAAATTATTTTGTAAGCAAATAAATGCTGTTTTAAATAAACTGTTTTTAAATTTTTAGTCAGTAACCAAATTGAGGTTTTAAACATAATATAAACTGCTCAATAAAAAAACAGGAGGCAAACAATGCGACAGGTATATGATAATTATTATAAAATTTTCAGCTGCCACAAAACAGCCAGAAAATGCCCTGACCCATGCGATATTACACCAGATGATTTTTGCTATGAAGCAGCAGACTGCAATGACTGCGTTATAGAACATTCAGGCCTTGCAGAGGCTTATGTTCCTTATCAGACAGATTTTGATATTATGAGTGCTGAAGAAAGCCTTATAGCAGGCACAACATTTAAAAGCCTTAATATGCCTTATGAAAATAGATGCTGTAAAATGAGGAGGTGCGATTGATGGATAGAGAAACTCTTTTAATGAAATTAATGGAACTGGATTTTATGGCTGTTGATTTAGGGCTTTATCTTGATACACACCCTAATAACGCAGAGGCTATAGCGGAGTATAACAAAATAGTAAAAGCTGCTGACGCCGTAAGAGGCAAATATGAAAAAGTAGCAGGTCCTGTTTGCTCATTCCGCTCAATTAACAGATGTGAGGATAGATGGCAGTGGGACGATGACCCATGGCCATGGGATAGAGAGTTTAATTTTAAGGAGGGCTGCTAAGTATGTGGATATATGAAAAAAAACTTATGTTTCCTGTAGATATTAAAAACCCTGACCCAAGACTTGCCAAAATTATGCTTGAGCAGTACGGCGGAAGTGACGGAGAATTAGGCGCAAGCGTAAGATATTTGAGCCAGAGATTTGCTATGGTTACTCCTCAGGCAAAAGCTACGCTTAATGATATAGGTACAGAAGCCCCTGAAATGTTCCTTTCAGGGGCTAACGCTTTTTTTGACGCTTTTGCAACCGTATAGCTCCATTTCATAGGAAGCAAATTCAGATATACATCAATGTTGTCCTTATCATTGA
>CALWEX010000013.1 GCA_944377425.1 uncultured Clostridia bacterium
TAGTTTCAACAACAAGTTTCTTAAACTCAGGTGTATATTTTTTGTTTGCTATTCCTTTTGGCATAAAAAATCACCCCATTTGTTATTTAGTATATCATACTGTCTAACAAATGGGGTGCATTTCATAGCTATGGCCTTTTTTATTACAGGTGATTAAATATGACAGACTTAGAATTCAAATTTGATACAAATGACGGATATATAAGCAATGATGTTTTTGAAAATGAGGTAATAGAAGATATTCAACTGATTAAGGCAGATTTTAAAGAGGTTGAGTTTAAAAACTGTAGGTTTATAAATTGCAGTTTTGCTGGCGCATCTTTTAGAGACTGTGTATTTAAAAGCTGTGACTTATCAAATTGTGATTTTACTGAAACTTACTTTAAAAATACTACAGTTTTAAGCTGTCGCTGTGATGGGGTTGATATAAGCCGCAGCCGAATTAAATACAGCGAATTTGAGGACTGTTCTTTTTCATACGCAAACTTTTCAAATTCAGCTATAGAAAACTCTTGTTTTAAACTAATTTTGTTTAAAGAAGCTTTTTTATCAGAAATTAAATTTAAAAAGACTAATTTTAATAACTGTAATTTTGCCGGGACTGACATGTTTAATACTTCTTTAAAAGATATAGATATTTCCAGCTGTGAAATAGAAGGAATACGTTTTTCTGAAAACTTGTGGGAATTTAGAGGAGCGATTATAGACCCTATGCAGTCCATTGAAATAATTAAGGCATTAGGTGTAAAATTTGTATGATTAAATTAAATTTAATAATTTTGTATTTAAGTATATACAATTTGAGTTTTATGTGGTAATATTTTTACTATTATAATCGATTTTGGCGCTTTTAAGCGCTGAAGGGGTAAAATTTTATTTTTTATTGGAGGTATGTCATAATGAAATCTACGCACAACAACAGGAGCAGCTTTACAGGCTCTATTGGGTTTGTTTTAGCTGCTGCCGGAAGCGCTGTAGGGTTGGGAAACATTTGGAGATTTCCGTACTTAGCGGCTAAAGACGGGGGAGGAGTTTTTCTTTTATGTTATTTGGTTTTAGCCGTTACTTTTGGCTTTGCACTGCTTACAACAGAGCTTGCTATAGGCCGTAAGACAAAACAAAGCCCTTTAACAGCTTATAAAGTTATACATAAAGGTTGGGGCTTTTTAGGAATTTTGGCCTGCTTTGTACCAGTAATTATTTTACCATATTACTGTACAATAGGTGGATGGGTATTAAAATACCTGTTTACTTATATTACAGGTTCAGGCTCTGCAACTGTGGCAGATACATATTTTTCAGCTTTTATTTCGTCACAGTGGTCGCCTATAATTTGGTTTTTAATATTCCTTTTTGCAACGGCCTTTGTTGTATATAGGGGAGTAAACAACGGAATTGAAAGCTATTCAAAAATACTGCTTCCTATTCTTTTAATACTTATTATTTGTATAGCAGTATTTTCATTAACTCTTAAATATACAGATGATAACGGAGTTACAAGAACAGGTCTTCAGGGATTTGCAGTATATGTTATTCCTGACTTTACAGGAATGACATTAAAGAAATTCTTTGTTATACTGACAGATGCAATGGGACAGCTTTTCTTTTCTATAAGTGTTGCTATGGGTATTATGGTTGCTTATGGCTCATATGTAAAGAAAGAAACAAATCTTGTAAAGTCTGTTAACCAGATTGAAATTTTTGACACTATAGTGGCTTTTTTAGCTGGTATGATGATTGTTCCTGCTGTATTTACATTTATGGGAACAGAAGGTATGTCAGCCGGGCCTGGACTTATGTTTGTGTCTTTGCCTAAAGTTTTCAACTCTATGGGTTTTGCTGGCAACATAATAGGTATTATTTTCTTTTTAATGGTTACATTTGCAGCTGTAACATCTTCTGTATCAGTTATGGAAGCTATTGTTTCAAGTGCTATGGACAAATTCGGTTTCAGCAGAAAAAAATCAACTGTTTTGGTTACATTGGGAACAGTAATTGTTGGAATTATAGTATGCCTTGGCTATAACTTATTGTACTTTGAGCTTACACTTCCTAACGGAGCTACAGCGCAGATACTTGATGTACTTGATTATATAAGCAATAACTGCCTTATGCCTTTAGTAGGATTCTTAACATGTATACTTATAGGCTGGGTAGCTAAGCCAAAATGTATTATAGACGAAATGAAGTCAAGTGGACATAAATTCGGCAGGGAAAAACTTTATGTAGTTATGATGAAGTTTGTAGCACCTATACTGCTCTTTATACTCCTTATTCAGTCAGTAGGAATTATATAAAATTATTAAAAACACGGGAACAAATTATTACGTTTCCGTGTTTTTATTTTTAAATAATAAAAAATGTGTTATACTTATTTTATAATGAAATTTTAATAAAGGAGTTTTATATGCTTAGTATATCTATAGGTCTGCTAATTCCATTTTTGGGTACTGCATTAGGTGCTGCCTGTGTGTTTTTTGTAAAAGATAAAATTAAAGAAAATACACAAAAAGCTCTGCTTGGCTTTGCTTCTGGTGTAATGATAGCTGCTTCTGTATGGTCACTATTAATACCGTCTATGGATATGTCAAGCCATATGGGAAAATTATCATTTATTCCAGCAGCAGTTGGAATGGCTTTGGGTATAATATTTTTGCTTGTAATAGATAAAACAGTGCCACACATGCATATAGGCAATAATGAGTGCGAGGGCATTAAATGTGGCTTAGCCAAAAGCACTATGCTTATATTAGCTGTTACACTGCATAACATACCTGAAGGTATGGCTGTTGGAGTAGTTTTTGCTGGTATGCTCTCTCAGGGAGCAGATATTACAATGACTGGAGCCTTTGCTCTTTCGATAGGAATAGCTATACAAAATTTTCCAGAAGGAGCAATTATATCACTTCCGTTAAAAAATGAAAATATTTCTAAACCAAAGGCTTTTGCCTATGGTGCATTATCAGGCATAGTTGAGCCAATAGGTGCGTTTATAACGCTTATGCTTGCGGGATTTATTACTCCGGCTGTGCCATATCTGCTTTCTTTTGCGGCAGGTGCTATGATTTATGTAGTAGTAGAGGAATTAATACCGGAAGCCAGTCAAGGGGAACACAGCAATATAGGAACTTTGGGGTTTGCTTTGGGGTTTATTGTAATGATGATACTTGATGTAGCACTTGGATAATTTTAAAAGGAGCAGTGTGCATGAAGAAAAAAATCAAAAAAATAGACCATATTGTGTCTTTACACACTCAAATGCGTATTCGTAATAACTTTTTAAATCCCATATTTAAGTTTATAAGCCGTACAGGAGATGGTGGCTTTATTTGGCTTTCTATTTCGCTTATATTGGCAAAATTTAATAGAACAAGAAAGGCTGCTTTTGCTATAATATTATCGCAGATTTTTTCTGTGATTATAAATAACGGAATAGTTAAAAACACTATAGGTCGTTCAAGACCATTCCACAGCATTGGAGAGTTAGAGGCTGTTATTGATGAGCCTAAAGACTATTCGTTTCCTTCGGGCCACACAGCAAGCTCATTTGCTTCGGCTTATATAATAAAAAAATGCTTTGGTATAAAAGTTGGAATATTGGCTTATTTTTATGCCTGCTTAATGGGGGCTTCACGTATTTATTTGGGAGTACATTATTTAACAGATGTTCTTTGTGGTGCTTTAAGCGGCACTATCTGTGGTTCTATGGCTTTTAAAAACATAATGAAAAATAAGTAAGAAAAAGTTAGAAAAAATTAGAAAAAATTACAAATATAAAAAATATGTGGTAAAATTATTTATTATTACTTTACATGCAGACATGTTCTAAATGTTGAGTTGATTTTTATATTAATATTTATCTGACACCGAAATAAATATTGAGGTGGAAGGCGGAATAATGGTAAATAAACGCTTTTGTGCTGCGCCGGGTATAATTCTGCCTTGGCGCAGTTTTTTATTGATTTTTGGAGGAAAATATGGAAACAAGAATAGCTCTTATAGGCATAATAGTTGAAAATATGGAGTCCGTTGAACAGTTAAATGCTCTGCTGCATGAGTACAGAGAGTATATAGTTGGCAGAATGGGTATTCCATACAGAGAAAAGAATGTAAATATAATAAGTGTGGCTATTGATGCACCGCTGGATAAAATTAATGCTCTTTCTGGAAAAATAGGCAGACTTAAAGGTATTACTGCAAAAACTATATATTCAAATATAGGCGGAAATTAATATGGTAAAAGATATTGTTGAATATATAAAAAAAGAAAAACAAATAACAAAAGAACAGCTTAAAATTCTGCTGGAATTAACTGAAAAAGCTGATATTGAATATTTAATGAAAGAAGCGTCAAAAACGGCAAAAACCAGTTTTGGAAATAATATTTATATACGTGGGCTTATAGAATTTACAAACTACTGCCGAAATGATTGTTATTACTGTGGAATAAGAAACAGCAATCATAATGCAAAACGTTACAGGCTCACTAATGAACAGATTTTAAATTGCTGTGATATAGGGTATGAACTGGGTTTTAGGACATTTGTTTTGCAAGGTGGAGAAGATACTTTTTTTAATGATTACAAAATTTGCTTGCTTGTTTCAAGTATAAAGGATAAGTACCCAGATTGTGCTGTTACGCTGTCTATAGGGGAAAAAACAAAAGAAAGCTATAAAGCGTTTTTTAATGCAGGTGCTGACAGATACCTTCTTAGGCACGAAACAGCAAATGAAAGCCATTACAGAATGCTTCACCCGGAATATATGTCTTTGGAAAGCAGAAAGAGATGTCTTTATAATTTGAAAGAAATAGGTTATCAAACAGGCTGCGGTTTTATGGTTGGTTCGCCATATCAGACAGTTGAAACAATTTACGAAGACTTGCTATTTATACTTAGTCTAAAGCTTGAAATGGTGGGTATAGGGCCTTTTATTCCGCATAAAGATACACCCTTTAAAGACGAAAAAGCAGGAACACTTGATATGACACTTAAACTTCTTGCAATTATTCGGTTGCTCTGTCCTAAAGTTTTGCTTCCGGCAACAACTGCTCTTGGTACAATAGACCCAATAGGTAGGGAGCTGGGGATTTTGGCAGGTGCAAATGTAGTTATGCCTAATCTTTCACCAAGTGATGTAAGAAATAAATATAGTCTTTACAATAACAAAATCTGCTCTGGATGTGAAGCGGCAGAAAACATAAATGATTTGAACAAACGATTTGAACAAATAGGTTATAAAATTATTGTGTCAAGAGGAGATTATTCCAAGTAAACTAAAGTAAATAGCCGTATAAACGGTTAAATATAAAACTAATTGGAAAGATAATAATTCTGACCAAAAAGAAAGGAAGAAAATATGTATAATCCAAAATCATTAGTAGCAGAAGAATTTATCTCAGACGAAGAAATCAAGGAAACACTTGCTTATGCTGACGCAAATAAAAATAACGTGGAGCTTATAGATAAGCTTATTGAAAAGGCTAAAGAGCTTAAAGGCCTTAACCACAGAGAAGCGTCAGTGCTTTTAGCTTGTGAAATTCCTGAAAAAGTACAGGAAATGTATAAATTGGCTGAGCAGATTAAAAAAGATTTTTACGGCAACCGTATTGTTCTTTTTGCGCCGTTGTATCTTTCTAACTATTGTGTAAACAGCTGTGTTTACTGCCCATATCATATGAAAAACAAACACATAGCAAGAAAAAAACTTACACAGGAAGAAATTGTTAAAGAAGTTACTGCTTTGCAGGATATGGGACATAAACGTTTGGCTATAGAAGCTGGAGAGGACCCTGTTAATAATCCTATTGAGTACATACTTGAATGTATTAAAACAATATACAGTATAAAGCATAAAAACGGAGCAATTCGCCGTGTTAATGTAAACATAGCGGCTACAACTGTAGAGAACTACAGAAAACTTAAAGAAGCTGGAATAGGTACATATATACTTTTTCAGGAAACATATCACAAAGAAAGTTATGAAAAACTTCATCCAACAGGACCAAAACACAATTACGCATACCATACAGAGGCAATGGACCGTGCAATGGAAGGCGGAATTGATGATGTAGGTCTTGGAGTTTTATTCGGCTTGGAGCTTTACCGCTATGAGTTTGCAGGACTTCTTATGCATGCAGAGCACTTGGAGGCTGTTCATGGCGTGGGACCGCATACAATAAGTGTTCCGCGTATTAAACGTGCTGATGATATTGACCCGTCTGTTTTTGATAATGGTATAAGCGACGATATATTTGCCAAAATTTGTGCTCTTATACGTATTTCAGTACCATATACAGGCATGATAATTTCAACACGTGAGAGTCAGGCTGTAAGAGAAAAAGTTCTTCCTCTTGGCGTATCCCAAATAAGCGGTGCTTCCAAAACAAGTGTTGGCGGTTATGCAGAAAACGAAAAAGAAGAAATAACATCTGAGCAGTTTGATGTAAGCGATAATCGTACTTTAGACGAAATTGTAAATTGGTTAATGAAATTGGGATATATTCCAAGTTTCTGTACAGCATGTTACAGAGAAGGAAGAACAGGGGACAGATTTATGTCATTGTGCAAGAGCAAACAGATTTTAAACTGCTGTCACCCTAATGCTTTAATGACTCTTAAAGAATACCTTGAGGACTATGCGTCAGAAGAAACATGTAAAATAGGCATGGAATTAATTAATAAAGAACTGGAAAATATACCAAATGAAAAAGTAAGAAAAATTGCTTATGAGCACATTAATGAAATTTCAAATGGAAAGAGAGATTTCCGTTTTTAATTATTTTATAAAAAGCAAACGGAGGTATAAACCATGCCATCTGGTTTAAACGAAACACCAACTGGTGACAGAATACATATTGGAATTTTTGGAAAAACAAACAGCGGAAAATCTTCTTTTATAAATGCTTTTACAGGGCAGAATGTGTCTATTGTATCAAATGTAGCTGGTACAACGACTGACCCTATATATAAGGCTATGGAAGTATATCCCGTTGGGCCATGTGTAATTATTGATACGGCTGGTTTTTCTGATAAAAGCAGTTTAGGTAAAAGCCGTATTGAAAAAACAATGCTTTCTGCCGAAAAAACTGATATAGCCATACTACTTTTTGCAGATGAAAATATTGATGAGGAATTAAGGCTGTACTGGTACTTTAAAAGAAGAAATACACCTGTTGTACTTGTTATTAGCAAATGCGATATACAATTAAATAAAGAAATAATTTTAAACAAAATTAAAACTGAAACAAATGAAATACCTTTATTTGTAAGCGCCAAAACCGGTGAAGGAATTGATTTAGTAAAAAATGAAATATCTAAAAAAATTCCGAAAAATTATGAGAACCTTTTAATAACAGGAACACTTGTAAATAAAGAAGATGTTGTTTTGCTTGTAATGCCGCAGGATATTCAGGCACCAAAAGGAAGGCTTATTCTGCCGCAAGTACAGACAATACGTGAGCTTTTGGATAAAGATTGTATTATAATAAGCTCTACTGCAAATCAGTTTAAATCGGCACTTTCAGCACTTAAAATACCGCCAAAACTTATTATTACTGATTCACAAATATTTAAGTATGTGTACGAAAATAAGCCTAAAGAAAGCATGCTTACATCTTTTTCAGTTCTTTTTGCAGCATACAAAGGGGACTTGCCTTATTATATTGAAGGGGCAAAATATATAGATTCATTAACAGAAAAGTCCAATGTACTTATTGCTGAATGTTGTACACATGCGCCCCTTAGTGAGGACATAGGCAGGGAGAAAATACCTAATATGCTTAAAAAACGTTTTGGTAGTTCTATTAATGTTGATTTAGTAAGCGGAACCGATTTTCCAGAGAGTTTAAATAAGTATGATTTAATTATACAGTGTGGAGCATGTATGTTTAACCGTAAATATGTTATGAGCAGAATAGATAAAGCAAAATCGCAGAATGTTCCTATGACAAACTATGGTGTTGCCATTGCCCATTTAACAGGTATTCTTGATAAAGTAACGTTTACTAATTACTGAAATATATTAGTTGTATAACAAAAAAAGGCACATTTTTGATAATGTGCCTTTTATATATTACATTTTATCTTTAATTTCTTTTACTGAATTTTTGTAGCTGTTTATATACATAATTAAATCTATACCAAAAAGTACAGCATCAAAACCATCTTTAAATTGTTCTATAGCCGCATTTGTATTTCCTGCAAAGTCTATTGCCATTTTTTTATTCTTTTTGCATGCATCTATTATTCTTCTAATAGCATTTATAAGCATCGGGTTATCAAATTCACCAGCTATGCCCATATCTATTGATAAATCGTAAGGGCCTACAAGTATTCCGTCAACGCCTTCAAGAGCTGTAATTTCTTCAATATGCTCAAGGCAACCTACAGTTTCGCACTGCGGAATAAGCAGGGTGTTTTTATTACAGTAGTCCATATATTCTCTTAAAGTGCCACTGCTGTTTTGGGCAAAGCCCCAGCCGCCATCACGAGTCATACAGTATCCACGCTCTCCAACAGGTGTAAATTTTGCATGCTTTATAAGTTCTTTAACTTGTTCCACATTTGTAACAGATGGAACTGCTATTCCAGCTGCACCGGCGTCGAGCATGTGCAGTATATGCTCTTTATTCATACTGCTTATTCTGATAATAGCAGGTAAACCCGCAGCTGAAGCGGCAGTTAAGCACTTAGCAGCTTCATCATTATCAAGAGGGGAATGTTCCATATCAAGCATAACAAAATCAACCCCAGTATAGCCCAAAGCTTCTATGGCTGTCATGCTTTTTATATGCGAAATGGTTCCAAGTATTTTTTCTCCGTTATTAAATTTTTCAATTAACTTGTTCATTATAAATTCCTCCTCGCAGTTTAAATTATTATTATAGCTTAACACACATAACAGATAATGTAAAATATTAACTTATTTTTATCAAAAATTCAACAATGTATTGAAATTAATGCAAAAAATTACATTATATTAACATTTTTTTAGGTTAGAGTTGAGATTTTTGCAGTTTAATTATATAATGAATTAGTTATATAAAATATAAGAAAGAGTAGGGGCTTAATATGCATCATAAAAACGGAAGTTTTACTAACTCATTGGGATTTATACTATCTTGTGTTGGTTCAGCTGTAGGATTGGGAAATATTTGGATGTTTCCTTATAGGCTGGGACAGTTTGGCGGCAGTGCTTTCCTTGTGCCTTATTTATTTTTTGTTCTTCTTTTTGGAATAACTGGTTTATCGGCAGAATTTGCCATTGGCAGGCGGTCAAAAACTGGAACATTAGGTTCTTATGATTTATGCTGGGAAGGTAAATCAAAAATAGGCCAGAAAATGGGCTGGATTCCTTTAATGGGTTCTCTTGGAATTGCTATAGGCTATTCCATTATAATCGGCTGGGTACTGCGTTCACTTTTTGGCTCAGTAAGTGGAGCTATTTTAAATCAGGATTCAGCGGAGTACTTTGCTCAGGCAACAGGTAATTTTGGCAGTATTCCATGGCATTTTATTGTAGTTGCTGTTACTATGCTTTTGCTTATAACAGGTTCAGCTGTAATGATTGAAAAGGCGAATAAAATAATGATGCCGATATTTTTTATTCTATTTGCAGTATTGGCTGTAAGAGTTTTCTTCCTTGCTGGCTCTTTTGACGGCTATAAATTTCTTCTTGTGCCAAGATGGAGTGAGCTTTTGAATTTTAACACATGGGTAATGGCTATGGGACAGGCTTTCTTCTCCCTTTCAATTACAGGCAGCGGAATGATTGTTTATGGTTCTTATCTTAACAAAAATGAAAATATAATTTCGGCTTCAGTAAGAACAGTAGGTTTTGATACTTTAGCCGCTTTGCTTTCAGCTTTTGCTATAATGCCGGCAGTATTTGCTTTTGGAATAGAGCCGGGAAGCGGTCCTTCATTGCTGTTTATTACAATACCACATATATTTAAGCAAATGTTTGCAGGACAGATTTTTTCAATTATATTCTTCCTTTCAGTTTGCTTTGCTGGTATAACATCACTTATGAATATGTTTGAGGCTGTAATAGAAAGCCTTCAGCATAAGTTTAATATGAACAGAAAACTGGCTGTTGTGCTTTGTGGTGTTATATGTTTTGGTGTAGGTATTTTCCTTGAGTCTGAAAGTGCTGTAGGCAACTGGATGGACTTTATAACAATTATAATTGTTCCATTTGGTGCATTATTTGGTGCTTTTTCAATATACTATATATTCGGATTTGATAAAATTAAAGAGGAGCTTAACCAAGGCAATGAAAAGGGTATACCAGCATGGTTTGGACCTATTGCCAAGTATGTATATGTTCCTTTAACAGTTATAGTGTTTATATTAGGTATTATATTTAAAGGAATAGGTTAAATATTAATTTACCCCGCTTTTAATTAAGCGGGGTATTTTTAGCTGTAATACTATTTGTTGGGCTCTTTTTGTTAATTAAATACAAAACAAATATAATAGTGTAAACTGCCATTATAGTTGAAACAAGCGGCGCAGCTGTGTCTATTATACCTAAGTTATGAGGTACATTTTTGCATAAGAAATAAAGAAGAGGTATTCTAAGAGCAAGAGCGCCAAAGCATGAGCTTATCATTGTAAAAACGGTTAAAGAGCGTCCATTTAAATAACCGTTTAAGCAAAATACAAATAGCACTGCTATGTAGTCAAAACTGCATGTTTTAAAAAACGGTATGCCGGTTTCAATAATCTGTGCGTCTTTGGTAAAAACTGAAATCATTGACTGCGGAGATAATTGAGCCCACAAGAAAAAAGCCATTGAAAAAGGAAGTGCAAAAAGTATCGCTGTTAAAAGAGCTTTATTCATTCTCTTAAACTCTCCAGCGCCATAATTCTGCGCAACTATAGCGGCTAAAGCATTTGCAGCGGAAGTAGCAGGAAGCATTGCAAATACGTCATACTTGCTTGCTATGCCTACTGCGGCGGAAGAATCAACACCAAGGCTGTTTGTTACTGATGTTAAATACAAGAAAGAAACACGAATCATACATTCCTGAAGGGATATAGGAATGCCAACAGATGCTAGTTCTTTTAGCTTTTTTAAATTAATATTAAAATTTGACAGCTTAAACTTAAAAATGAAGTTCCTTTTATTCAAATATGCCATGGCCAGAAACATGCTTATGCCTTGAGAGGCTATTGTGGCAAGGGCAGTTCCTTTTACATCCAAATTAAAATACTTAACAAGTACTATATCTCCAATTAAATTTAAAACACCTGCTACAGCAACAAATATAAGAGGACTTTTGGAATCGCCGTAACCTCTTAAAATGGCACTTATGGCGTTATAACCACATATAAAAACAACTCCTACTGCGCATACTCTTACATAATCAGTTGCAAGAAGAAAAGAGTCTGCCGGGGTTTGAAGTGCTTTTAAAACCGGTGAAGCGAATATGTAAAGCAAGAAAAACAGAATAATGCCTACTATAAAAAATACAGTAAGATTTGTTGATATTGTTTCCTTTACATCTTCATTACGCTTCATGCCTACATATTTGCCTGTAAGCACTGTTCCTCCTAAAGTAAGGCCGGATACTATGCTTGTTATTATTTGTGTAACTTGTGTTCCGGTAGATACTGCGGCAACGCTTTCGGCTGAGCAATACCAGCCAATAACCATTAAATCTGCGGCACCATAAAGAGCCTGTATTAAATTAGCTAATAAAAACGGTATGGAAAAAGTAATAACTGTTTTTATTATACTGTTTTTAGTTAAATCGTTTTTTGCATCCAATTTTATTAACCCCCCTATGTCTGTTTAATACAGACTAAAGCCTCTATCAGATAGAGAGTCAAGCTCTTTTAAATGGAATTTCGATTTCTGTAACAAATTGTCCTAATTGTTCTGTAAGACCTGAGTCTATGTATGTAATTTCTAATGAATCGCCAGAGATTTCAAATTTGTTGACTTTCATATAGTCCATAAGTCTTTTGTAGTAGGGTGGAGCATCAACATGTGTTCCGCAAAAGCGTATAAAAACATACTCACCTTTAGTTATTATTGAAGCAGGGCTTTGGCACAGGTCTTCATCTTCTATAAGCATAAAAATGGATGAAAATGAGTTGTAGCTCATATTTTTTATATTTTCGGCGCTTAAACAAACACCTATTTTTCCAAGAAATACAGATGAATTCAAATTATGGTTTCTTTCAAGTTTTCTTATTGAATATTCTAAGTCATCATTAACAGGTATGTCGCTTTTTAATACAAGAGCTTTTCTTTCCGGAAAGCTTTTAATGCTTATTTCATCTAATTTCCAAGAAGCGGCGTCTTCTATTTGTTTAATTCGGTTATTAATTTTCCTCTCTATTAATTCTAGCTCTTTTTTCTTGTTTTCAATTATTTCTTTTTGATTTTTTAAAAGGCTAATCATTACATTTACATCTTTATGTTCAAAAAACTCAGAGATTTTTTCTATAGGCATATCAAGAGCCCTAAGGTATCGTATTGTATTAAGCTTTTCAAACTGCTTTGTGCCATAGTATCTATAATTAGATTTATTGTCTACATATTCAGGTTTAAGCAATCCTATTTTATCGTAATACCTTAATGTTCTAATATTAATATTAAAAAGGCTGGCCATTTCGCCTATTGAAAATAAGTCACGCATTTAAACACCTCCTTAAAAAATTATACCATTGGTTGGGTAAAAACACATTGATTAAATTGAAATAGCTGGTATAAAAAGTAATAAAAATTTAATTTTTATATTGTTGAGAATATGCAAAAATAAGTATATAATTAAAACTTAACTAAAATAAACTTAAAGGTGAACATTAATGATTTCATATAAAAATAAATTTAATTTAAGGGTTTTATTCTGGTTTTTGGCTATATGCACAGCCATATTAATATTTTTCTTCTCTTCGCAAATTTCCGAAGAAAGCACTACTGTAAGTAATTCCGTAACGGCTGTTATAGCAAGGATTTTTGTTAAAAATTATGATATTATGTCGGAATATGACCAATATATAGTAATAAGCTCAATGAATGGTTTTGTAAGAAAGGCCGCACATTTTTCAATTTATACTGTTTTGGCTGTTTTTGTTACATCAGCCCTTACAACATATCCAACGTTAAGCATAAGGCTTAGAGCTGTATATTCAATACTGCTTTGTACTGCTTATGCTTCAAGTGATGAGCTTCATCAGTACTTTGTGCCAGGGCGTTCTTGTGAGTTAAGAGATGTATTTATTGATGCCTGCGGAGCTGTTTTGGGTATTTTTATAGTTACAGCTGTGATGTATTTTTATAGACAAAAGAAGCATAACAGTTAAAAGCCGCCGTTTTTTGGCGGCTTTAATTTTAACCTAAAGCAACATCAAGTATCATCATTATTAAAAATCCTACTATAATACCAAGTGTACCTAAGTGAGAATCCTTATCGGCGTTGGCTTCGGGAACAAGCTCCTCAACTACAACATATATCATTGCACCTGCGGCAAATGAAAGGAGATATGGCATTAAATGCTCTATGCTTGCTGCTGCAAGAACAGTTAATACGCCGAAAACAGGTTCAACAAAACCAGAGAGTGTACCAAGCAAAAATGATTTTTTGCCAGAAAACCCTTCCTGGTTAAGTGGCAGAGAAACGGCAGCACCTTCTGGAAAGTTTTGAATACCTATGCCTAAGGCAAGGGCAAATGCTGTTGAATATTGAGCCATTTGTCCCATATTTTCGGCAGCTAGGGCAAAAGCAAGGCCTACAGCCATTCCTTCAGGTATGTTATGCAGTGTTATTGCTGTTATAAGCATTGTAGTACGTTTAAGCTTTGCACTGCTGTTGTCTTTAATGGTTTTAGAGATGTAGATTTTAGTTACTATTTTATCCATAATAAAAAGAAACAGTGCTCCTGTAATTATACCTATAGCAGGAGGTATAAAATTAGGTAATAAAGAATTTTCTGCTTGCTCAATAGCAGGAAGCAGAAGAGACCAAACAGATGCTGCAATCATTATTCCGGCTGCAAAGCCAAGAAATACACGTTCAAAAGTATTATTTAAAGACTTTCTGAAAAAGAATACAAGAGAAGCGCCTAATGTAGTCATTAAAAATGTAAATCCAGTGCCGCATGCTGCCCATATAACGGCGGTTGTCATATAAAATCATCTCCTAAATTAAATGCTATTAACATAATATGAAAAACTTTGATATAGGCGCTTGTACTAGTTTAATTTATATACTTAGTATTGGCTAATGTTGACAGCTAAATATTTGCTGTTTTATAATTCTATGTATGAACTGCAATTTTGGGGGAATTTCAATGGCTTTTATAATTAAGAACAAAAAACTAATTATAGAGGAAATTCGTTATTTAAGCCTGTACTCAAGATTTAATGAACTTAAGCAATATATACAGCATGGCAGTACATCTGTTTATGAGCATTGTGTTAATGTAGCATGTTTAAGTTTGTGGATTTGTGAAAAAACCGGAATAAAAGTTAATAAGTACTCTCTTGTAAAAGGTGCTTTACTGCATGACTACTTTTTATACGATTGGCATGTACCAGATAAAACACATAGGCTTCATGGTTTTACTCATCCCAGTGTTGCGTTTAAAAACGCATCACAATCTTTTAAGCTTAACGAGAGAGAAAAAGACATTATTATTAAGCATATGTTTCCTCTTACCCCAGTTCCACCGTATTTTAAAGAGAGCTGGATTGTAACAATAGCTGATAAAATATGTTCTATTATGGAAATTTTACATTTAAAACGCAGGCTTATGTAACTTATAAACCTCTTAAAGGAGGAACAAAATGGCAGTTTGCGAATTTATACTTTTATTTGTTATATACAGCTTTCTGGGGTGGCTGTATGAAAGCACTATATGCTCTTTTTTAACAGAAAAACGCTTTATAAACAGAGGTTTTTTAATAGGGCCGTATTGCCCTATATATGGTGTAGGTGCTACGCTTTGCACTGCTGTATTTAATGAACACAATAATACAAACGTATTTATTATTTTTATAGTCTGCGCTGTTGGCGCATGTGTTATAGAATATATAACCTCTTATGTGGCTGAAAAGCTTTTTAATACCCGATGGTGGGATTACAGTCATCTTCCTTTTAATGTAAATGGTAGGATATGTCTATATGGCGCGATTATATTTGGCTTAGCAGGTACAATAATTGCTTTAATTGACCCTTATGTACAAAAGTTATTTATATACATAGACAATAAATTTATAAACAGAATAGCTGTGCTTATTTTTTTAGTAATGGCAGCTGACTTTGCAAAAACGCTCTCAAGCTGGATTAAACTCAGCAGCAGTCTTAAAAGTATTCATGAATCGTTTAGTGACAGACTTGAAAAAACCAGAGAAAATGCATATAAGAAAGCATTGCTTATTGAGAAGAAGTATAAAGATGGAATTGTTGTTCATGGCAAAATACTCAATAAACACTTCAGTGTACCTATAGGTGGCGGAGAAATGCGCTTTTTTAAAGCATTTCCAAGCTTAAAATCTAAGAAATACAATGAAGTTGTAGAAAAAATTCAAAATGAAATTTTAAAGCATAAAAAGGGAGGAAAAGTATGAATTATGAAATTTTAGGAAGTATTGCACCAGCGGTAGAAATCACATTGAACAGTGGAGAAGCCCTCTTTACTCAATCCGGTGGTATGTCTTGGCAGAGTGAAGGAATAAAAATGGAAACAAACGCAAAAGGCGGAATGTTAAAAGGCATCGGAAGAATGTTTTCTGGTGAGTCATTTTTTATGGTTACATACTCAGCTATGACAGATGGGGCTAAAATAGCTTTTGCTACTACAGCTCCAGGACAGGTAATACCTGTTAATGTTAATGAGCATAACGGAATTATACTTCAAAAAGGCGCTTTTTTATGCGCTCAGGAAGGTGTTGAGCTTAGCTCAGTATTTACAAAAAAATTCTCATCTGGTCTTTTTGGCGGTGAAGGATTTATTCTGCAAAAGCTTACAGGCAGTGGTATGGCATTTCTTGAGGTAGATGGCGACCCTATAATTAAAGAGCTTGCTCCAGGAGAGGTTATAAAGGTAGACAGCGGAAATGTAGTTGCTTTTGATGCTTCTGTAAATTACGAAATAGAAACAGTTAAAGGTGTAGGTAATATACTTTTTGGCGGTGAAGGCTTATTTTTAACTAAGCTTACTGGCCCTGGCAGAGTTATAATGCAGACAATGAGCATAAATGAATTAGCCGGAAGAATCAGGGCATATATACCATCTAAATAACAAAAATTAAGGACGGAATAGATATCCGTCCTTTTTATGTTAACCCGGCATAACGACGGGATTATTTTATATAAAGTAAACAACTACCATAAACATAACAAGCGCGCCGCAAAGGCAATACCATGTGTCAAAACTTTTTTCACCTAAATCAGGCAGTTGCCTTTTTAAACCGATACCTAGACTGATAAAAAGCAGTTCCAAAAGTGAAACTACTAGAGGCGCATGCTTAAATGTTATGCCACAGGCTGTAAAAGAAGCTATAATAAGATAGGTATTAAAAACTGTGTAAATTAAAGGGAAAATTTTACCGAAATAGTACATGTTTTCTACTGCTGCCGCTTTCTCGCTTTTGCTGCGTATAATAAGTGCTATTCCTAAGCAAAAAGTTATAACAGCGGCTATGTTTTTCAGCTGTGTTTGATTATATTGTGTTAAAAGGTAATTTGTTGTTATCTCGCCAGCCTTAGCCGAAAGTATAATTAACCAGAAAAATATTACTCTAAGCAAAGAGAAGTTTTTTATCCTTTCATTTTTTATAACCATACCTGTGCCGAAAGCCATTACGGATAACAGAAGGGATAGTATTATTATTCTATAGAACATTTGCAGCCTCCGGTTTTTGTTCAGTTATATTTTATGAAGCTGTATGCTTTTTGTGTATGTCCGGTTAATATAAACTTTTTACAAACCCATTTTTTTAAGAAGAAAAGACTCAAATATCTGTATGCCTTTATACATTAAAGCAGCAAGAAGGGCAAGTATAATAACACTCATCATTACCCAGTCAAGCTTAAATACTCGAGGTGACAAACCGAAAAGATTAAATTATCGAAATCATGTAAATTTTATTGACTAAAAACCTATTTAAGTATAAAATTAAAATGATAGTGGGAGGTTGCTATGGATAATAATGAATTTGAAAACAATGGAAATAAGAAGCCAAAAGAAAATCAACCTTTAGCAACAGATGTTCTTAAATATTCAAAAGAACAAACAAGAACATGGATAAAAGTATTTATTACTGTTTTGTTCTTATGGGCTTTCACTCTTATTGGAACAATATCGATATTTATATGGTATTTATATCAATATGATTTTTCAGGGACAATAGAACAAACAGGCATATATACGATAGTTGATAGTGACGGCAATATTATAAGCTCAGACATTGACCAAGAACAATTAAAACAAATATTGGAGATATTGAATGGCGAAGTTAAGAATAACTAAAAAAAGAACAAGGAAAAACGGGAATTCAAAAGGAACAGCTGTTAAAAAGAAATAAATAGAATTGTCTTAGAAGCTTTGTAAATATTACGAACGGAGGGTATCTATGCTCAAAATACCCGATTTTACAAAGCCTGAATTGGATTTTATAAGAAAAAATGGGAATTTAACAGAAACAGAAGAACGCATTCTTGATTTAAGGAATTGTGAGTATCCGCCCACAATAGAACAACTTGCGGAAATCTTGGGTAAAAGTCCGTCTACTATTAGCCGAGCAATCAAAAGCCTAAAGAAAAAGATTATAAGGCTGTTATAATTATGACATTTTAGTGACAATTTAATGATAAAAAGATAAGAAGAACATGCTATGGAGTATGTTCTTTTTTTATGCGAAAATTTAAGTATAAGGAGGTGTGTCTATTGTTTAAAGATGAAATTTTAGAAAGAATTTTTACACACCCTGAAATGCAAAAAATACCTATTGGCTGTCAATCAACAGCAGTACATGTATTTCAAGAAGTTATAGAGGAAGTAAATAAGGAGGGAATTTATGGCACAATATCCGAATTATTATCCGAATAACAACATGCAACAGATGTATATGGGCTATACACCTATGACAACAGTACAACAATACCCACAATATCCACAACAAGCAATTCCACAACAATCTCAATTTCAACCACAACAAACAATTCCACAGCAAATAATAGGTCTTAATGGTCGATATGTAGACGATTTTAATACTTTGTCTGCAAATGATGTACCTATGGACGGTAACGGCGCAATTTTTATTAAAAAAGATAAATCTGAAATTCAGCTTAAAAACTGGACTGCAAATGGAACTATAGCTACAACGTGTTTTAAGCCTATTACAGAACAAAATTTTGAAAATAATATAAATATGCCACAAATAAATTTAAACGGCTTATACGAGGATATGAGAGCCTTAAGGGGCGAAATAGCAGAACGTTTTGACCGTTTAGAAAAATCCATGACTAACTCTACAAATCACACAACTAATTCTATGGCTAAAACAAGTGTTTCTAAAATTAAAAAGGAGACTGAGGCCGAATGAACATGATGCAACTATTAAATGCACTTCAAAATCCACAACAGTTTGCACAACAAATGATGAACAATAGTCAAGTTATGCAAAATCCAATGGCTAAAAACGCTATACAAATGTTACAAAAAGGCGACTCACAAGGAATAGAAAACATGGCTCGAAACCTTTGCAAAGAAAAAGGCATAGACCCTGACGAAATGATGAAACAATTTAAACAACAACTAAATATTAGATAAATATTGTTTACGCATATTAGAGGTTGAGCGCTCATTAAAAACCGGTTCCTCTTTATGAATATATTTTTAAGGAGGAAAAACTAATATGTTCAATAACAATGACGGATTTACAATGCCAGTTATGCCAGCTTACTATGGAAACAGCGGTATGTTTGGTTTTGGCGACAACGGAATATGGACTTTAATTTTATTTGCTATACTTTTTGGCTGGGGCGGAAATGGTTTTGGTGGCCTTGGCGGTTACGGCGGTGGAATTAATACACCAGCAGGACAGGGATATGCTACAAGAGCTGACATTAACGAAGGATTTGCATTTAACAACTTACAGCGTGATGTAAATTCTATTCAGAATGGTATTTGTGACAGCACTTATGCACTTAACAACGCTATTACAAGCGGTTTTAGCAATAACCAGCTTCAACTTTGCAATGGCTTTAACGGTGTTCAAACACAGATTAGCAACCTTGGCTACCAGCTTTCTCAATGCTGCTGTGAAACACAGAGAGGTATTGACGGTGTAAACTATAACATAGCTACACAGACAAATACTCTCCAAAACACAATGAACAATAATGCAAGAGATATTATTGAAAGCCAGAACGCAGGCACAAGAGCTATCCTTGATTATCTCTGCCAGGATAAAATTTCTACATTACAGGCAGAAAATCAGTCTCTTAAATTTGCTGCAAGTCAGCAGGCACAAAATGCCTTTATTACAGCTAATCAGGACGCACAGACAGCAGAGCTTATTCGCAGACTTGGCAGAGATGTTCCGGTTCCTGCATACGTTGTTCCAAACCCTAACTGCTGCTATGGTACACCAGTTGGTGTAATGAATAACGGCTCAAGTTGTAACTTTGGTTGCTAATAATGAACCAAAATTATAATTCTAATAGTATAAATGTCTTTGACATGCTAACTATTTTTTCTGTAATGCTTCAAATTATGGGTTATCAAAACGATATTAGTCAATCTACAAATGATGACCTTATGAAGGAACTACAATCGCAGGATAGACGCTATCTTGACAAAATTATACAAACACAAAACGAAATATTGAATATATTATCCGAGTTAAAAAAGGATATGTCTGCTTATAAATAAAGCAGTATTATTAGAATTAAGGGCAGGCTATAGGTTTATGGTTTGCCCTTTTTAAATGGAGGGAAATAATAATGGCTGAATATACTAACTCTGCACTGCAAACTGTAGCAGCAGGACAAAATGTAATTTTTACTGAAACACCTATATGCCCTACAAAATGTGTAACACACAGAGACGGAAGCGGCATAGTAAGGCTTAGAGGTCTTACAAACGGACAATGCAAAGCAAGATTTCTTGTTTCATTCTCCGGCAATATTGAAATTCCTACAGGCGGTACTGTAGAAGCTATTTCTCTTGCAATTTCCGTTGACGGTGAACCTTTACAGTCTACACAGATGATTGTTACACCAGCGGCAGTAGAAAATTTCTTTAATGTAGCTACACAAGTATATATTGACGTTCCTTGCGGTTGTTGTGCTACTGTAGCAGTTGAAAATACTTCTACACAGGCAATAGCTGTGCAAAATCCAAACTTGATTGCTATAAGAACTGCATAAGGGGGCGTGAATTATGCACATACAAAGAATACATGAAATGATTGAAAAATTAACTGAAACTGCTCGTTGTGAGCTTGATAAAGGCATTGAATGTGTTAATACAAAAGAATTTGGCGAAGTTGCAGACATAATAAAAGACCTTATAGACGCTGAATATAAGGCTACTATTGTTAAGGCTATGGGAGAAACGGAGGAAGCTAGCGAACGCAGATATTATGACATATATCGCTATGCTAATGGTCGTTATGCTCCTAAAGGTCGTGGAATGCGTAAAGGTTATGAGGAACCTTACATAATGACTAAGGACATGTATTATGATTTTTCTCCTGAATATTGGAGAGACTTAGACAAGGCTGATGGTAAAATGTATTACACTGAGCCAATGGACCACATGATGCACGACCATAAAGAGGGCAAAAGCGGTATGAGTCGTAAAATGTATATGGACGCAAAAGAAGCACATAAGGGTAATACAGCAGAAGATAAAAACGCCAAAATGAAAGAACTTGAAAATTATACAAAAGAACTTCACGAGGATATTATGGAAATGATTGAGGGCGCTTCTAACGAAGAAAAAACAATGCTTAAAGCTAAAATATCCGCAATGGCACAAAAGATAATGTAAATCAAATAGAGAGGGCAGAAATGCCCTCTTTTTAGAAGGTGAAAGAAAATGTTTATTGTTAATGGTATGCAATGGGATTTACAGTTTGTATCGCCTAACAGTAATATGCTTAAGCGTTCGGACGGCTCTATCACTTTAGGCGTAACAGATAACTCATTAAAAACTATATTTATAAACAAAAATTTATATGGTGAAAAGCTAAAAAAGGTTGTTTGCCATGAGCTTACACATGTTTTTGCTTTTGAATATAATTATTCTGTTGACTTAAAAACAGAAGAAATTATAGCTGATTTTATGAGTCTATTTGGTAGGGATATTATATACCTTGCTGATAATATTATGAATAATTTAATTAGGAGAATTGCTTAATGGATATAAATAACTTATTAGATTATATTAATAGAACAAACAAAGATATGACAAAAGAACAGCTTATATATGAATTAAACAATCCTGTGTATTCTGCAAAAAGTTTAATTTTAATTATGGAAAATTCAATTTCTGAAAATTTTCCTGCATAAGAATTTGATACCCCCCCCTATAGCATTTTAGGGCTGAAAAAACCATTTTAGAATTTTGAAAATTTTTCACTCGAAATCATTCAAATTATTTTTGCCGATTTTTGGTAAACCTTAACCATGGAAGGATATTCTTTGCTTTTATTAAAAAATTATTAAAAATCTGTTTAAAAATACTTATGGCTGAATTTGCGCCATGCCTTTAAATGGCATTGTAAGCCCCTATAAGCCACTTTTAAGGCGTTAATGTATAGTTTTATTAAGCATAGCACAAAAAGCCGTTAAAATCAATCATAACGGCAAATTTTTAAATATTTGTTCGTACTCGTTCCAACGCTGAAACTTTATCGGCATTGGCTTATTGTTGTCAAAAAACAGTACGAGTGCCGTGGCTATCTGATTCCACTTTTCCACATATTCAAACCGGATTAAATGCCCCGCATTAATTAGATTCTTAGCCTTTGCATGATAATTAAAATATGACATGTGTTTACACCTCTTAAATAAATAATTTTAGATACGACAAAAAGGCACTTTTAAAGCGCCTTAATTGTATATATATGTATTTATAATTGTTACGCCGTTATTTCTTAAATTATTAACGGCTTTTTCTTGTTCAAAATATGGCTTTTCTTTTTTTAGAAACGGACACTTTTCGTAAAATTCATGTGTTTTTAAATTGTTTAAAGCATATACCGTATTATTTTTATCGTCAATAAAAATATTGTCCGTGCTATAATATGGATTAGCCCAAACGCCGGATTTTTTAAGCAGTGTAAAGAAATCAAATTGTTTGTTTTTTGGTATGTCTTGTATGTGTTTTAACCCGGTTATAACTCCGGCTGTTTTGCCGGTATCCGGATTAATAATTGTTATACTCTTTTTATTTACTTTTATTTTTTGCCTTTCGCATTCTGTTATTTTTGCCATTTTTAAAGCCCCTTTCAGTTAGTAATTTTTGATTTTTGATTTTTATAGGAATTGTTAAAATTGTCATTTTTTTTACCTTTCGATTAAAATAATCGCCTTTCATTTTTTAGTTTTTATTTCTTTTTTCATCTCAGTAATAAAATCATTTATTTTATAAATTTCATCATCAAAAAAGCATTTATTATTTGTTCTATCTTTTGACAATCTTTTATTATAAAAAAGAGTTACCCCAATACACCAACCACCACCAAAAGCGGTGCCGTATGATATCTCATATTCAAGCCCTTTACCTATTTTAATAAATCCAACTACCTGTGGCGTTATAAAATTATCAGACTGATAAAATGCAAGTTCAATTCCTTTTAAATTTCTTAATTTGTTTTCTAATTCTAAATATGTCATTTTATACCCCACCTTTTTATATTTTATTTTTAGTCTGTCATCATCAGCGGGGCATGAGCCACAACACCCCGGTTAACAATTCGTTTCTATTGGTCTTTACAAGCTTTTTCGCTGTCATAAAGTCGATTTTTCCGCCTGTCATAGATACAATATAATTTGCAGCGTCCATATAGGCGTTAAATTCGTTTTGGTATGCCAAATCGAAAAGCTCTTCTGCTTCTGTGTTCTCTGGCTCTCTCTCATAATCCGCCTCTGCGTGCTTTGCGATTTCTTCCATTCTTTCCAATCTCTGCAATTTTTCAATTAAAGTTGTCATAATTTTCACCTTTTAACCTTTCTTCGTTGTTTAGTCTGTCATCATCAGCGCCGGGAGACCATACCCGGCGGACAACCCTTAATTAATGGGCTGTTTCGACTTTTACCGTGTGGCGGTGCCCCGTTAATATTCAGCCGTTAACGGTCGCTGTTGGGAGACTCTAAGCCCTTCCAACCGGGCTAAGTCATTTCTGACTATGGCTATATATTATCACATAAATATGTGAATGTCAATAAAAAAATCACATTTTTCTGAGAAATTTAAAATTGACATTTAATATTAATTAATGTATAATTATTGAATTATTAAAAGGGGGTATAAAAATGTTACAATACAAAATAAACGTCATTGAAGAACTGGAAAAAATCGGAATTAATACAACAGTAGCAAAAAAAACCGGGATTTTTGGACAAGACACAATGAAGAAGTTTAAAAATGGCGATACTAATATATCATTAGAAGTTTTAAACCGGCTGTGTTGTGTCCTGGAGATGCAACCTCGGGACATTTTGAAATTTGTAGAAACAGAGAACGACCGAAAAAAAATAATCTCAAAAATTTGAGAAAACCCGTTGACATTCACATTAATATGTGATACTATATAGTCACAGCAAAGGAACACAACAAAAAACAAACAGCCGGAAGCTTCCGGCGCAATACGAAAGGGGATAATTTGAATATGAAAAAATTATATTATTGTAAAACAAATGGATATGACATGGTTGTATCTGTTAGCGGCGACGATGCCCGTTTTTTAACAGAAACGGAAGACTTCCCGGTTGACCCAACACCGGCGGAAGCTCTCGAGTTCCTGAAAGCTGTCGAAGACGACAGCAGTTGGGAGGGCGATTGTACACCAGAAGAAATTTTTGTTGACGGTGTAGACATAATAGCAGAAACAGAAGCAAATTTTGATTAAAGGGGTGTGCAATATGATAAATAATGATTTAACAAAAATTAAAATTGAGTATATAAATAATGAATGCTATCACGGCTATATAGTTTCGGCTGTGGTAGACGAAAACGGGAATTTTATCCCGTATGAATTATACACCAAAGAGGATGAAAGGCAAAAAATGTTTCTTTCTTCTCATGGTGATAAAGATGCGGCGCTGTACTTTTTAGAATTAGCCGTCAATCAATGGATTGATGAACGAAAAAAAGTTAATGCACGCAAAGAACGAGAGAAAAACCGCCTTAAAAAAGAGGCGGAAAAACTCAAAAAAAGCTTAACGCCGATATTTGATTCATTAAAAAAAGATTATAATAATTTACCTGAAAGCGAAAAAGCAAGTAAATTATTGTTAATTGACGAGGCGCGTGCTACTGGTCAGCGTGGCGGCGCTATTGCAAATAAGCATCAAATTTTCAACTTTGATGCTTTTAATTTAAAATTAAGCACCAAAGAAACTGAATTTTTAAATAATTTAAAATCTGGTAATATATATATATTGCCAAAGGAACTTTCAGACCCTACAAGTTATAAAAACTTTATAACTTACATAATGATACCAGAATAAAGTTTTAAAGCCCTTTAATCAGGGCTTTATTTTTTTGTAATTTGTTCAGAAAAGAAAAACAAAAAGAAAACAAAAAGAAGAAAAAAGAAAAAAAGAACCAAAAAAAGAATAAAAGAATAAAAATAAAAGAATAAAATAAAAAGAAAAGAATATATAAAAAATATTTTTTTAATTATTTTATTTATATTTATTATTAATTAAATTAATATATATTATTTATATATTATTATATTATATATTTATATATTAAATAATAGGCTGATGCTAATCAAATTAAAACCGATTTAAAATTAGTTATTGACAATATGCTATATTTAATATTATTATTTAATTAATTTAATACGGACGCACTAAACAAGAGCAGCAAGCGGCAAAAATTGCCCACGTTTTAAACGTGCCTTGACTGTTTAGTATAACGGTTAACAAAAGTTAGCTAAGAATAATCGAGCGAAAGCCTTGACGTTATTACACAGTATTCCTACTGTAAGCGCCAGGGCTTTTATTTTTTTATATTTATTATATTTATTTTATTCATGAAAGAAGGTGTTAAAATGAATGATAATGATAATAATATAATATTCAGTGTAGAAGATTTTAAAATATATGATAATGACATTGATTTAGCCATAGCTAACGCATGTCAACAGCTTGAAATAGACGACCTAAAAAAAGAAGGTTTAAGACCCTGGAAAGCAGTATTACAATTAGTTGGCAAACAGTTATTCTCTAATAAAAAAATATTAAAATCTAAAGAACTACAAATTTATGATGATAATAAAATACCAACTAATAATAATCGTTATGATTATAATATATTAAATAGTTTATGTGATTATTATATATATCTATCTAATAAATATAATAAAATCGTATCTATAGAAGGGTTTAGTTATTTTACTAATATTGATAGAAGGGTAATAAATAGCTGGAAACATCACGAACCAAACAGTTTGAGTTATGGCATATACGAAAAAATCAGCGACACACGTTTAGACGGCGTTAAGGATAACGCTTTAGACAATGCTAATGTAACCGGCACTATTGCCGTTGGGAATTGGGAATATCAATTAAACATGCCAGGCGTCAAAATGGAGCAACCGGCATTAAGTGGCAAGAGTGCAGAAGAGATAGCGATGCGATATAATATAATCGGTTTCGGGGCACAGAAAAAAGCATTAAAGGCCATAAACAACCCAGATTTTTAAGCATTTTAAGGGCTTTAAAGCACATTTCACAGTTTAAAACATAAAATTCCGTCAAATGTTAGCCCTAACTCTTTACAGCGTGCGACATTGTAGAATAAAGGCGACTAATAATAGCCGGAGCCGTACCCCGTGGGGGTTATACAGCAGCGCCGCCGACCGCCCGATTAAGCCCCTCGAGTAACTAAAAAACAAAAAGGGCAATTTAAAGTTAATGGAGTTAATTAATATGCCAACATATCAAGCAATATATAAATGCCGTTTGTGTGGTGAAGAAATTATAAATAGCGAATTAGAAGAAAAAACAGTTTTAGGACTTACTGTAGCAGTAAATTCTCCAAAAGATAATTTTCATAATGCAAGCGATTTGTTTAGATATGAAATGCACAACTGTAAAAATGGCTCTTATGGTTTTGCAGACTTCTTAGGCTTTAGGAAAAAGGAATAGGAGAAACGGATATATGATTTTTAAAAACAAAAACACACAAAATAATATTCAATCAGAAGAAGAACCTAAAAAAGACATAGAACAGCCTGTAGAGCAGGTCGCTACTAAACCTATAAGAAAAATTATCAACGGTAAGCTTTATGATACTTCAAAAGCCACATGTATTTGTGAATATCTAGTAGACACTGATACAATTCCTACGGTTAGTATTTATCCAAGGCGTTATACAGATATATCGATTTATAAAGGCAATACTGAATGGTTTATTGTAATCTGTGGAGATATAGTTGTTTTAGATGAATTTTATATAAAAGTTATTTTAGGCAGAGACAATGTTGAAAAATATATAGAACTATTTGGCGAACCGGAATTAGCATAAATTTTAGCAAATAAAAAAGCCACTCAATAGAGTAGCTTATAAATATTATTTATTCACACTTTCGAGAAACATTAAAATAGCTTTGTCAAGCAATTTGCTCATAGGTATAGACGTTTCGTCAGAATACTTTTTAAGCCTTTTATAAAGCTCGTTATCAACCGCATTAGAAATAGCGGTACGGTTTTTAAGTCCTCGGTTAGAAACCATATAATCAACCTCCTTTTAGGACATTATAAAACTACATTCAATTTATTTCAATATCTGCTTGAAAAAATAAAACAAATATAGTATAATTGAAAGTAGTTGAAAGTAGTTTAAGAAGGGGGCTTGAATATGAGAATATATGCTTATTATAGAGTTTCTACACAGACACAGGCTGAACAGAACGGCATTGAAATGCAGATAAACGAAGTTGAAAGATACTGCAAAGAAAAGGGCATTACTCTTGCTGATAGTTTCAAAGATGAGGGAATATCCGGCACAAGAGCAGACAGAGAAGGTTTAAATGACCTTTTGGCAACATTAGAAAAAGGCGATAAGGTTATTGTTCAGAATACATCAAGGCTTTGGCGAAATGATAGCGTCAAGGTTATGGTGCATCACGAAATGAAGAAGTGTGGCGCTGACATAATAAGTGTTGAACAGCCAACTTATTCAATCAATAGTAAGGACCCTAACGATTTTCTGTTTAACGGTATGATGGAATTATTAGACCAGTATGAAAGAATGACAATTTCAATGAAACTTGCCAAAGGAAGAAAAGCAAGAGCCAAAACAGGTAATAAACCTTGCGGCACTGCTCCATACGGCTATAAATGGCAGGGCAACAACATTGTAGTAGATTTCAATAATAATCTTGTAGTCAAAGATATATTTGAGAAATATACACAGCTTAGAAGCCTTGCAAAGTTAAAAGAATATTGTGACGGTAAAGGTTATAAAACGTCAACTGGTAAGGATTTCAGCAAACAATCACTTAAAAACATAATTGAGAATGATTTCTATATCGGTGTTGTAACTTATGCCGGAAAGAAAATCGTAGGCGAACATGAAGCTTTAATTGAAAAGACATTGTTTGATAGAGCTAATGAAATTTTAAAAAGATAGACGAAATAAGGTGATTTAAAATGCCAGTCCATAAAGTAAATGGTGGTTATAAGTTTGGCAGTAAAGGTAAGCTTTATAAGGGCAAAGGCGCTAAAAAGAAAGCGCAAAAACAAGCAAAGGCAATATACGCAAGTGGCTATAAAGAAAAATAAAATTACTTTCGAGGAGGAATAAAAAGCCTCGTTAAAAAAGCTCAGGAGCAGAAACCTGATAGGCAATAAAAAAGAGTTAGTGAGCTGATAACCGCTGGAAAGTAACGGGTTTTGTCTGTACCATAACAGATTGGTGGCCGGAGCCATTGATTGGGTGTAAACCAAAGCTGCGAGGCAGTACCGGCATATATAGGGCTATCGCCAAGTGGTAAGGCACAGGATTTTGGCTCCTGCATTCCCGGGTTCAAATCCCGGTAGCCTCGTTTAAACCCTCATGGTTTATATTACACCTCACCCCATAGCGGAAAACTGTTAAGAGCCGTCACAAGGCTCGTGGGGCTTTGGCGGAGAAACCGCCGAATATTAAACATGCACAGCCCTTGCATACATACAATGGGCGACCTCATTACCTTACTCCTTCAAAACCTTAAACACAAGTGGAATGTAAAGGCGGCGAACCACTTTAAAAACATACGGGCCGAGGTAAGACACTTATAAATGGAAGTGTTGGTTGACTCTTGAGCGTAGCCGGTGGTTTACGGAGTCAAAAATGCTCATGTAACAGTAAAGGCTGTATATAGTAGGGTTCAACTCCCTACCATGAGAATTTATATTATTTGCGAAAGTTAAGCGAGGTATCTAAGATGACTAAAAATGAATTACTTGAAAATTACACAATGGACGAATTGGCGAACATGATTTTGTCTTTAAAGAATGAGAAAGCAAAACTTGCATGTGAACTTTCAAAATTAAAAGCAGAAGCAAAGACAGCAAAGAAAAATGATTGTTTGCCGGATAGCCCTATAGATGTTGCTAGAATGCTTATAAATGCAACATGTGAATATGAAACAAACTCATTGCAGAGAGCAATAGGCTTTAACGAAAAAGAATTAACTGCTAAATACTCATGCGAAGAATTGCGTGAAATATGCGGCTATTTAGAAAACTACTGTGACTTTAACGAAGATGATGAATAAATAAGCGGTGATTACTTTGGTTACACAAAAAGAAGTACATAATTTTTTAGTTAACAACACTACTATGTGTCAAAAAATACATCTTTCTGCTGCTTATGGTAATGATGTTGAAAAAATAAAATCTTTTGAAAAAGATGTTGCTAACTTTATAAACGGATTTACCGAAACATACAAGACTTCATTAGGCCCAGTGGTTGATTATTTAACTCATGAAATCAAAGATTGATTTATCTTGTAAAGGGAGTGTGTAAAATGGCAGAATTTCCATCAATCACAGAACTTGCTAAGGAAGTATTAGAAAAAGCCATTAGCAATACGTCAATAAATAATATGCCACTTGATATTTTTATTAAAAGCTTATTCAGTGCCATTAACGACAATAAATGCAACTTAACCACATGCAGATATAACAAGGACAACACTTGCTGTAACGAAGAAAAACATAAGGAATGTATTTATGTGTCGGCGGCTGTATTGTGCATAGGTGAAATATTGGATAAGGAGAAATAATGAACTGGGATAAATTGAGATTGGATATTATATCTAAAGCAGAAATAATAGCTAAGTCGCTTGATAAGGGCAAAGACGTTGAATTGCGTAAATCTTCTAATGGCGTTTCTGTCGCAGAAGTAAACAAAAAAGTTGTGGTGAAATAGTTTATTTTTGCTATAGATATGCCTTTAAACAAATGATATGAGGGAAACTTTATGAGCGAAAGAATTAATACTGGTATAGAACATGGGGTAAAGTGGGAAATCGATATGTCAAAATTTGACCCTATAGTTATATCGGTAAAAAATATAAAAACAGGCAAAAAAGAAAACAGAGTTTATAATTGCATATATAAACCAATTTGTGGTTATGATATATTAGATATTCAAAATATTGAAAAAATATTAGATGATTTAATTATCAAATATGCAGACGATAACTATGGCAAATGAATAAAACTGTTTATGGCGTTTGTAATATGGAATAAACGTAACATGCGAAATGGTGCATTACTTTTTTATGTAAAGGTGGTGTACCATTTTTTATATGTGTAAGATAGACAGAAAAGAATTATCAGAAGCTATAAAACAAGACATAAAACAGAATGGTGTACATTACCAGCATTTAACTGATTTATTGGATTTGTGCATTGGAGAAACAAGAGAAAATAAAAACTTTGATAAAGATTATTGGTTTCATGTAAGCAACTATATAAAAACAGCGGCTTCCGCTTTACACATAGATACATGTGATGAAAAGTTTGGGAAACTGTATTGGAAAACAATGCTGTTTGAAACACCGTATCTTTTCGAGAGCTTTATTTATTACATGGAAAAGAATAGAAAGCCGGAGAAAAAATTTTATGAGCCGAGGAAAGAAACGTTAAATGTTGTTGTCGCTGATTTACAAGAGCTTGAAGATAATCCCAAAAAATTTTATGGTTTGTCTATGCCAAGCCGTGTTGGTAAAGCCATCGCTTTTGATACTCCTGTTTTGACAAATCATGGCTGGAAAAAACATGGAGAGCTTACAATTCTTGATAAAGTAATAGGGATTGACGGAAATTTCAAAAAAATACTTGCAATTCATAACCCTTGTGAAATGGAATATAAAATTACATTTTCTGACGGAGAAGAAATAATATGTCACGGAAACCACGAGTGGAGAGTCTTTGACAGGCACGGACGGAAAATAATTGACCAAGAAACAAAAGTGATTTTTGAGACATACAAAGAGAAAGACGGAAGATGCAGATATTATATACCAAAAAAGGAAGTTCTAAGCGGCTCTAATAAATCTTTGCTGGTATCTCCATATACTTTAGGTGCATGGCTTGGAGACGGAAGAAATAACAATCCAGATATTTGTGGAGCAGAATCTGATTATGCAATAGTTCAAAAGATTATTGACGATGGATACGAATTGGCTTGGGATACAAAGCATAAAACAACTGGAGTTAGATATTATGGATTCCGAAATTTAAGAAAGAATTTACAACATTATGGAATGTGTCACAGCCGAAGAACTACTCCAAAGCATATTCCAGACGAATATTTAATTGCTGACGTTGAACAAAGATTAGAATTACTGGCTGGATTGTTAGATACAGACGGAAGTTTAAATAAAAAAGAGCATAGATACTATTTTACGACAAATGCACCGCAATTAAGAGATGATTTTGTTTCGTTAGTTAATACGTTTGGGTGGAGAACTTGCGTTACTCGATATGAAAAGGGTATGAGTTCTTCAGGTATAAATGCAAACAAACCATATTGGGTTGTATCTTTCAATCCTACAATGCATATTCCCTGTCAGCTTGAAAGAAAAAAATTATATGAGTTTTCTCGCCAAAGAATGACATCTATTGAAAAAGTCGAGAAAGTTAATACGGGAATAGGTGGTAATTGCATAACTGTTGAAGATGGAATATATTGTGTTGGTAAAACATTAAAACCTACACATAATAGCACAATTTGTATTTTTTTCTTTGGGTGGATAGCAGCTAAGAAACCAAACAGCCATAATGCAATGGGCGGACATTCCGGTATTTTAGCTAAAGGTTTTTATAAAGAGCTATTAAATCTGATGACAACAGAGGAATATACATTCAAAGAAATATTCGATTATATACACCCTGAGTATGCAAATAAGCCATTCCCAACAGATAAAAGTGCTGATGAATTTACAATAACATTAGGCGACCCAGATAGATTCGCTACAATTACATGCCGCGGTATTGAAGGAACATGGACAGGAGCTATTGACGTATCATCAGACGGCTATTTGTATGTTGACGACCTTGTTCGAGATAGGGAACATTCGTTAAGTCCTACTCGTATGGAGAATACATATCAAGAGTATTTAAACAAAATGGTAGACCGTAAAAATGACGGTTCAAAAGAGCTTATGGTTGGTACATTGTGGAATGTATTAGACCCGTTAGAGCGAATGAGAAAGCAATATGACGGCACAAAGGGTTATAAGTTCAGAAAGATACCGGCTTTAAACGAAAATGAAGAAAGCAACTTTAACTACAAAATAAACGGATTTTCAACAGAATACTATTTGGAAATGCGTGAAAAATTGGATAATGCTGAGTGGATGGCGAAATTCATGCAACAGCCGTATGTAAGGGAAGGTATTTTGTTTCAGACTGACGAATTGCGATACTTTAACGGTATACTTCCTGAAACTGACCATAGAATAGTTGCCGTTGTGGACGTTGCTCTTGGTGGCGGAGATAGCTTATCAATGCCTATCGGGGCTGAATATGAAAATGGTGACGTATATATATTTGACTGGGTATTTAATCGTGGACCGAAAGAAGTAACATTGCCGATAGTAGTTGGAAAGATAATGGGAAATGAAATAAGAGAAACACGTTTTGAAGCTAACCAGGGCGGTGACTTGTATTGCGGCTTAGTAGATTCTATGTTGCAGGAACAACATTATAAATGTAGTTGTACGCATAGAAAGGCACCTAACAAAATGGAAAAGAAATCAAAGATAATTGCTTATTCAGGAGATGTTAAGCGTAAATTTATTTTTTTACAATCTAAATTGCCAACTGTTGAAGAAAAAGAACAAGACGCTAAAAATAACATTAAGCGTTATTACAGAACTAAAGAATATCAAGCGGCAATGGACGAATTAACAACATTTGTCACAATAGGCGATAATCCATTTGACGATGCGGCTGATAGTGTTACACAGCTTGAGATGTTCATAGAAAAGCCGGCTTCGAAGAATAGAACAAGAATTATAGCAAGTCCAATATAAGGAGAGATAACATAATGACGACAAAAGAATATCTTTCACAGATAGAACGTTTTGACAGAATTATTGAAAATAAATTAGCTGAAATGTATCAGCTAAAAACAATGGCATATTCTGTTTCCGGCTTAAATTCAAATGAAAAAGTACAAACTTCTTTTGAACAAGACAAAATTGGTAATGCTGTTGCGAAAATAATTGATTTAGAGAGTGAAATAAATGCCCTTGTTAATAATACCCTTGATAGAAAAATACACATTATAAATCAAATAGATTCAATAAAGAATGTGAATATGTATCATGTATTATCGTCTCGATATGTAAATAGAAAAAGTTTTGACGATATTGCTGCTGAAATGAATTACTCCCGAATGCAGATTAACAGAATACACGGCAAGGCATTACAAGAATTTGAAAAAATCTTTGGCAACGAATATTTGAACTAAAAGTCGTTATTAAATGTTACATTATGTTGGACTATGTTATATAGATTTTAAAAACTTGCAATGGTATAATAATAATCAGAGAAACAATAGAAGTTTCTAAGACAATTCTACAAAAGGCATCGTCAATTTAAGGCGGTGCTTTTTTTATTACAAAATTTTTGGATACAAGATTTAAGGCGGTGCAATTATGTTAAGAGGCAGAAAAGAAATTTTTACTGATGAACAAGAAATTACAAGAGACAATATAATACTTGTTCTTCAAAAAGCAATGCCATATTTTACAACTATTGCATCTGACTGTCATTTCTTGCTTAATTATGAAGCTGGAGAACAGCCTATATTGCGTGAAAAAACATATCGCCCTGATATTGATTGCCATTGCGAAGATAATATTGCGAATGAAATTACAGAGTTTAAGTTGGGTTTCAACTGGGGCAATCCCATTACATTAGTGCAACGTGGAGAAAAAGACAGTGGCATAGAAGATGAAGCTTTGGCAATATCCATGTTGAATGAATGTTATGAGGCCGAAAAAATAAAAAGTAAAACTCAGGCTCTCGCAAGATATATTGAAATATGCGGTATTGGATACACCTTAATAGATATTAATACAGACTGGGAAGAAGGAGACAGTTATTTTACTGTTAATGTTTTAGACCCTCGTTTTGCTTTTGTTGTTAAATCTTCAATGGTTGGACATAAACCGATGTTAGGAGTTAGTTTCCGAAAAGATGAGATAGGCAATGTGCATTTTACTTGTTTTACAAAAACAAGGCGTTTTGAAATTCTTAACTTAGTAAAAATAGTAAACGGTGAGCCGGTTTCTGAAACTGATGAAGAAAGAGCGTGGGACGATGAAAAACGTTGGACACAAAAAGACCGTAGCGGCGAGTTAAATCCACTTGGCAGAATACCTGTTATTGAATGGATAAGGTCGCATGACCGCATGGGTTGTTTTGAACGTCAAATTTCCGAAATGGATAATCTTAATTTACTTATTTCGGATTTTTCAAATGATGTAGACCAAAACACACAGGCTATATGGCACGGAAATGACATTGATTTTCCAGTCGATGAAGAAGGAAATGTTATAAGACCTAAAACAAATGATTGGATATTGACACATACAACAACAGACGGCAAACAACCATTTATAAATCCATTATCTGTTGCTTATGATTATGCAGGCATGTTAAGCAATATAGTCACAAGACGTGCTTTAATACTTCAAAAATGCAATGTACCACAAAGAAATGATGATTCTGGTGGTTCAACAGGCATTGCTATGAGTGACGCTACTGGTTGGAGTGCCGCAGAGTCAGCAGCTTGTAAAGAACAAAGCATAATTGAAGGTTGCAAAATGGACGAAGTGAAAGTTGTTTTATCGGCTATTAAGAAATCTTCAAATGTTCCAACTAACAGCCCTTTGCTTAAATTAAAGTATTCTGATATTCAGCCAAACATAAAACGTCAAAAGACTTATGAAATGGTTACAAAAAGCAGTTGCTTTGCGAACTTAGTATCACATGGTATTGACGGGCTTCATGCTTTAAAAGCAATTAATCTATTTGATGATGTAAACCAGGTTTATGAAGATTCAAAAGATTTAATTAAAAGTTATCAAGACTCTATGTTTAACAATACAAAAGATGCAACTACTCAAGATGAAAACCAAACAACTGACGGTGGTTATGAAGCTCAAATCGAGAATAGTCCAATGATTGACGGGCAAAGCAAAGAAAAACCAGTTATCGTTGATGATAAAAATAAACAAGGTATAACAAATGATAAGTAATTATGATGAACTTAATATTTTGCCTGTAGAAGAACCGTCAGATGAAACAAATAAGGATAAAGAAAGAGCAGTACCATTTGAAGAATACTTTGGCGAAATGGATTTAACAGACGAAGAAAAACAAGAGAGAGTAACAGCTGCTACAGATTTTGAAACAGACTTGTTATTCCTTTTTATTTTAATTTCTTTATATCAACAATATCAAATAACAGACATACAAAATATTAATACTAATGTTAAAGAGAATTATACAAACAGCATAGTAAATACTTTTAAAAATAAATATAAAGATACTCTTTCAAAACATATTGAACTTGACTCATATATGAATGATTATCTATCTAATTTCGCTCAAACGACCGTAGAAACCACTTTAAATCATTTAGACGATAAATATTACCTATCAAACGATAGGGCAGCTTATATAGCCGAAAATGAGGTAAATACGGTATATAACTACAAGCAGTTTATTGACGCTATAAATAGTGGCAAAACAACGAAAAAATGGATAGACATTAAAGACAAAAGAGAAAGGAAAACGCATTTAAAAGTTGGTGGAAAAACAAAACCAATTCAAGAGCCTTTTATAGTTGGGGATAGCCTTATGCAGTTTCCAAAAGATGAAAGCTTAAATGCAGACCCAAAAGAAATTATAAACTGTAGATGTACAATTAAATACTTTTAGTTAATTAGGCGTTTGATTTATTTCAAACGCTTTTTTTATGCCCGAGGGAACGGGCTTAAATATAACGCAAATCGGCAGGGAAGCCATAAATCGCAATTTGCAGAAAAGCAAAATAAAAAACAGAAATCGGAGGAATGAATTATGGCAGACGTAAACAATGAAAACCAGATGGCTGAACAGGAAGAACAGGTTCAAGGTCAAGAAGAAAATCAGACTCCTACAGTTGAAGAACTTCTTGCGATAGTTGCTAAAAATAAGGCTGAAAATGAAAAACTTAAAAATCAACTTAGTAAGTCAAATTCAGAAGCGGCAGCTTATAAAAAAGCCTTAAGAGAAAAACAAACAGCAGAAGAACAGGAAGCAGAGGCCAAAAAAGAGGCAGAAGAACAGCAAAAAAATTATATTTCTGAGCTTGAAAAGTTTAAAAAGACAGCAGAGGCAAAAGCAAGATACGCACTACAGGGCATGAACAGTGACCTTGCAACAAAAGCCGCAGAAGCTGAAATTGCTGGTGACATGGATACCTTGGCCACAATTCAAAAACAGCATACAGATTTACTTATTAAAGAAAGAGAAGCGGAATGGATTAAAAGTAGACCAGCTGTAAACGCTGGTGCTGGTACAGATGAAACAACTGTAACAAAAGAACAGTTTAACAAAATGAGCTATAAACAAAAAGTCAAATTTAAACAAAAATATCCTGAAACATATCAAAAATATACGGAACAGTGGAGGTAAAAATAAATGGCATTAACAAAATTAGAAAATTTAGTAGACCCAGAAGTTATGGCGGACATGGTGTCTGCAAAGTTACCAAAAAAGATTAAGTTTGCTCCAATAGCAAGAATAGATTCAACTCTTGTTGGCAGACCTGGAAGCACAATAACAGTTCCTAAATACGCTTATATAGGTGACGCAGAAGATGTGGCCGAAGGCGTTGCAATGGGAACTACTGTTTTAACTGCGTCTACAACAGAAGCTACTGTAAAAAAAGCTGGTAAAGCAGTAGAAATAACAGATGAAGCAGTTCTTTCTGGTTACGGTGACCCTATTGGTACAGCAATAAATCAGTTAGCCATGTCGATAGCTGCAAAAGTTGATAATGACGGTTATGACGCATTGTGCGGAGCTTCACTTATATATGACGGTACATCAGCAGCTATAAGTTATTCTGCTGTTGTTGCTGCTAACTCAAAATTTGAAGATGAGTCAGACGCTTCATTAACAAAAATTTTATTTATTCACCCAAATCAAGAAGCCACACTTTTAAACGATGACGATTTTAAGAGCAATGATAAATACCCTATGAATGTTATTATGAACGGCACTATCGGCTCTATTGCTGGTGCGCAGGTAGTAAAATCCAAAAAAGTAAAGCTTATAAAATATGAAAAAAACGGCTCGGGTACATATACAGTTGGTGATGAAGAAACAACCGAGGACGGTTCAAATTTAAAACTCAGTACAGTACAGCCGCATATACTTGGCAGTATAGCTATTGGTGAAAAAGTAAATGCCGTATCAACTGAATTTTACGCATGCCCTATTGTAATTGTATCTGTTGAAGATGCTAACGAAGACCCAGCAGCTGACGGTGTTGCTGAAGAAGAAAACGCACTTACTATCTATATGAAACGTGCCGTTGAGATTGAAAATGATAGAGACATTCTTGCAAAAACAACAGTAATTTCAGCTGACGAACACTATGTTGTTGTTTTAAGCAATGATTCAAAAGTTGTTTTGGCAAAATTCAAAGCATAATGCAGGTGGTGGCTAATATGCTTTTAAGAAGATATAAAAGAAAATTAGTTCCTAAAAAAAATACTCATAATGAACCAGAAAAAAAATTTCAAATTATACAATATACTAAAACAGAAATAAACCGTATGAGTACGGCAGAATTACAAAATTTATCAGCTGAATTAGGTATAGACAATCCTTTTTCTAAAACTGGTGGAGAATTAAAAAAAATACTTATTGATTACTTTAATTTGAATAGGGATTGAACAATATGAATGATATTGCAGAAGAAATAATTGCAGAATTAACGATTGAACTGCAAAAAGACCCAGCATTTAACGCTGATATTCTTGCCATAAAAGTTAAAAATGCAATTCGAGAAGTTATATTAAAACGCAATTATTCTGAAAATTCTTATACCGAAACACAAATTAAAGAGGACCTATATAATTATTATTCTGTTATAAAAAGCGTAGCACTGTATGACTACAACCAAATTGGTATAGAAGGGGAGGTTGCACATTCAGAGAATGGCACTTCAAGAAGTTATGTAGACAGAAACAATTTGTTTGCGGACGTTCGTGCTATAGCTAAAATTATATAAAGAAGATTGAGCGCATTATTTAATAATGCAGGGCTTCCCTAAGAGAATGGTGGAGGGTATAGGGATTAATTAAAGGACGGATAACATGAATGGAGACATCTATTATTGTTAGTATAATCGGATTGGCTATAAGCACTATATCTGTATCATGCGCTATTTATTTCAGCTCAAAAAACAGTAAAGCAGCCGATACAAAAGAAGTAGAAAGAAGGGTTGCTGAACGAACAGAGACAAATATAAAACTGGATAATATAAGTAAAAACACTGATGACATAAAACAAAATGTAACATCGGTTCAAAGAGACCTTCAAAAACATGCAGAAAAAATAGTAGAAGTTGAGTCGTCTGCGAAACAAGCACATCATCGGATTGATACTTTGGAAAGTAGATTTAATATGAAAAATGACGAATAGGAAGTGGCTGAAATGAGAGTCCTTGAAAAGAATAAGCAAAAAATGTACTACTCATTACAAACAGCTGAACTTCCTGTTTATGAAACAGATGATGAAGGTAATATTATCTACATTGAGGTTGACGGTGAAAAAATACCAGTTGAAACAGGCGAACACGAATTAGGCTATTCTATGCCGACTGAATTTTTCGGGAATATAGCTTTAAATAGTGGCAATAGCATAGTTGTTGCTTATGGTATAGATACATCATCGTATGATGCAATACTTGTTACAGAAAAGAACTATATACCGATAGACGAAACCAGCCTTATATGGTTTCAAAGCTCAGTAGGATATAAAGACACAGACCAAACTATTGTCGATAAAAATACGGCGGATTACAGAGTTTTATCAGTACAGCCGAGTCTTAATGAAGTACAGTATTTGTTAGGCAAATTAACAAAATAAAGAGGCAAATATGCAAAAGAAAATATTTAAAGCTAATTTATCTTCAAAGTCCATTGAACAACTCCAAAAAGACTTAGAAAAATATAATGCTAATTTAGCTGACAAATGCAGAGAGTTATCTCAAAAACTTGCTGAAAAAGGCATAAATGTAGCAAAAGCAAAAATATCTGACTCACCTTTAGGCAAGTACATTTCCATTAAAGTTGATTTAATTCCAGAACAAACAGGCTGTAAGGCTATTTTAATTGCAACAGGCGCAGTTAAGCAATCGGAAAACTTTGCACCATTTAATACACTTCTTGCTGTTGAATTTGGTGCTGGTATTCATTACAACTCCAAAGCAAATCCAAACGCAGATAAGTTTGGTCTTGGTGTTGGTACATTCCCAGGACAAGTACATGCCTTTGAAGATGGTTGGTATTACTGGAATGAGGAAGCACAAGAATGGCAATATACACATGGCGTTAAAGCTACAATGCCGATGTATAATGCTGACATTGAAATAATACAAAATGTAGTTAAAACTGCAAAGGAAGTTTTTAGAAATTAGGTGGTTTAATGTGGACTGGTGATATAGCTTCAATAATTTTCACTCGAATTAAGATACAATTTTCGAGTAATCTTAAAACTAAATATCCTGATTTATATTTTACTAATTCTGATAAATCACAGACAACTCCAAAATTTCCTACAGTTTATATACATGAAATTGGTAGTGTTGAACAAGGGCAGGACCTTGACAATAGCGAAATTAATGCAACTCTATCATCATTTCAGATAGAAGTAATTGATAATGTAAGTCAAAATAGAGCAAAAGAAATAATGGAAGAAGTTATTCGTATTATGAAAATAATGCGTTTCACGATAACGGCACTTCCTGAATTTCAAAATACAGATAGTGATTATCGTTCAGTTGCACGATTTAGGCGAATGATAGGCAAAAACGATATATTATAACTCATTTTTAGAACCGATAAGGTTCTATTTTTTTTATAAAAAATCAGAAAGGGGATAATTTACTATGGCAAGTACAAGTTATTTGGCAAGAGTTATTTATAAAAAACATACAGAAGATGATGCTTGGGACGGCACATACAATCTTTTGGTAAGAGCAAAGTCTATCCCGTCACCAGTATCGGCACCAAACACAGTTGAAAGTACAACACTTGAAGATGATGCACAGACATACGAAATGGGTATCAAGACATCTGACAGCAAAGAGATTACTGGAAATCTTGAAAAAGAATACCTCGACAAAATAGATGAATTAGGCAGCAAAAAGCTTGATATTATACATTTGTATGGCACAGACGGTATAGGTAGTGTTGCAAAATACGCTTATGTTGGTCAGGCTACAGCAACGCCTACAGATGTTGGTGGTAATGATGAAATTTTGGAAATGTCTGTTACTATCGTTCCAAACACAACAGCCAAAAAAGTTACTGACGAATTGACAGTCGTTGATAATAAAGACGGTACTTTTACAGTTTCAAGGGCTGGAGACTGATATGGCAGCTTAAATTTGGAACAAACGTTTTCATATTAATTTAAGGAGATAATTAAAATGATGATATTAAAAGTAAAAGGTAAAGAATATAAGGTTAAATTTGGCTTTAACAGCTTTTGCGACACTGATTTAATGGAGCGTGCAGGCGATTTGCTGAAAGTTTTTCAAAACCAAAATGTGGAAAACGATAACGATGTAACAGGCATTGGCAAAATTAAGGATTTATTTACATGTGTACGTGAATTATTATATTTTGGCTTTATGAAATATAACCCAGTGGCAGACGTACAAAAAGTTGGAGATATCCTTGACGATTATCACGATGAAGCAACCGAAGAAAATGCAAACAGCATTATGGAATTATTCACTAAACTTACAGAGGAATTAATGCAAGAGGGTTTTTTGGGAGACCTGACGAAAGCAAAGACACAACAAGTTCAGCAAGTACAGGAGAAACAAATAACAGAAGTAAAATAAAGTCGTTTTCAGAAGCGATATATGAAGATATTTTACCATTTTATCTTGCGATAGGTGTTTCTTATGAAAGATTTATGGATAGTTGTCCTAAAGAATTAGAACCTTTTGTTAAAGCACATGAAATTAAAATGAAAGAACAAGATGCTCTTATTTATTCATGGATTGGCAACTATGTTTTATCTGCTGTAATTGTAGCAGTTGATAGATGTTTGTCCGGTAGAAAATCAAAAGCTGAATATA
The DNA here is from genome assembly GCA_944377425.1 of uncultured Clostridia bacterium. Taxonomy (GTDB): domain Bacteria; phylum Bacillota; class Clostridia; order Lachnospirales; family Anaerotignaceae; genus Neoanaerotignum_A. The sequence goes on from CALWEX010000013.1 coordinate 41,088, forward strand.
TAAAAAATCCAATGCTTAATGATATGGAGATAAACAGTTTAACAGAAGAAGAAAGATATGAAAAAGAATTAAGAAAAGCACTATTAGCAGAAGAAATGTGGATACATGCTGGCAAAATGAAGGGTTTGCCAGAAACAATAATTTAGGACGGTAAGGATTAAATTCTTTATCGTCTTTTTATTTTTATTAAAGGGCGGTGTAACAAAATGGCAGACACAATAGATAGTTTAAGGATTGAGATAGACTCTCAAGCCACAAAAGCCAACAAATCTATTGACAACCTTGTTAAAAAACTAAATACATTATCAACCGCCATTAAAAGCATTGAAAAGGTAAATTTAACTAATTTTACTCAAGGAATTAATCAATTTTCCAATTCAATGCAGAAAATGCAAAATGTAAAAGCTGAACAATTTGCAACAATAGCCAATGGCATTAAAAAAATATCTACTATTGATTCAGCAAAATTAAATGCCGTATCAGTTGGATTGAAGAATTTGTCAACTGGATTAAATGGTTTTAATAATATATCTTATAATTTTGGCAATTTAAGTAATCTTAGTAATGCAATAAATCAGCTTGGTTATAAAGCAAGTGGTAAGGGTACAGGAAATCTTTCAAAAATCAAAACCGACTTAATTGATTTTATAAATGGCTTAAATAGCGTTGGCTCAATTAATTTTGATATGACAGGACTTTCAAATTTAATTTCGAGCCTTAACAAACTTGGTGGCAAAGCAGCTACGCAGGCAACAGCTAATTTAAAGCCAATGAAAGAACAAATCTTACAATTTGTAAGTGGCTTAAATGGACTTGGAACAATAAATTTTGACATGAGTGGTTTAAGCAGTCTTGTATCATCACTTTCAAAATTAGGTGGAAAAACAGTTACTAACGCTATTACAAATATTCCATTATTGGCGGATAAATTAAAATATTTAATGCAAGTTTTATCAACAGCACCGTCTATAAATCAGAATATAATTCAAATGACAAATGCTTTGGCTAACCTTGCAAGTCAAGGCAATAAAGTAGGAACAGCAAGTAAGGGACTTGTAAGTGGTTTAAATCGTACAAACAATGCAATGAAATCTTCAAAGAAACAAGCGCTTAGTCTTGCTGCTGCTTTTGGTAAATTCTATGCTTCATACTTCCTTGTTATACGTGGCATTAAAAAGCTTTGGAGTAGCATAGAGTCGTCTATGAACTATATAGAAACTCTTAACTACTTTAATCAGGCGTTTAGACAAGTAGCGGATAATGCAGATGTTTCAGCATGGAAAGAATATGGTTATAAATCCGCTGAGGCTTATGCTGATTCGTTTGCAGAACGTTCAAAACAACTTGCTCAAAAATTAACAGGGTATGAAATATCTGATAGAGGCGATTTAACAAGGACAGACTTCCCAAGTCTTGGTTTAGACCCTGAAAAAACAATGCAATATCAAGCCACATTTGCTCAAATGTCATCATCAATGGGTGTTGCATCAGAAACAGCTCTTAAATTATCAAATGCCCTCACGATGATTGGCGCCGACCTTGCGTCAGTAAGGAATATGAACTTTACAGATGTATGGGACGATATGACAAGTGGCTTAGTCGGCATGAGCCGTACATGGGATAAGTATGGCGTTAATATTCGTGAAGTAAATTTGCAACAAAAATTGAATGAATTAGGCATTCAAGCTAATATCTCAAGCCTTAATCAGCAAGATAAAGCAATCTTGCGTACAATTATACTTCTTGATAGTACACGTTATGCTTGGGGAGACTTGGCTAATACAATAAATGCGCCTGCTAACCAATTAAGAGTATTACAAGCAAATTTTCAATCTTTGGCACGTACAATAGGTTCATTATTTTTGCCAGTTATTACGGCTGTATTACCGTACATTAATGCACTTATTATAGCTGTTCAACGTCTTTTTTCTTGGATTGCTGGTTTGTTTGGAATTAATTTAAGCTCATTTGTAAGTTCTGTAGGTTCGTCAGCCGTAGACATGGGTGCTTTAGCCGATGAAGCGGACGACACAGCAAGTGGTATTGACTCTGCTGCTGATTCAGCTGAAAAACTTAGGAAATCCCTTGCTAGTTATGATGAATTAAACGTAGTTCCTGAAAAAACTGATACAAGCACTGGTGGCGGTGCTGGCGGTGGTGGCGGAATAGGCGATATGTCTGCTCTTAATGCCGCTCTTGATGAAATCTTAAATGAATATCAAAAAGCATGGGACGAAGCATTTGCTGAAATGCAAAACAATGCTAATGAAATTGCAGATAATATTACAAATGCGTTTAAAGCCGCTTATGATGAAGCATTAAGATTATTTGATTTATTTAGCAAAGGCTTTACTATTGGCTTTGGAGATACAAGTGTATTAGGGGATTTACAAAAAGAATTTAATAAATTATTTGGAAATTTAAAAGATATATTCTCTGATACAGAAGTAGTTTCTGCATTTAAAGATTGGATAGATACACTTGCAACAACATTTGGACAACAAACAGGTGCATTCGTTTCTATAGGTGCTACTTTAACAGATAATTTATTAGGCGGAATAAATAAATATTTATCTAAAAACAAAAGTAAAATCAAAACTTGGCTTATAGATATGTTTGATATATCAGGTGATATAATGACACTTGGTGCTGATTTTACCACTGCTCTTGCTGATGTTTTTAGTGTATTTAGGTCTGATTCTGCTAAGCAAATAACAGCAGATATTATAGAAATATTTGCTAATGGATTTATGGGCGCTACTGAATTAGCCGCAAAATTCATAAGAGATATAGCAGGAATGCTTTTAACTCCGTTTATAGAAAATGCTGAAAAAATAAAAGAAGCATTAAACAATACATTAGAGCCTTTATCTGTTGTATTTGATACTATTGCCAATGGAGTAACAGAAACATTTGATAAATTAAATCAGGTATATGATGAAAATATAGAACCATTATTTACATCGTTAGGTGAAGGATTTACTAAAATATGGGGAACTTTATTAGACGGATACAACAATTATCTTGCGCCTGTCTTAGATAATTTGGCGCAAAAATTTTCTGTTGTTTGGGAAAGCAATTTGCAACCGTTGATAAATAATGCCATTGAATTATTAGGAGAAGCATTTGAATTAATCAAAAACTTATGGGAAACAATTTTACAGCCATTATTTGATTGGATTGCTTCTGAAATTATGCCAGCTCTTTCGCCTATTGTTGAAATGTTAGGTGGCGCTTTATTAGACGGAATTGCTGATGTCGCTGATAAAATTAATATTACCATAAAAGCATTAAAGCTTATTTTAGAAGTAATTAATGCAATATTTGAATTTGACTGGGGTGGTTTATGGGATTCTGCAACAAAAGCTTTTAAAGATGCGGCCCAGTCTATTGACGAAACATTAACTAATATTAAAAATTGGGTTACTACTAAATTCGGTGAAGTATCAGAATTTATATCAGATACATGGAATGGTATATTTGAATTTTTATCAGGGATTTGGCAAGATATTTTTGATACTTCAAGTGGAAAAGTCGATGAAATATCCAAAAAATTATCTGAGACTTGGGATAAAATAAAAACCACTGTTTCTGAAAAATGGGGACTTATAAAATCGACTATAAGTGGTCTTGTATCAAATATTTATACAGATGTTTCGGGTAAATTTGATAATATCAAAACAAATATTACTAATAAACTTACAGCAGCGTATGATAGTGTAAAGAAAATATTTGATGATATTAAAAACGCTATAACTGATAAAATTAATGCTGCTAAAGATGCAGTAAGCGCTGGTATTGATAAAATAAAAGGCATTTTAGACTTTGACTGGGAACTGCCAGACTTAAAACTTCCACACTTTAAAATAACTGGTAGTTTTGGTCTTACACCACCTACTACACCTAAAGTCAGCGTTGATTGGTATGCTAAAGGTGCTGTGTTTGATAAACCTTCTTTAATTGGTGTTGGTGAAGCCGGAAAAGAGGCTGTAATGCCGTTAGAACGTAATACAGGCTGGATAGATAATCTTGCTGATAGTATTTCGATAAAATTATCTGATAGGCTTATGGAATGGGAAGCAGCCGGAGAGCAACCGCCAGTTAATGTTAATGTGACTATAGAGGGTGAAATGAAAAAGTTTATAAAAGCTATTAAGGACGAAAATTCTTCTTACCAGAAACAAACTGGTAGGTCAATATTTAGTACATAAAAAGGGGGCAGTATGTTATGGCGACAAATTTTGAAGGTTGGATTTTAAAGTTTGGCAATACTATACTGCCAAATAGCTTTTTAAGTAATAGTTATAGTGCGACACCTAACCAACGTACAGAGCTAGAAGCGTATAGAGACGATTATACACAAAATTTATATAGAGTAACATCAACCGGGCTAAAAACTAAGATAGAAGCTAATATAAAACCGCTGTATTTAGAAGATAAATTAAAACTGCAAAGCATAATGGAAAACGGCCTAGAAGATGAATTACAGCGTAAGTATAAAGTTACATATTGGAATGACGAAACCTGTTCTTATACAACAGGTTCTTTTTATATTCCAGACACCACATATTCAATATATTGGGTTAATAAAAAACGTAATTCAATACTTTATAACTCTTTTAAGTTGACATTAATCCAATATTAAGGTAGGGATTTTATGGACGCAGAATTAAGAAAACTATTATTAAGTGGTGCTGCAAATAGGCAAACAATAATACATTTCCCTAACGGAGAATATGCAGACATTACAAGTGGTATTTATAGCGGTTCTATGAAACTCGAAGAAGTTTTATGCTCAAGTGAAGATTTAACTTTTGGAGAGTGTAATGCAAGTAAATTTGAAGTAACTTTATCTGATACAGCTGATATATCTAATCTTATTATAGAAGTATATCAAAGCATATCTTTTAACGAAAACGCTCTTAAATTACTTGCAACTCACGAAGATAAAGTTGTTATTACCCATGATAATAAAGCACTTTTAACTGGCCGACATGCTAATTATACAATACCGCTTTTTTATGGGCGTGTTGATAGCGCTGAATTACAAGCCGACAGAATACACAGAGATATAATCGCTTATGATGAATTATATTTCAAAGGCGATATTAATGTAGCTGATTGGTATTCGGAGTTTTTTGCTGGTAGTTCTGATAAAACGTTAAAAAGCTTTAGATACAGCTTATTTGAATTTATTGGCATACAACAAGAAAATATAACTTTAATAAATGATAATATTGTTCTTGAAGAAACTTTATCAACTACTGAGTTGAAATTTAGTGACTTAATAAAAGCCATTTGCCAAATTAATGTCTGCTTTGGCCATATAAACCGTAACGGTATATTTAAGTATATATATTTATCTGACAATAATACTACTTATGATATAAGTGATAATTACCGTTCAAACGACACCAGCTATGAACAGTATTTCGTTCGCAAAATTGATAAACTACAAATTAGTGGTGATGAAGAAGATATTGGAGCTATTGTTGGTACAGGCGATAATCCATATACAATAAAAGGTAATTTCCTTATATGGGGAAAGACAGCAGCAGAGCTTGAACAAATAACTAATACAGTATTTGCTAAAATAAAAGACATTACTTATAGACCATTTTCGGCCGAAACCATATATTCAGAGCCATATATTAATATTGGAGATATATTAAATTTAACAACAAGCCTTGACAATATAAATATAAGCAGTTATGTATTGCAAAACTCAATGAGCGGCGTTCAGTTGTTTAATCAAGAATTATCATCAACTGGTAGTGAATATCGAAGTGAAGTTGTTGACGATGTTAATGCAGAAATAAACCAACTTAAAGGCCGAACATTAAAATTAACTAAAAATGTTGATAAATTTTCTGTTGAAATGGAGTATATCTCCGGTTCAGTAGATAATCTTACAACACAATACTCAAAGATAGAACAACAAACAGATAGCCTTACACTTACAGTTGGTGAAGTAGTAAAAGACTTACCAAATAAAGTAACAGTTGGCGAAGTATCGTCACAGTTAAGCCTTGAAAAAGATAAAATTACTATATCAGGTCAACGTCTTGAAATTACTACAGACAATTTTACTCTTGCTACAGACGGAACAGTGTCGTGTAGCAATATTACAATAACTGGCGGAACTATAAACATAACCGCAAGTTCTGATATTGATTTTATAACTTTAAAAAACACAAAAACAAACGTAACAACAATACTTTCAACATCTAATTTATCCATTGCAGACAGTTCTACATCTTTAAATATTGCAACAAGCAGTATTAAGTGTACTTTTGGTGATTATGGCTATGTTCTTTCACCAACATTATTTAATCTAAGTTATTTAGACTCAAACTATTTTGAACTTTCTGAAAATTATTTGAAAATAAATACCAAGGTGGCAGTTGTTATAACAAGTCCAGCTCAAAGCTATCAGGCTTCAAGTAGCTTATATATGACATCAGGTTCAAATATGGAACTAACAATAGAGGGTGATGCTCGAACATTATCTCTAACAAATGAGGGTATGAATGGAACTGTATCAATTTCAGCAAGTGGAACAAATAGTAAAATTTCAGTTTATTCAAACGGCACTTTAACAATAAATACTGCGGATTATTTTGTAATAAATAGTGATACAACGCTTTCTATTCTTTCAGCAGAAAGTATTACAATAGAAAGTGAAGAAATTATTTTAGGTAAAAGTTCGGGTTATTTAGGTTTTTTCGGACATAGTGCTCACAGAAAAGAAACCATTGAGGGATTTCCAACTGTTGGGACTCCTACAACTACTGAAATAAGAGATGTAGTACGTGACCTTTATAATGCTTTAAGTGTTTATGGACTTATCAGCATTGAATAGCGAAAGGAGAAAATAATGTATTTAACAAACGAACAATGTGACTATTATTTATCTGTTCTAAAAATTATAGCACCAAAAGTAACAGGTAAATTGGGCTATGCTGTTGCAAGAAACATGAGAAATCTTTCAAATTCTTTAACTGAATATATTGAAAGAAAAAACAGCCTTATAATAAAATATGGGACTGAAATAAACGGAGAAATTTCATTAAATAAGTCTGATGAAAATTATAAGCTATTTTTAGAAGAAATTAAGGAATTTTCTGACATTGAGCATGACATTGATATTATGAAAGTTGCCCCAAACGATATATACAACTCAACGCTTAGCGCTGACGTAATATCTAATATTATGTTTATGATTGATGAAGGTGATACAAATGGCTGATTTGCAAACTACATACATATCCGACCTTGCTCAAGGGTCAATACAAGACAGCACTTTGTTTATAACTGATGACGGTATAAATACAAATAGTGCTACAGCCGCTGATGTTGCTAACTTTGCAAAAGAAAAAATACTACCAGAAGCTAATTCTTATGCTGATACTAAAAAAAATGAAGCTGTTGAAGAAAGTAAAGAGTATACAAATGGTGTTATATCAAATAAAAATTTATTAATCAACAGTAATTTTAAAGACCCGATTAATTATGTTGGATTTACAAGTATAAAAGCTAATGGAAGTAGTCAAAGGATAATTCCTGTATGGCAGTATTTTTCAAACAATGCAGGAAATTCGTGCCAATTAACCGAAAATGGATTACAACTGATTCAGCCGGAAGCAGCTTCCGGGAGAATATATCAATATTTTGAAAATTTCAAAGAATTAGCAGGAAAAACAGTGACATTAAGCGGTGAAGTTGAGATTGTAAACTCTTTTACTGTGTATATAAATGCAGACGGTTCTTACATAAACAAAGGGACTTACAGTGAAAGTGGAATATTTACATGTACGTTTACATTCCCAGATACAATAACTACATCTTTATTTATAATGCTACAAAGTAACGCAACTGCAAATAATAACATGACTGTTAAATGGCTAAAATTAGAGTATGGAAATATCGTAACACCTTTTATACCGCCTAACAAAGCATTAGAGTTATTAAAATGTGAAAGATATATATTTGTACTTCCGAATGATTCATCTTATATTGCTTCAACAAGTGGAGCGGCAACAACAGCTTACATGATAGTACCATTACCTACTGAGATGCGAACTATACCAACGATTATAGGTTCTGCAATGAATATAAGAGGAGCAGGGAAGCCAAACACCGCTGTTTCAGGCGTTGCCATTTATAAAAAATATTTTAATGCTATAATTTTACAATTAACAATGCCAACAGGATTTGAGGCAAACAACGTATATTTTGTTTACACCCGTGAACAAATAGTATTTGACAGCAATATATATACTTAATTTTAAGGCGGTGATTTCATGGAAGAAGATTTAATTAAGGTTTATATAAAGGCTGATGATAACAATAACATAATTGATATTAACAGCAGTATTTTTATTAAAGACATAACAGGCTGGATAGAGATTGACAGCGGGACAGGCGATAAATACGCTCATGCACAAGGGCACTACTTTGACAAGCCTTTGGTAACTGAAACTGGCATTTATCGTTATCAATACTTATATAAAATGATTGTTGAAAAAACAGATGAAGAAATATCAGCAGAAGAAGCAAAACTTCCACAGCCTGGAATGTCAGATGTAGAGCTTTTAAAAGCACAGGTCCAGGCTTTAAGTACAGAAAATGAATTTTTAAGTGATTGCCTTATTGAAATGGCTCAAGTTGTCTATGCTTAAGATTATTAATTATTTAATAATAAATTATTTAATATTAAAAGGAGACGATGTTATGATGGCAATGTTATTCGCACAAAAAATTATTCTTGGAAAACTCACGTTCTCAGATGTGCCAGAAAAATTAAAGGAACAGGTCAAAGAGGTACTTACTGAATGTGGTTGTGAAGAACTTATTATTGAATAAGTTCTTATTTTTTATTCAAGGAGGAAAACACTATGGGAAAACAGGGAATTAATTATGCTTACATCACACCAGCAGGGATACTTAAAGTAACGGATGAAGATGTCGAAGCAGCTAAGAAGTATTCTGAAAACGGCAAAGTTGTTGAAACAACTATAGAATGTGAAGGTGGTTATCCGGTTATTACATACGATAACAAACGACAGACTGTTGCTGTTTATGGCCTTGATAACGCTGTAGTAAATAACGGCAAAAATGCAAAGACAAAAGACGGTACAAAGATAGACCTTGAACTTTACCCGGAAATTTATGAGCTTTATAAAGCATGTATGTAAAATAAAGTAATCTAAGGGGCGGTTATCCGCCCTTTTAATTTATAATATGGAGATGATAATAATGAAAATAAATTGGAAAGTAAGATTTAAAAATAAGACTTGGCTTGTAACATTTTTAATCACAGTATTAGCTTTTGTATATCAAATACTTGGTATGTTTGATATTGTGCCGCCAATTACTCAGGACATGGCTACGCAGCTTGTTACCATTGTTATAAATATGCTTGTAGCGGTAGGCGTTGTGATTGACCCTACTACTGCAAGTATAAGTGACAGCGAACAGGCTATGACTTACGAAGAACCAAAGAAATAACTTTTGAAAATCTTAGCGAAATCAAAAGATAATCAAAAGATAAAAAGGTGCATTATGATAAAGTATATTAAAGGCAATTTATTTGACAGTAACGCCCAAACTTTAGTAAATCCAGTAAATACAGTAGGTGTAATGGGTAAAGGGATAGCTTTAGAATTTAAAAAAAGGTATCCAGAAATGTTTAAAGCATATAAGGAAGTATGTGGTAAAAATATGTTATATATAGGCAAGTTAATGCTATATAAAGATAAAGACCATTTAATATTAAATTTCCCAACTAAAAAACATTGGAAAGACCCTTCTAAATTGCAGTATATTGAAAAAGGGCTATTGGAATTTAGGAAAAATTATGCTAATTATAATATTAAATCTATAGCTTTCCCGAAACTGGGTTGTGGCAATGGTAATTTAAAGTGGGAAGAAGTAAAGCCGTTAATAGAAAAGTATCTAAATGATTTGCCTATTGAGATTTATATTTATATTTAATAAGAAATAAGGTGATTAAAATAGGTAGAGATATTACATTATGCCACCCAGAATTGCAAGAAAAAGCCGAAAAGCTTGTATCATGCTGTAAAGGATATGGCCTTTTAATAGGAATAGGCGAATGTTTCCGGACTGTAGAGGAACAAGACAAACTATATGCTCAAGGCAGAACAACGCCAGGAAGCATTGTAACAAATGCTAAAGGAAGTTCTTACAGCTCTCATCATCAGTGGGGAACAGCTTTTGACATTTACAGGAATGACGGAAAAGGGGCATACAACGACAGTGACGGCTTTTTCTCTAAGGTTGGCGCAATAGGCGTTAAAATTGGCCTTGAATGGGGTGGAAATTGGACAAGCCCTGTTGATAAGCCGCATTTTCAGCTGCCATATTGGGGCAGTACAACAACGATGCTTAAAAATTTGTATGGCACACCAGAAGAATTTAAAAAGACATGGAGTGATGAAGAAATGGAGAAAGTTTATAATTGGACTGTAGAAGTGCCAGAGTGGGCGAGACCAACAGTTCAAAAACTTTTAGATAAAGGGTATCTTGTAGGAAATGATAAGGGTGAGCTTGAATTAACCTACAGCATGTTAAAAATGCTTGTAATTAACGATAGGGCAGGACTTTATAACTGATAACAGATTAACGTATAGTGTTTTTATAGCGCAAAAAAATTCAATAATTAATCATTACGCACAGGCCGGAGAAATCCGGCTCTTTTTTATTGCAAATTTTATCCGATAAAAAACGAATTAACTTGTTAATATTGCCAAAACGTTTCCAAATGTGATAAAATCAAAATATATTTTTAAATAAGGGGGATTTGCCATGAAAAGAAAATTTTTAGCTTTATGTATTGCTGCTTTAGCTGTTACGGCAACAGGGGTAAGCGTAATTGCAAAAACAAGCACAGAAAACATCAATGTTTCTTACAACAATATAAAAATTGTTGTTGACGGAAAAACTGTATCAACGGATACAGAGCCATTTATTTATAATGGTACAACATACCTTCCTGTAAGAGCTGTAGGCGAAGCTTTAGGGAAAGAAGTAAACTGGGACAGCGCTACAAATACAGTTTATTTAGGCAGTACAACAGCAAGTACACCAACAAACACACAAACAAGCACTGCAATAAACAAAGTTATATATGATGAAAACAATTTAAAAGTCACATATAACGGATTAAGTGTAGATGAATACGGCGATATAAATGTTGACTTAACTCTTGAAAATAATACAGGTACAAACTATAGTTTTCAAGTACGTGAGTTTTCTGTAAATGGTTTTATGTTTGACCCTATATTCTCTTGTGATGTTGGAAGCGGTAAGAAAGCTGTTGACGGTATTTATTTACCAGACTGGGATTTAAGCGATATAGGAATATCAAGCGTAGCACAAATTAATGATATTGAATTTAGTTTTCATATCTATGAAACAGACACATGGGACACTTTTGTTGATACAGATTTGATAAGTATAGGATTTTAACAGAAAGGACAAATGAATTATGAAAACATGGAAGCTTGTATCAGGTATTTTATCAATTATTTTATTTTTATTAGTTGCTTTACAGTCTTGTGCGGCCGGAGTTAGCAATACACTTGCCGAAAATGGGGAAGTCGGTGGAAGTGCCGGCATTTTAGTAGCAATACTGTTATTGGCTGGCGGTATTACTTCTATCGCTACAAGAAGTTCTAAAGGCAATGGTGCAAACATAGCCTTAATTATAATGTATGGCCTTGGTGCATTGTCAGGCTATACAATGGCTGGCAGTTATACAGACCTTAAAATATGGGCTATATGGTGTTTAATTTGTGCAGTTTTAGCACTTGTAAACATATTTAAGAAAAAATCAAATAACTAATTTTAAGTCATATTGTGTGTATTTCATTTAATCACACAGCATGTAATTTACTTAAAGAAAGCCTTTGTATGTTTTTTACAAGGGCTTTTATTTTTTTGCAATTTTATTAATAAAAATTCAATGTTCGCCTTGAAATTTACAAATATACGTTCTATAATTAACCAAAATAGAATGAATGTTCTTTTTGAAAAGTGGTGTTAATAACTTAACTTCAAGTAACGAAATTAAATAAAAATAAGTATTAGTTATTTAAATTACACGTACTGTGTGACAATAATTGTATTTATTAATTTTTTTATTTATAAATAGGGGGATTGATTAAAATGAGGGATATTGAACCAAATGTTGTTGAAGAATGCAAATCAATACAGATTTACAAAAACGAAATTATAATTATGGTTAAAAAAATTCATAAAGAAAAATTTATTAGAATGATATATGGGTTTGTAAAAAAACTATATTCAATACAAGAAAAAGAGCAGGAGTAAAACCTGCTCTTTTATTTTAGAAATCTTTCAATAAAATTCCAAAATAGCTTTTTATCTTCATCAGATAATTGACAATACTTCATTATAGCCATTTTAGCCTTTTCATCATTAACGCCTATTTCGGCGCATATACTTGCAAAATCTTCATCAATTTTGTTATATATTTCGTCTGTTCCATTTCTTAACCAGTTCTCATTAATGTTAAATTCTCGGCAAATAGCCTTAATCGTTTGTTCTGTTGGATTGTTCTTCCCGTTTTCTATATCACTCACAGAATTTGGTTTTAATCCAATTCGTAAACCAAAATCTTTTTGAGTGTTTTCTAAAACTTCTTTTCTTAAATATTTAATGCGTTCTCCTATTGTTTTCATAGTTTACCTCCTTCCTTTACAATATTGTATCGTTAAACGATAAAAAAGTCAATGAAAAGTATTGACTAAGTTCGGATAACGGTATATAATATCCGTAGAACGAATTAAGGGAGGCGTAAAATGGAACATAAAATTCAAAAAGTTGAAATTAAAGGTAGAAAAGACGGAGAAGTTCTATCACATATTCATTTGTTTATTGAAGGAACGGAAATTAGGAACATTAGGAATTTAGAAATAAAGATTGAACCAAATAAAATCCCAAGGCTTATATTAGACCTTAATCTTTGGGATATTTCAATTGATTCCGAATTTTTGATGTATCAAAAAGGCGTTGGGTCAGTAAATTTTGTCAAAGTAAACGAAATACTGGCAGACGATATGCCTGCCAGTGATAGTTAAAGCGAATTGCCTATCTTTATTCCGTTGTCACGCAAAATAGAACATTCTGGCTGATTACATTTATTTCCAAAGGCTTTGTAATCACATTTATATGTTCCATAATTGCGGCTAATATCTTCAAGTGTGTAAGACTCTAAGATATTAATATCAACAGAATAATTACATTTTTGTTCTTCGCAATAACCATTGATGATTTTACTACCCATATATGCACCTCCCTTCGGGGAGATTATAACACAGAAAGGAAGTGTAAACTATGGCAAATAATATACTTAATACAGAAAATCGATTTAAAAAAGATATTGAAGATGGAAAAAAGATTGCTCTTGTATTTTCCGAATTATCGGAAGAAAGCAAGACAATGGCCATTGTTTATCTGTCAGCTTTAAGAGATAAAGAATTAGCCGACAGCGATAAAAAAGCGGTATGAGACAACAAAACTGTCAGTGACGACACACTGACGGTTATTAATTGAATTTAACATACTGTTTCATGCGATTATTAGGTTCTTCCCTGAGATAAACAATAATCTAATATGAATAGGGAGGTGGTGTGAAATGAACAAAATAATTAAAATTGACAATGAACTCAATTTGATAATAGAAGGAGAAAATAATCAAATTGATATATACAGTGCAAAGGATTTGATGATTGTAACTGCATTAAACCTTGCTGAAGATGTTAGTGATTATCGCAAGGGAGAAAAAGACCTGTTAGAACTAATTACTATTGAAACAAGCGCTTTAACTGCCCTTGCGAATGCTGTCAACGCTATGAAATAGTATTGATTATATGAAGGCGGTGAAATTATGGAGGATAGAGAAAAATTCAATGTTAAAAAATATAATTCCCCTATCTATGGAGTACAGAAAGAGGAATTTGAGTTTTTTGAAAAGTTGTATAAATTTGAAAGAAAGGCATTCTGGAAAGGTTTTTTTGTTTCAGCATTTATCATTATTATTATATCATTCCTAATTGCCATAATAATGTAGCTACGCTAACGGCAAAGCTCATTAAGGAAATAAGGATTGCAAGCCAATTCGGTAAATGCTCAAATCGTTTTTTGTGGATATAAACTTTATATCTTTTATATTTTATAGAAATTGAATATGTACCGTCAAAAATATCCGAGCCAAACTCGTCTTGACCAATACAGTTTGATTTTAAAAACTGATAATCATAATAAAGGTTTTCGAAATATTTTATCTCATGCGGTAATTTCTTTTTCTTGAAATGAAAAGAGAAAAGAGAAACTTTTTCACCAAATATAAGGTTTATTTTATCAAAATCCATAATACAACCACCTTAATTAATAACACATAAACTATATACCAAAATGCCCCATTCGGTGCTGGTACCACTGAACAGGGCGTGTAACCACATTAAACACAGTAATGCGGATACAGGAATATTATAACAAATTCTCCTGTATTCTGCAAATACGAAAGGAGAATTTTATGAACAAATTTAATGAAACACCAGAAAGACCAGAAAGCAACAGCCTTGCAATGGACGTTGCAGGCGGAATTAAGAAAGAGTCTAAAGCTAAGGACTTAGGCATTATATGCCTTACAATCGCCATAGTAGCAATTACAATCGCTCTTTCTACTATTAATTATAACAACGATAGGGATTGGCGCAAGTTATTTTCTTCCTATGATTTTGTGTCGCAGGACGGCGAAGGTTATAACTACTTTAATTCAAATATACAGGGAGATGTTGATAACGGGACAGCGAATTAAATACAGCAAAAACAGAAGTAGTAACAAGGGTACTGCATTTAAGAACAGTGGAAGTTCATCAAGCAGCAGAAAAAAAGCAATTAAAAGAAGGTGATTGAATGTATATACCGCCATTTTGGTGTGGCGTTGCAAGCGCTTATATAGTGCTATTGGCCGTTTTAATTATTTATACGATAATTAAGTCTTACAAACGATAACAACAGCTTAGAACGTTAAATAAATGCAAAACAGGGAGGAAATAACAATGGATAAAGACTATTCAAAATTGACAATTACAGATTGTGAATATAACTACCAGATAAAAGGACAGTGTGCTATCTGTTCTAATGGTCAGGTAGTAATGTTTGAAAAAGAA
This sequence comes from uncultured Clostridia bacterium, assembly GCA_944377425.1. Classification (GTDB taxonomy): domain Bacteria; phylum Bacillota; class Clostridia; order Lachnospirales; family Anaerotignaceae; genus Neoanaerotignum_A. The sequence goes on from CALWEX010000013.1 coordinate 56,312, forward strand.
AGATAATTGTATACAAGGATTTTAAGGCATGAAAATGCTTTAAGATATTGGCATTTGCATTTCCGGCGAAAAGTCAGCGCTTGTTTTGCCGATGCCAAAAATTAAGGCTATTCATGTGCAAAGGAAGGGAGCCTATGCCAGAAAATAACGGACTTCTTTACTTTGGATTTCCTTGCGATACAGACGAAAAGATTAAAAAAATACAGGCGGAATTTGGCTTAAAAGGATTTGCTTTAGCCGTCATGCTATTCCAATATATATACGGTAAGCATGGTTACTATTGTGAATGGAACAATGAAGAAACGCTGCTTTTCATGGCGAAAAGTGCTGTGTCTTGTGGCGAAAAGAATTTAGTTAATAACATAGTGGCTGCCTGTATTCGAAATGGTATATTTTCAGCGGAATTATTCAACAAGTACAGAATATTAACTTCGTCAGATATTCAAGAAACGTACTTGAACGGTGTGCCAAACCGTGAAAAAATAAAGCTGGAAAGTGCATACCTTTTATTAAATTCGCCCAAAATTCAGCCAGCGGCAGGGAAATCGGGTAAAAATGTCAGAGATAATGAAAAAATAGCCAAAACAACTAATTGCTGTGAACAAGTATATATAAATAATAATTTAAATATAAAAGATAATTTATATATAAATAATAATAAATTAAATAATTTAGATAATCTAAATATTAATAATAATACTTTAGATATTAATAAAAATATTAATTATTTAAATATTAATAATACTTGCACACAGCAACAGAAAAACTTACCAAGGCTTTTGTTGAAAGATGAAACAGAATATCAGGTAAGTGAAAATCAAATTAGTTCTTTAAGCGATGCGTACAGAAATGTTGATGTATTGCAGGAATTAAAAATAATGGCTCAATGGTGTTTGGCTAATCCAAGAAAGCGCAAAACACGACAGGGTATTAATAGATTTATTAACAGTTGGCTAAACAAAGCTAACCAACGAACAAGCCGCAGTCAAACGGTTAAAGAACAACAAAAAGCTGATATGTGGGGTGAATTTTTGAATGAATAAGACAGAATTTAAAAGTTTAATTGAACAAATATCCGCTGCATACAGTAATTTGTTTGTAGTTACGCCAGATGTTTTGAACGTGTGGTTTGAAAACCTATCTGATTTGGATTTTAAGGCGGCTGAGAGCGCTTTAAAAGCTTTTATCAAACAAAACCATTATCCGCCAACAATATCGGATTTAAGGCGGTTTAATGAGAAATTAGAGGGGGTGCGAAAAGAAAGCATAAAAGAGCTTAAACGTGTTTGGGAAAATATATGCAATCAGTATCCGGCAAGTTTAAGAGATGAAAAAGCCAAAACCTACTTTTTGGGTTACATAAAAACGATTGTACCAGAGAAACGTGTGGAAGCAGCAAAAGACATAAGCAATGCTGTTAGGGCTTATGTGAGAAAGAAAGAACGTGGCACCGATACAAGAATGCTTGTATTAAGTGATTGTCTAAAAAAAATAATACAGCTTAAAAAGAGAGATGAAAAAACTTGAAATATTATCTTGAGGAAGAACGCTTTAAATCCAGTTTTACAGAATATTTCAGAGAATGGGTAAAGCCACCAATGAATTTCTATTATAAATTCGACAATGAATGTACACTTATTTTTTATTGTGATTTTATTAATAAAAATGGTGGTTATTCCTGTAAAGCGTTAGTAGAACTATATGACAGCAATATTAATTTAATAAACAAAATATCTGTTGATATGAGTGAAAAAAATATTAATTCAGGTGATGCATTATACAAATTCTTAAGAGATTGGGTACAAGAAAGTTTGCAAGGAATGAATAAAGAAGGGTGACAAATGAGCCGTATTGCGGAAGAAGGTGTTATTGGTTCAATATGCCTTGACAGTAATTGTATTGCTGATATTGCCGGTAGTTTAAAGCCTGAAATGTTCACGGACAAACTATACAGCGCAATATACAAAGAATGGCTTGAGGCATACATAAATAACTACAAGATAGACATTGTTGAGATTGCTCATAATTTACAAGGGCAATTTCAAGAAAACGAGATACTTAATGCAATTAAAATTTGCTCTTTAAGTATAAGCATATCAGCACAGGTTGAAAGCCTCGCAAAGGTCGTAATTAACGATTACAAGGCGTTTAAATTAAACGAATACCTTCAAGGTCATACAATTACAGGTGCTAATATTGACGCTTATATAAAGCGCTTACAGCTCGAAATAGAGGGCTTAGAAGATGCGACAGAGAGCAAGGCAAAGTCTTTAACTGATATAGCCAAAGAAAATAAAGAACATTACTTCAAACCCAAAGAAAAAATTATAACTACTGGTTTTGATAATGTTGATGATTGGCTATGTGGGCTTGAAGGTGGCGATGTAATTGTTATTGGCGCAAGGCCGGCGGTTGGTAAATCCGCTTTTGCTTTACAGGTTATAAGGAACATGGCTAATAAAGGCTTGAAGGTTGGTTTGTTTAACCTTGAAATGAGCGAACAACAAATATATGAACGCTTTGTTGTCGCTGAAAGTGGAATTGAGCTTATGCGGTTAAGACGTGCGATAGCTTTTTTAGGTGATGAAAAAGAGAATTTTGACAATGCAAATGAAGCTGTTGAGAAATACGAAAACATATTTATTTCAACAGGTAGTAAAAGCCCGAGTGATATTAGGAAAGAAAGCCGGAAAGCTGGTTATGACGTTATAGTTATTGACTATTTGCAATTACTCAAAAATGAAACGAATTATAGTAATAGAGCAGCAGAAGTCGGAGCTATAAGCAAGGCAATTAAACAGATTGCAACGGATTTTAATATTCCGGTAATTATCTTAAGCCAGTTGAACAGGTTATCACAAAGGTATCAAGAACCGTCTATGTCGGAGCTTAGAGAGTCCGGCGACATAGAGCAAGACGCAAGTGTAATAATGCTTCTATGGAACTTAAATGAAGATGATGGCGAAAAAAAAGGTTTAAAAGTTGAGAAAAACCGTCAAGGTGTTTTAGGAAAAGAAACTCTTGTTTTTGACGGTGCACACATGACTTTTACGGAAACAAATGAAAACCCAAGAGATGTGCAAAACCAATACAGCGATTGGAGTTCAGTAAATGAGCCGACACCATTTGATTGAGGTGTTTTGATTGGAAATTAAGTTTGATAAAAATTCAAAAGAATGGGCTATGTTCAGAGATTTTTGGATATTGTACCAAAAGTATTATAAACCAGAAGCGGCCGAAAGTTACTGGAAAGAACTTGTTAATGCAGTAGGTGAGTTTAACAGAAAGTATGATACAAAGTTTTCGGCTGAACTTTCATGTTCGTTATTTAACGACATTGAAAGAAGATACAAGGGGGATAAGGAATGAAAATTGATAGCATTACATTAAGTAATTTCAAGGGTTGCAAACAGGCTACATACAATTTTAACGGACACAATGTTTCTATCGAGGGTAAAAACGGCATTGGTAAAACAACAATAGCTACAGCCTATATGTGGGTATTTGCTGACAAAGATTATGACTTGCACAGCAATCCATATATAAGACCGTTAGGAGTAGAAGAAGCTACACCGAGAGTTGATATAGTCCTTGATATTAACGGCAAAAAAATATATGTTGCCAAAATGCAGAAAAGAACAGTGAAAAAGTCAAAGACTGGTGGAGCAGATGCTATAAGCTTATCAAATGCTTATGAAATTAACTCTATTGAATATGGAGAGAGGGACTTCAAAAAAAAGTTAGAAGAATACGGATTTAATTTTGACTTGTTCTTACCGCTTTCACACCCGAATGTCTTTACAAACCAAAAATCAGCCGAAATGCGAAAAGTGCTTTTTAACATGGCAACAGAAAAAACAGACCTGGAAATAGCCGAAATGACAAAAGACGTTAATGAAGCAAAGGCTTTATTGGAAACATATTCTTTTGACGAAGTAAAAGCTATGCAAAATGCGACAATACGGAAAATCAAAGAAGTATATGGAAAAGACGGCGAAATACTCAGGGCGAAAATTGAGGGTATGGAGCAGTCAAAGTCAAATATTGCTGTTGATGATTTAGAGCTTCAAAAGCAGGCACTTATACAGCAGATAGAGGATACAAACAAGAAAAAAGAAGATGTTTCTATCCAATATGAAGAAAGAAAGAAGCTTTTAACGGAAATTAATGAGCTTAAATCACAGCTTGATGATTTGCAATTTAATGCTAATGCAGAAAACAGCAAGAAGAAAAAAGAGCTTGAAAATCAAGTGATTGAAGTTAAAGCCGAAATTGAATTGACTGAACGCAAGAATAAAACTGATGAAATGCGTATATCTACAATGCAACAGTTTGTAAATGATATTTCGTCACAGATTAATTCATTCAGAGTTAAGTGGAAGCAAACTAACGAAATGCAGTTTGATGAAAGCAGTTGTATATGTTCATATTGCGGGCAAGAATATCCAGCGGACAAAAAAGAAAAATTAAAAGCTGATTTTGAGCAAACCAAAGCAGATGACTTAAAACGCATTACAGAAAAAGGCACTGAACTTTCAAACGAACTTAAATTAAGGAACAAAGAGTTGGAAGAATTTAAGGCGGAAATTAAAAGCAGGGAACCTAAATTAGACGGCTTAAAAGAAACTCTTTCAAAATTAAATGAAGAACTTTCTTTAATTCCAAACGGTGTGGATATTTCCGGCACAAAAGAATACAAAGCTATTAAGTCACAGCTTGACGAAAAAACAACCGCCTTAGACTCATATAAGACTGTAGAAGATACACAAACACACTTGAATAGTTTGGGTTCTGACTTGCAGAGATGTCTTATTGAGGTTGAAAAGAAAATTACTATAGCGAACAAAAACAATGAAATTGATAAGGCTATAGCTGATTTGAAAGCAAAGCAAATAGAGTATGAGCAGAACAAAGCAAATGCTGAAAAAGTCTTGTATCAGCTTGAATTGATTAGTCAGAAAAAGAATGAAATTTTAACCGATGAAATTAACAAAAATTTCAGTCTTGTTAAATGGCGAATGTTTGATTATCAAAAAAATGGGGAATACAAAGAGTGCTGTATTCCACAATTTAGTGGTAAGGACATGAATGTCTCTACCAACACAGGACTTGAAATAATGATGAAGTTAGACATCATTAATGGTTTGCAAAGGTTTTATAAAACAAGCTATCCGGCATTTCTTGACGGAGCCGAAAGTCTTTCAAGTGATACAAAAGAACTCATAAAAACAGATTTCCAGTTAATCTATCTTTCAGTTGCTGAAAACAATGAAATAAATTTGAAAATCGAGGGGGAATAATTGTGGAAGAAAACATTAAATCTATAGTTCAAATGGCGAGAGGTGCAATCGAAGAAAGAATTGACCTTGAAATGTCAAGAGTATTAGAGAATATCCTTGACTACAATACAAAGGCTACAGCTAAAAGAAAACTAACAGTGACCTTTGAATTTGTGCCAGATGATGAAAGAAGAACATTATCTGTTACAGCAACAGCAAAAAGCTCTCTTGCCCCTACAAATCCTATTGCAACAGCTTTATATGTAGGTAAATCAAATGGAGAAATACAGGCAGTTGAAATGACAGCACAAATACCAGGTCAGCAAGATTTATTTGGCGAAGAAGTACAACCAGCAAAATTAAAACTCATTGTTAATAAATAAAGGGAGGAACCAATTATGTTAAAAGAAGCAATCGAAACAATAAGAGAAATGGCAATTAATGAAGCAAAAATACAAACAGTTACTATTGACGGGGTTGTTTATACCAAAGATAAAAACGGTGAAGTTAGTTATTTATGCGAAGAAAATACAGAGCCTATTATTCCACAAACAATAGCTGTTACAAGTCTTTCTGGATTAGTTCAGTGGGTTAAAAATGAGTGTAAAAAGAATCCTGCACTTTTATTTGTAGAAGTTCAGTCACCAGACAACGTTATTGTTCGTACAGAAAGAAGTGCTGTAAGAGAAGAAGAAACAAGTAAACTTTTTAGTTTATACATAAGCAACAATACATTTCGTAAAGGCTTTAGAAGTTATGAGGAAGCCATGATTGAATTAAGAAGTAAATATCAGCACACAGAAGATATAGATTATCTTTTGAAAATGTTATCGTCCATGAAAATAGAAGATTCCGTACAGACGGACGACAATGGTTTAACACAGCAAGTTACAGTTAAAAAAGGCATTGCATTAACTGAAAATGTAACAATAAAACCGATTGTAAAACTTAAACCATATAGAACATTTTTAGAGGTTGAACAGCCTGAAAGTGAATTTTTAGTGAAAATAGGCGAAAAAGGACAAATTGGTTTTTTTGAAGCTGACGGTGGCATGTGGCAAATAACAGTCAGAAATATAATAGCTGATTATTTAAAAGATGCCTTAAAAGAAGAAATCGACAAAGAGAGAATTAAAGTCATTTTATAAGAAAGCATGGGAAGGCGGGTGGGGCAAAACGGTTAAGTAAAATTTGAAAGCGAGTTGAAAGAATGAAATTAAAAGATGTTTTTGATGTTATAGACAGCTCTACACCAATTTCGCTTTATTTAAAAATTGGTGGTGTTTGGCTTCACCGTAGCAGTTTATTATATATAAATTCTTACCAAAAATTTGAAAAGTTTTATGATTTTAAAGTTACAGAATTAGACGTAGACATTGTTAATTATAAAAATGTTTTGATTGTTTATGCGGAGGAGAATTGAAATGAAGGTAAAAGAATTTTTTGCTTTAGCAGATGCCGAATTTTTGGCGAACATGACAATAAAGATAAACGATATTGAATTTCAAGCTAAAGACTATGTTTCAAATGAAGATGTTAAAAATAATGCTTTAGGGGATTTTGAAATAGAAAAATTTTCCGAAAAGGATAGTAGTTTTACTGTGTATATAAAGGTAAGTAAATAAAAGAAGGTGGGAAAAAATAATGGACTTAGACAGAATATTACATCACTTAAATAGCCTTATTCGTCCCTTAGAGGAAGATTATGAAATGGAAAAAGAAGAACGTTTAAAGCTTGAAGCAGAAAACAAAAAATTAAAAGATAGATTAAAAACTCTTGACGGGCAAATTTGGGACTAATGAAAGTGAGGAATAAAACTATGGCAGATACAGCAGTTAAACCTTTTACAACGTCTTTAAGTGAATGGAGCAAAACATATACAAATTTAGTTGCTAAAGATTATGAGATTTGCGGTGTGGAGTTTGACGAATATTCCAAAAAATGCGCTTTAGAAGCGATTACAGCCATTTTTAATCTTGTTAAAACATCTCCTAAGGTTGAAATGGCAGACCTTGACAGCAGCAATTTAAGAAGCATTGTAGAGCATTGTGCCAGCCTTAAACTTAATGCTAATGCCTATCCAAGAGAGTGTTATTTCCAGCTTAGAAATACAAAAGTAGGCGTTGACGAACAGGGCAAGGATATATGGAAGCAAATGGTTGAAATGGGTATTGACGGTGACGGTAATGACGCTATTTTGACAAATTTCGGTAAAGATGTTGAAAAAGTTTATCCGTACTGGGCAGTTAAAGAGGGCGACACTTATGTTCCACCTAAGCATAAAGGTATAGAAATTACACCGCCTGAATGGGAAGAAAAAGGGCAGTCGGAAAAAGTTGTTGCAGTTGTTTATCCGGTTAAATTAAAAGACGGTACAGTTGTTTATTTAACAGCTAATAGGGATAGTGTAAAAGTTAATCTATTTGCTCATATTAGAAATAATCTTATGAATGAAACTTTTGACATTGTAAAAGGCACTAAAAAAATTGGTAACAAAGAAGTACCAAGAACACGCTATGATGCTACAGAAGATGAAAAGAAAGCTATTAAAGATAAAAAAGAAGAAATATATAGTGCTCTTAGAGAGTGCAAAACTGTTGAAGATATGATTGCATGCGAACAAGCAAAGCCTTATATAAGTGCAGCATGGCTTGATACTACAGAGGCCATGGTTTTAAGGAAAATGCGTAACAATGCCATTAAGAAATTCCCTAAAAATTACAATACAATGGCAAACAAGGCATACATCGAAATGGATGAAACATATCAGTCAGCACAGGAAGATATTAACGAAAATGCAAATAAGATTGAATTTGATGACGTTATAGACGGTGAAGCTGAGGCTATAACAGAATAATTAAAGGCAGGCGATAGTTATTAAAAGCCAAAATGGAACTGAAAGAAAAGAATTTAAGAAATTTCTACACAAAAAGAATGTAAGTTATAGGAAATGCGCTGAAATGATAAACATAAGCTTAGACGCTTTAAACAATAAAGTAAACGGTTATACAGAGTTTAGGCCAAAAGAAATAAAAGCTCTTGCAGATATTTTTAAGTTTTCACCGGAAGAAATATATCAATTCTTTATTGCATAACAAGGGGTGTTTGACATGAGAATACTAACACAAATTAAACATATTGATTTGCCTATGGATAATTATTCTTTTGCTATATTAAGAAATCCAGTAAAGATTATTTGTTATGACAAAGTAGAAAGTAACGACTATGTTATTGTTGCCGAATATTCTTCCATAGAAAAGGGGCTAAAGGCTATGGAAATGTTGAGAAATGAATATATGAAAAACGGCTCAAAAAATGTATATTTTCAATTTCCAGCTGATGAGGATGTGATTGTTTAAGGAAATTTAAAAAGCCAAATAGGTAATTAGAAGGGGTGAGAAAAAATGAAAGAAATGAAAGTAAGACTAACTTTTACAGAAGAAATTTTGGGTACAGCAAACAATGATAAAGATATACATGCAGAGTACATAGCAAGTAAAGCACCAGACGCACCAAGTATGGAAGAAGAAATTGAAGCTATTGGTGTTGAAGGAATGATTGAAAAGGGCATGACAGTATTCCACAGGAATGAAGAAGGGAAACCAATTTTATTTGATTACCAAATAAAAGGGTTTTTTAAGAATAGTGCAAAGGCATTTAACTACATTAAGAAATTACCTGCATACAAAACAAAAATTGATAATCTCATATTTATAAAGGAAAGAAAAATTATTTTACAGCTACCAGAAAATACAGAAATTGGGAATTGTCAAAGACCATTAAGAGCAAGTACAGCACAGGGCGAACGTGTTGCATTAGCTAATAGCGAAAGTTGCCCTGCTGGAACAGTAATTGAATTTACAATTATGGTTATGCTTGATGAATTAATGAAAAATGTTATTGAATGGCTTGATTATGGTGCATTAAACGGCATCGGACAATGGCACAATAGCGGCAAAGGACGTTTTACATGGGAAGATATTTCTGATAAATGAAATCCAATGGAGAAGTATCGAGACGTTCCGAATTGATATGAATTGGAGTTGTGTGGCGAAGAAATGAAGCAAGATGAGAGGCATTGATATGAATTGGAATGGCGATGTCTAGAATGGAGATGACACGAAATGGACTATAGTCAATAAAGTAGACACAAAAAAAGAGAATATAAAAGAAAAAGTTAAATTTTAAGTAGAAAAATCTTTATAGAAAAGCCTTTCTTTTTCATTAGGCGAAAGCATGTCATTGGCAGAATGAGGACGATGGGAGTTATAGAAACCCTCAATGTAGTCAAAGACATGGATTTTAAGTTCTGCTAAAGATGAAAAGGAGTACCTGTTCAGTTCTTCATGCTTCAAAATTTTAAAGAAAGATTCAGCAACAGCATTATCATAAGGACAGCCTTTTTTCGAAAAAGATTGAATAACATTGCATTTGTCAATAAGCCGTCTGAAAGCCATAGAAGTATACTGAGAGCCATTGTCAGAATGAAAAATAAGATTCTGAGGCTTATTTCTCCTGTTAAAAGCCAATAAAAAAGCATTAATAACAAGGTTTGAATCAATTTTAGTGCTTAGGGCATAAGAAATAACCTTGCGTGAGAATAAATCAATAACAACGCAAAGGTAAGCAAAATGACCATTTAGACGAATATAAGTAATATCGCTGACCCAAACAGTGTTTGGAGTATTAACAGAAAAATTTCTGTTAAGTATATTTTTGCCGGAAGAAGAGTTAGAAGTATGAGAGTATTTAATCCTGCGAGTATATATTTTAGGCAAGACCATGGATTTCATAAGCCTGTAAATTCTTCCGTAACTTACATTAAAGCCATATTCACGGTTTAAAACAGCACAGATTTTATAAACACCAAGACGTTTTTTGGAAGCTGAGTAGACAGAGAGAACAGCA
>CALWEX010000014.1 GCA_944377425.1 uncultured Clostridia bacterium
AGAGCTTCCGTTACCGGATAAATATTCAAGTACAATTTGTTTTTTTAATTCAAATGAATATTTTGCCATAAAAAACCGACCTCCCTATTGTTAGTTTTAGGTCTAACTTTTGGGGGTCGGTTCACAATACAGGGTATTTTTTATTATTAAAGTAATTCTTTAAAAGACATTATAAATTTGTCGGATATTTTTTTAATTTCGCCTATGTTTTCTTCTTCCTTGCTGTCATAAACAGCAACTGTATAAAAACCGGCTTTTTTTGAATTAACTATACCATGATATGCGTCTTCAAAAACAGCAGTTTTTCCTTTGTCAAAGCCCATAACTTCCGCGGCTTTTTGATATATTTCAAAAGAACTTTTGCTCATTGAAATACTGGTGCAAGTTATAAGCTTTTCAAAATATCTTTCTATATTAAGCCTTTTTAAAAGTGGTACAACATAGTATTCCTCAGAAGCCGTTAAAATGCACATCCTTTTATTTTCATCAGCACTTTTTTTGATAAAGTCAAAAACATATGGCTTAAGAGGTATGTCATAACGGTACTTATCCGCCGCCGTTTCTGTAACGCCTTTAATTATATCAGGTACAGGCATATTAAGTTTAAGCTCTTTTATAAAATACTCCGTCGCTTCTTCAAAAGACATTGTTTTAAGCCTGTCGTTTAAGTCATCAGGTGGATTAATGCCTTTAGACAAAAGAAAATCATAGCCTATATTATCCCAAACCGACATAGAATCAATAAGAGTTCCGTCTAAATCGAAAATATAATTTTCAAATTCTTTTAAATCTCTCATTTTACTATTTCCTTTGAAAGAGCCAAAAGCTCTTTAGCAGCTTTATATCTGTCATCCTGCGCAAATATAGCAGAAATAACGGCAACTCCGTCTATTCCTGTTCCTTTAAGCTTAAGAATATTATTTTTATTAATACCGCCTATAGCCACAACAGGAATATTAACAGCTTCTGTTATCTCTTTTGCCTGCTCAAAAGTAATATCTGTATGGTCTTTTTTTGTATCTGTAGGGAACATAGCGCCTATACCTATATAGTCAGCACCATTTTTCTCAGCTTCAATAGCTTCTTTAAGGTTTCCGGCAGAAACGCCTACTATTTTGTTTTCGCCAAGTATTTCTCTTGCTTTTTTTGCCTCTGTATCACTTTGGCCTACGTGTACACCGTCAGCATCTACAGCAACAGCAACATCAATATTGTCATCAATTACAAAAGGCACATGGTATTTATCAGTAAGAGCCTTTATTTCTTTGGCAAGCTTTAACATTTGGTCATAATCAGCATTTTTTTCTCTGAGCTGAATAAAAGTTGCTCCTGCCTTTAAAACATCCTCTACATCTTGAGCAAGGCTTCTGCCATTTAACCAAGAGCTGTCGGTAACGGCATAAAGCAGCATTGATGATTTATCTAACTTCAATTTTAGCACCCTCCCTAAATATATCAGCAGTCATATTGCTCATATAATCAATAAGGTACATGCGGAAAGATGATGTGCCGGCATTGTTTTCAATCATTTTTTTATAAGATAGCTCACCGGCATAGCCGTAAGATGCTACAGCAACGGCGCAGGCATCAAGAATATTATCAGGGTTAGCAGCGCTAAATACTCCAAGTACACTTGAAAGCATACAGCCTGTTCCTGTAACCTTAGACATTACAGCATGTCCGTTTTTAATTACATAAGCAGTGTCCTTATCTGATATTATATCAATTTCACCGCTTATAGCAATAACTGCGCCTGTTTTAGCACTTAATTTTTTACTAAATTCTATAACAGAATCTATATTGTTGCTTGTAACCTTGTCGGCTTCATCGGCGTCTACACCTTTGGCAGAGCCGCTGCCTGTTGCCAAAAACTTAATTTCGGAAATATTTCCTCTTATTACAGAAAACTTTATATTATCAAGAAGTTTAAAAAGCACATCATTTCTTATTTTAGCTGCTCCAGCGCCTACAGGGTCTAAAACAACAGGATGATTTAACTCATTACTGCGTTTTCCGGCTCTTAACATAGCCTCTACAAGGCCTTCTTCAATATTTCCCATGTTTATAACAAACCCGTTGCAGGCACTTGTTATCTCCTCTACCTCCTCTGGGTGCTGTGCCATAGTAGGTGAGCCACCGCAGGCCAGTGTTATATTAGCGCAGTCGTTAGCTGTAACAATATTTGATATATTGTGCATAACAGGTGCTACTTTATTATTGTTTTCAAATATTTTATCTGCTTTTTCAAAAATTGTCATTTATTTTGCCTCCTCCTGTAATTTAGAGAGCAGTCCGCTTTTTGCCATAAATTTAAGAAGAACAAGAGCGCAGGCTGTTCCAAAACATGTGCTTATAAGAAATGCTGGTATGTATGTAAAAAGTGAAACTCCGGCATTGCCATAATAAAAAGCTGAAAGAGGATAAGAACACATAGCGCCTAAAATACCTGTTCCAAATACTTCGCCTACAGCAGCCAGATACATATTTTTAGTTTTGGCAAACATAACAGCCGCAAGAAAAGCACCTATTAATCCGCCTGGAATAGAAAATAAATCCTCTCCCATAAGTACAAGCTTCATTACAGTAAGAAGTGTTGAGCATGCAAAGCCATAAACAGGACCAAGTATTACAACGCCGGAAACATTAATAAGGTGCTGCATAGGAGCTGCCCAGCCTGGTATTCTAAATATAGGCGTAAGTACATAACCAACAGCTGCCCACACTGCTGTTAAAACAAGTTTTTTAGTGCTGATTTTCATTATAAAATCCCTCCGTAAAAATAAAATAAATTATTGCCAATACCGCTTAATTTTTAAAAAAAGCGGGTTTTTGCCGAATTTAAAGCAAAAAGGGGCCACACCCGTGGTGGTGTGCCCCATAAAATAAAATACTATTTAATTCGACTGAAATTCATTTTATACCAAAAATCATTCTGTGTCAATATTATCTTTTGTTATGCTGTTGAAAACATCACCATTTATTTCTATTTTTGTTTCTTTTTCCCAGGTAGACAAAAGATTTTCAAAAACCTTATTTTTTTCTATTTCTTCATATGCCTTTTCAGCGTTTTGTCTAATATCTGCTTCATCAGCCAATTCTATATCTTCAATGTAATAAACAGCATAGCCCTTATCTGTTTCTACAGGAGCAGATGTTGTTCCTCTTTTAATATTTTCTGTATCAGGCAATATATCACTGATATTTGAAAGCTCATCTGTTAAACTATAAATATTATTATCGGATTTATATTCATCAAGCAAAGTATTAAAATCAACACCTTGCGAAGCTTTATTTATAACTTCCTGTGCTGTTTCAATACTTTGTGTATATATAACAGAATAAGTTACTTCTGTAAACTCCTCTTTAAACTCCTTGAAAAATTCATCAAAGCCAGACATGCCTACCGAATACTCACTTAGTATTTTCTCACGAGTTTTGTTATAAAGAGCTTTTTCTTGCATTACCTGCTCTATAACATCTAATGATACAAACCCGTTATACTGTTCAAAATAGCTTTGTGCCTCTTTTTCAGAAGCGGCTATCTCCTCATCACTAAGGCTTACACCATTTTTCTCAGCTTTCATAATAGTAAGCTTAACCATTTTTAAAGAGCTTAAAGCACTTTCTTTAGCAGTATCAAAGGCTGATTTACCGTCAAAATCCGTCTCCCAAATATCGCTGCCGCCTATTTCTTCAAAGTTCTTTACAGCCTCATTAAGATATACTAAGTATTCATCCTTGCTTATTCCTTTGCCATCAATAGTAATCAAATAATCACTTTTTAACCCAGTATTTGCATTACAGCCAGTAAAAGCGGCAAAACACAGTATAAAAGAAACAAGAGTTATAAATATTAACTTAAATTTAGACAATACAAATCACCGCTTTTCATTGTGCGTTTTCAATATCGCTTAAAGCCTCATCTATTATATTGAGCACTTCTTTTTTATCGTTTTCATTTATTTTAACAGTAATATATGGGTTTGTAGCCGCTGTAAACATATATTTAAGTGGTTTTTTAATTACTGCCGCTGTAATCTTAGATGGGTCAATGTCAGCATCGCCTCTAAAGCTTATAAGCACAGATTTAGGTTTCTGCACTACAGAAATAATATCAAGGTTATGCGCTCTGTTTTTAATCAGCGCTATTTCAAGAAGATACTGCACGCTTTTTGGGATATTTCCGTATCTGTCCTCTATTTCTTCTTGAATATCGTAATAATCATCATTACCTGATATATTAGCTATTTTTTTATAAATTTCAAGCTTCTGCTCCTCATTTTTAATATAAAATGAAGGAATATAAGCGTCAAGGTTTACATCTATTAAAGTCTCAAAATCATCCTGAACCTTTTCGCCTCTAAGCTTTTTAACAGCCTCATCTAAAAGACGGCAGTACATTTCATACCCTACAGAATCCATGTGTCCATGCTGCTGAGAGCCAAGAATGTTTCCAGCGCCTCTTATTTCCAAGTCCCTCATAGCTATTTTAAACCCTGAGCCGAACTCTGTAAACTCTTTTATTGTTTGAAGGCGTTTTTCCGAAACCTCATTTAATACTTTATCCCTTTTGTACATTAAGTATGCATAGGCTGTTTTATTTGTTCTGCCAACCCTACCTCTTAACTGGTAAAGCTGGGAAAGACCCATTTTATCTGCATCCTGTATAATCATAGTATTTACATTGCCTATATCAAGGCCAGTTTCTATAATAGTTGTGCATACAAGCACATCAATTTCGCCTTCAATAAAATCCTTCATTATTATTTCAAGCTCACGCTCTGTCATTTGGCCATGAGCAAAAGCCACAACAGCATCTGGAACAAGATTTTGTATTCTCATTGCCTCCTGAGATATGCTCTCTACCCTATTGTAAAGATAATACACCTGTCCATTTCGGGCAAGTTCTCTATTTATGGCATCTTTTATAAGCTCGCTGTCGTTTTCCATAACATAAGTCTGCACAGGCCGTCTTTCTCTTGGCGGTTCTTCAAGAATACTCATATCCCTTATACCAGAAAG
This sequence comes from uncultured Clostridia bacterium, assembly GCA_944377425.1. Taxonomy (GTDB): domain Bacteria; phylum Bacillota; class Clostridia; order Lachnospirales; family Anaerotignaceae; genus Neoanaerotignum_A. The sequence goes on from CALWEX010000014.1 coordinate 5,023, forward strand.
GCTCATGTGCAGTGTTCTTGGTATAGGTGTAGCTGTTAAAGTAAGAACATCTAAGTTTTCTTTTAAGTTTTTAAGCTTTTCTTTGTGACCAACACCAAAACGCTGTTCCTCATCTATTATAACAAGACCTAAATCCTTAAACTTAACATCTTTTGAAAGTATTCTGTGTGTTCCTATAACTATATCGCTCATTCCTGTTTCAAGCCTTTTAATGGACTCAGTCTGCTGTTTTCTTGTTCTGAATCTGGAAAGAAGCTCTATTTTTACAGGGTAGTCCTTCATTCTTTGTACAAATGTATTATAGTGCTGCTGTGCCAAAATAGTTGTAGGAACAAGGTATGCTACCTGTTTTGAGTCCTGAACAGCTTTAAAAGCGGCTCTTATAGCTACCTCAGTTTTGCCATAACCTACATCACCGCATATAAGTCTGTCCATAACACGGCCAGTTTCCATATCATGCTTAACTTCGTCTATGGCGTTTAACTGGTCATCAGTTTCGTCATAAGGGAACATCTCCTCAAATTCCCTCTGCCAAATATTATCTGGAGAATATACAAATCCTTTTGCAGCCTGTCTTTTGGCATAAAGCTTTACAAGGTCTTCAGCCAGTATCTCTACAGACTTTCTAACTTTTGCCTTTGTTTTGTTCCAATCCTGTCCACCTAATTTATTAAGTTTTACCTTAATTCCGTCGGAGCCTATATATTTTTGTATACAGTCCATTTGTCCAGCTGGTATAAATAAATTGCCGCCGTCGGCATAGCTTACTTTAACATAGTCTTTATTAACACCGTCAACAGTTATTTTTTCAATACCCCTGTATACACCTATACCATGGCTGGAATGAACAACGTAATCCCCAGGTTTTAAGTCAGAAAAGCTTTCAATAGTTTTTGTATTCTTTTTCTTTTTTCTGGCTTTTTTTCCTTTTTTCTCGTCAAAGAACTCATTATCGCTAAATACAACAAATTTTATGTCATTATATATAAATCCCTTGCCTAAATTTCCTCTGGATACTGTTACTGTGCCTGCTTTTAAATCAACTTCCCAAGGATTAAGTACAAAAGCCGCTTCTATACCAAAGTCGTAAAGTTCACGCACTATTCTTTCTCCACGGCTTTCGGCTGAAGATAAAATAAGTACGCAGTACTCTGATTCTTTAAGCCTTTTAACCTCATCAGCAAAATACTCAACTTTATTGTTAAATGACTCAGTGCTTCTTACTGAAAAATCAACAATACTTTTTATATTAAAATCAGGCAAAGAACCTGCAATAGATGACATTATAACTTCGCAATAGTTTTCAGCCATTTTAACAGAAGCAGTATAGTCATATATTACATTTGCCATTTCCGGCAATATATACCCCTTTTCCATTCGGCTTTTAATGCTTTCGGAAAACTCTTTAAATAAATTCTCGGCTCTTTGCTTAATCCTCTGCATTTCACAGAAAAAAACTACTGTGTTTTGCGGCATATAACCTAAAATATTAACGGTTTCGTTATAAAAATAGTTTATACAGCCTATAGACGAAACAATGCCGTCTTTATTTTTAAGTCGTTCTATTAACTCCCCTACATGGCTTTCAAGATTTTCTTCTTCATCGGCCATGCCTTTTTTAGCAAAAGCGTTTTTAGCTTTTTTATAAGACTTTTCCATGTTTTCAGTGGCTTTTTCAAGCCTTTGAGCGTCACAGAAAAATTCACTAACAGGATAAATCTCAAAAGAATTAGTTCTTTCAACTGACCTTTGGGTTAGTGGATCCATTGTTCTTATGGAATCAACCTCATCATCCCAAAACTCAACTCTAAAGGCAGTATCCGCTATTGTAGGATATATGTCCAATATTCCGCCTCTAAGAGAAAACTGTGCCGGGCTTTCAGCGGCCTCTACTCTTTCGTAACCCATATAAACAAGTCGGTTTATAATGTCATCTATATTATAAGAATTGCCTTCTGCTATAGTTAAAACACTTTCTTTTAATATATCCGGCGGTATAATTTTATCAAAATATGCGTCAGACGGCACTATAACAATTTGTATTTCATTGTTAATAAGTTTTTTCAACACACTAAGCCTTTTGGTGTCAGTTTCACGGCTGTGAACATCGGCACTATAAAATATCAAATCTCTTGAATCAAAAACAGCTATATTTTTATTAAAGAAATACATGTTTTCATATATTTCCCTTGCTTTAATATTGTTTTCGGCCACAATAAGTAATGGCCTATTTGTTTCTTCTGCTACAGCTGCCATAAGATGGACATTCTGACTATCTATAACACCTGTTACTTGAATAGGCGAAATTCCGCCTAATATGCCGTCTTTAAGCATTTGATAGCTTGAAAGCGGTGAAAGCACACCTGTAATATTTCTCATTACTGCACTTCCTTATCCTTTTCTTTTTTAGGAATAAAGTTATACTCGTTCATTGCCTCTTTAGCGCCTTTTAACACAATAGCTGCCGCAGCATCAGCGCCTCTTTTTACTGCATCATCAATTAAAACACTATCCTCTTTTGAAAAGTGCCCAAGAACATGATTTACCAAATCTCCGCCTTTAGGCTTATCGCCTACGCCTATTTTAATACGTGCAAACTCATCTGTCTTTAAATGGGCAATTATACTTTTAATACCGTTATGTCCGCCGGCACTGCCTTTTTCACGTATTCTAAGTCCACCTACAGGCAGGCTTATATCATCATAAATTATTATAATATCCTCCAATGCAAGCTTATAAAAATCACTGGCTGCCCTAATGCTTTCACCGCTTAAATTCATATAAGTAAGCGGCTTTAACAAAAGCACTTTTTCGCTGCCAATCCTGCCTTCACCTATTAAGCCATTAAATTTTACTTTGCTTACGTCAATATTGTATTTATCACTTAAAGCGTCTATTACAGCAAATCCTATATTATGCCGTGTACCGCTATATTCTTTTCCCGGATTACCGAGACCGGCAATAAGTTTCATATTTTATTTCCTCCAAGCAAACAGCAATAAGCCCTAAGATTTAACTTAGGGCATTTGTAATAATTTTATTCAATTTTAATCCAAAAAATACGCTTTGTCCATAAAAATATTATATATCTAAAGAGTAGTTTTTAGTATGCTCAACAAGATAATTAATAAATATCTGGCTTGGTGTTGAAAGCTGGTTCTTATTTTTATATATAAGACCTATTTCTCTTGAAATTGTAGGGTTAAGGTGTATTTTATGCACATTAAACCTTCCGGCTATAGATGCCAATTTAGGCACTATTGATATACCCAGTTCATTTTCAACCATTGCTTGAACACTGTTATAATCTGCTAAACGGCATATTACATTTAAGTCAACATTCATTGAACGCAGTACATTTAAAAACTCCATATCTCTATCTTCGTCAAGAGATACAAATGGTTCCTCTTTAATTTGCTCAGGTTTGAGGAATTCAGCATTGCTGAGTCTATGGTTTTTAGATGTAACTACAAAAAACGGATCTAAAAAAAGCGGCATAGACTGGAAATTCCTTATATCATTGGTATTTGTAATACCAAAATCCACCATATCCTTACTTACCCAATGCTCTATCTCGCGATAATGTCCCTGGCGTGTTTCAAGTATAATATTCGGATAATCGTTGCTGAATTTTTTAAGAACTAAAGGCAATACCGCTGAAGCAAATGTACCGAATGTAGCTATTCTTATTATACCCGTTTGAAGACCGTTAAGTGCCTGTGCCTTCTCGTTCATATTTTTATAAGAATCCACCAACTCTACAATAAACGGCAGCATTTGTTCGCCTTCATATGTAAGTTGTAATCCGTATTTAGAACGAATAAACAAAGTTGTATTTAATTCCTTTTCAAGTGATATTATCATTTGGCTTACAGCCGATTGTGTATAATTAAGCTCATCGGCAGCCCCTGTAAAACTGCCGCATTCTACGACTTTTAAAAATGCCTGATACTTCCTCATTCCCCATAACCCCTTGTTATAAAATAATAGAAAATTATTTATAATATAATTTTACAATATTTTACAACAAAAGTATACTAAAAAAACCGAATCTGTTAACAGATTCGGTTTTTAACATAATTATTTAATGAATTTTTAATAAAAATATTTGAAATAATATTTATTTTTTTACTTATCAGCGTGTTACTTCGTTTTCAAGCTCTCTGTCTTCAATAACACACTTAAGGTTTTCACATGTTACTGTAGCAATAGCCTCAAGAGATTCTTCAGTAAAGAATGCCTGATGGCTTGTTATAAGCACATTAGGGAATGACATAAGCTTAATAAGCTCATCATCGTTTATAATCTCGCCTGAGCGGTCTTCAAAGAAATACTCATCTTCTTCCTCATAAACGTCAAGAGCTACACCTCTGAATTTGTTTGCTCTAAGTCCGTCTATAAGTGCGGCTGTATCAACAAGGGCGCCTCTTGATGTATTTACAAGTATAACGCCATCTTTCATTTTTGAAATACTGTTTTTATTAATAATATATTTAGAGTCATCTGTCAGTGGGCAATGAAGTGTTATAACATCGCTGCGTTTAAGAAGGTCATCTATAGTTGTATATTCTACATCAAGGCTTGTATCTGGGAAAAGGTCATATGCTAAAATATTCATGCCAAATCCTTTAAGAATTTCAATCATAATTTTACCTATTTTACCTGTACCTATAACACCAGCTGTTTTCCCTCTTAAAGTAACGCCCATAAGACCTGATATTTTAAAGTTAAACTCTCTTGTTCTTGTATAAGCCTTATGAATTTTTCTGTTAAGAGTAAGGAACAAAGCAGCAGCATATTCAGCAACAGCAGTTGGTGAATAGCTTGGAACTCTTAAAACAGGTATACGTCCTTTGCATGCGTCAAGGTCTACATTATCATAACCAGCACATCTTAAAAGTATTGCTTTTATTCCTAATTCATATAATTTATCTATTGCCTTTTTATTTAAAACGCAGTTAACAAAAACACATACCGCGTCGCAGCCGCTTGCAAGAATAGCTGTATCTTCCGTGCATCTTGTATCATAAAAAACAAATTCGTATCCATATTCAGGTGCTAACTTTTCAAACCATATTCTGTCATAATCCTTAGTATCAAAAAATGCGATTTTCATACTTTTTATCCTCTCCTTAAAATACGCTCCGCTATAATTATTAGCCAGAAATTTAAAATTAATACAAAACCACGTACAGATTTTAAAAAAATACAGCTAAAATTAATGTACGTTCCAACATTTGTTAATATTGTATCAAACTTAAACTGTAAAATCAACTGTGAATTTTTTGACAATATTTAATGCGTATTTTGTATATTGTGCATGAACAAGGCTAAAAATCTGAAAAAAACCTTAAATTTAGACCTTTTGTGGTTAGGCCGTTATACCATTATTATAATTTTTTTGGTTAATATTTTTGATAAATTTATATCGCTATGTTAACAAATTAGTGTAAAACATCAAATTAATTTCATAACTGCTTTAAGGGCATAAAAAAAGACTGGCCATAAAAAACCAGTCTTTTTTAAGTCATTACTCAAATAATTTTGATACAGACATACCTTCATGTATGCGGTTGATAGCCTCTGCGAAAATTTTAGCAACAGAAAGCACTTTAATTTTAGATATAGATTTTTCTGGTGGAAGCTTAATTGTGTTAAGCACAAGAAGCTCGCTTATGGCTGACTTTTCTATTCTCTCTATAGCTGGGCCAGAAAGAACAGCGTGTGTACAGCATGCATCTACCTCTATAGCGCCTCTTTCTTTAAGGGCATTAGCTGCATTTGTAATAGTACCAGCTGTATCAATCATATCATCAACAAGTATTACTCTCTTGCCTTCAACATTACCTATAATGTTCATAATCTCGCTTACATTTGCCTTTGGTCTTCTTTTATCAATAATAGCCAAAGGAATATCAAGCCTTGTTGCAAAGCTTCTTGTTCTGCCTACACTGCCAAGGTCAGGAGATACTGCTACAAACTCATTTATGGATTCACCATATTTATCATGATAATAGTTTGTAAGAAGCGGCGCGCCTACAAGGTGGTCTACTGGAATATCAAAGAATCCCTGTATCTGAGCACAGTGAAGGTCCATTGTAAGAACTCTGTCCGCTCCTGCAATAGTAAGGATATTAGCTACAAGCTTAGCACTGATTGGATCTCTAGCTCTTGCTTTTCTGTCCTGACGCGCATAGCCGTAATATGGCATAACAGCTGTAATTCTTCCAGCCGAAGCTCTCTTCATGGCGTCAATCATTATAAGAAGCTCCATAAGGTTGTCGTTTACAGGATACGACGTTGACTGCACAATATAAACATCTGCGCCTCTGATAGTTTCATCAATTTTAACAGAAATCTCGCCATCGCTGAAATGGCTTACCTCAGCCTGACCAAGTTTAAGACCAAGACACTGAGCCATTTCTTCGGCCAATTCTCTGTTGGCATTGCAAGAAAAGATTTTTATATTGCTTCTGCCTGAATACATCATTAAAGTTATCCTCCCTACAAACATTCAATAATTAACCACATACATGATTATGTTACACCTCGAAAGGACAAAATTCAATACTATTTGACAAAAATTTTATTTTTTAGTCCAACCTTCTATATTTTGCTGACGATTTCTTGCTACTGCAAGGGCTTTTTCAGGTACATCTTTTGTAATTGTAGAACCAGCTGCAACATAAGAGCCTTTTTTAAGGGTTACAGGCGCTACAAGGTTAGCATTGCAGCCAATGAATACATCGTCTTCTATTGTTGTTCTGAATTTTTTGTGACCGTCGTAATTTACTGTTACTGTACCGCAGCCAAAATTAATTCTCTCACCAACATCTGAATCACCTATATAAGTAAGGTGTGAAACCTTTGTACCGTTTCCTATAACTGAGTTTTTAACCTCAACAAAGTCACCTATTTTTATATTTTCGCCTATTTTTGAATTTGGTCTGATATAAGCGTATGGGCCTACTTTTGTACCACTGCCTACTTCGCTTTCCATAGCTACTGTATACTGAATTGTAACATTATCGCTTAATTTCATGTCAGTAAGTCTTACATCAGGGCCAACTTTGCAGTCCTCGCCTATAACAGTTTTGCCTTCAAACACACAACCTGGATAAATTATTGTGTCACAGCCTATTTCTACATCATCTGAAATATATGTGTCCTCTGGTGAAATAATAGTTACGCCGTTAAGCATATGTTTCTCGTTAATTCTTTTTTGCATAATCTTATTTGCTTCTGCAAGCTGAATACGGTTATTAACACCAAAAAACTCTGTTACATCCCCTATTGAAAGAGCATTAACCTTTTCGCCATTTTTCAGTATTATTTCAAGTGCATCAGGAAGATAGTATTCACCCTGAACATTATCGTTTGTTATAAGCTTAAGAGCTTTTTTAAGGCTTGAACCTTTAAAGCAGTATATGCCGGAATTTATTTCTTTTACAAGTTTTTCTTCTTCTGTTGCGTCTTTATACTCCACATTTTTAACAAAATTTCCACTTTTGTCTCTTATAATATGGCCGTAGCCTTCTGAATTATCAACAACAGCTGAAATAATAGAAACCCCATTATCCTCACTTCTGTGGTAGTCTATTAATTTTTGAAGTGTTTCAGCTTTAATTAAAGGTGTATCGCCATAAAGAATAAGAACATCCTCGTCATCATTAATATATTTTTCAGCCTGCATTACTGCATGGCCTGTTCCAAGCTGTTTTTCCTGCACAGCAAATGTCACATTTTCATTTTTCAACGCTTCCTGAACTTCATTTGATTTATGACCTGTTACAACACAAATATTTTGAGCTCCTAATTCACAAGCAGTATCTATTACACGCTTAATCATTGGTTTACCCATTACCTCATGAAGCACCTTAGGCATTTTAGATTTCATTCTTGTTCCTTCGCCTGCGGCAAGTATAACAACATTTATATTCTTCATTATAAGCACTCCTCAATATTAATAATCCCGTTCGTAAAAGAGTATATATCATTAAACGTTAATGGTCAAATAAATTCACAAAAAACCCGGATAATAATATCCGGGTTTTATATTAACTAAGCAACATTCTGTCGTTATCGACATTTTGTCCGCCGCTGGCTTTTTCAAACATTTTAAGTAAGTCAGCCACCTGCAAATATTTTTTGTCCTCTTCGCAAACGTCAATAAGTACATTGCCTTTATGCATCATCATAAGCCTGTTGCCAAGTTTAATGGCATCTCGCATATTATGTGTAACCATAAGAGCGGTAAGCTTATCTTCTGCAATTATTTTTTCTGTAAGCTCAAGCACTTTTTTAGCTGTTTTAGGGTCAAGAGCCGCTGTATGCTCATCAAGAAGCAAAAGCTGTGGCTTAGTCATAGTAGCCATAAGAAGTGTTATAGCCTGTCTTTGACCACCTGAAAGAAGCCCTGTTTTAGTGCTCATACGGTTTTCAAGGCCTAAGTCAAGCATTTCAAGGTACTCCCTGAATTTAGACTTTTCCTCACGTGTTATACCCTTGTGAAGGCCTCTTGCTTTTCCGCGTCTTAAAGCCATAGCAAGGTTTTCTTCAATGCTCATGTTTGTGGCAGTACCCATTCTAGGGTCTTGAAATACCCTGCCTATGTATTTTGCTCTTTTATATTCTGGAAGCTTAGTTACATCGTTTCCATCTATTTCTATATAACCGTCATCAACAAAAAATAATCCGGCAATGGCATTAAGGGTTGTGGATTTTCCAGCGCCGTTACCGCCAATAACAGTTATAAAATCTCCTGGATTCATTGTAAAGCTAACTTTGTCAAGGGCTACTTTTTCGTTAGCAGTGCCTTTTCCAAATACTTTTCTTACATTTTGGAGTTTAAGCATTAACTTCGCCCTCCTTTGATTTATTGCCATGAATTTTTTCTACAAAATCATAAAGCTTTTCCTTAATAAGCGGCAATGAAAGGCATACAGCCAGAAGTACTGACGAAAGAAGCTTAAGGTCTGTAGGTACAAGACCTTTTGAAAGAACAAAAGCAATTATAATTCTGTAAAGTATAGAACCAAGAACAACTGCAAAAAGACTTCTAAGTATTGATGAATGGCCAAAAAGCACTTCACCTATAATAACTGAAGCAAGACCTATAACGATTGTACCAGTACCCATACCTACATCAGCATAACCGTTATACTGCGCCATAATACCGCCTGAAAGAGCTATTAAGCCGTTACTTATTACAAGGCCAAGAATTACCATAGAGTTAGTATTAACACCAAGCGCTCTAATCATATCTGCATTATCACCAGTTGCTCTAATTGCAAAACCTTTTTCAGTACCAAAGAACCACCACAATATAGCTATTACAATAAGTACAAAAACTATTCCTACTATTAAAACCGCTGTTGATGTTTCGATACCCATATCAGAAACAATTGATATAACTGTATCCTGTTTTAAAAGTGGAAGGTTGGCTTTACCCATTATTCTAAGGTTAATGGAATATAAGCCAGTCATAGAAAGTATACCACTTAAAAGAGAAGGTATTTTAAGCTTTGTGTTCAAAAAACCTGTAACAAAGCCAGCAACCATACCAGCTATCATTGATACAAAAGTAGCTATAAAAGGATTAAATCCGCTTAATATCATCTGTGCTGCAACTGCCGCACCTAAAGGGTAACTTCCTTCTGTTGTTAAATCAGCATAATCAAGAATTTTATATGTAATATATACTCCTATGGCCAGTATAGACCACAAAAGGCCCTGAGAAACTGCGCCCATTAATACACTTAAACGCATTTGCTATTCACCCATTCACTATTAATACTTTTAAATATAACTTATGCCGAACTTTTACAGTCCGGCTATAAGTCTAACACTTTGTTATTTAATATCAGTTTTCAATAACTTCTCCATCTTTAATTGTAATGTTTGCTTTGTCAATTACAGACTGTGGAAATTCGTAACCAATAGCAGCAGCCTCATCAAGGTTAATGCATACATTAGCATCTTCAAGGCCTTCTATAGGCATTTCAGCAACATTAGCACCGTCTTTTAAAATACGTACTGCCATTTCACCTGTCTGGCAGCCAAGTTTATAGTAATCAATACCTACTGTAGCAAGTCCGCCATTTTGAACCATTCCGCTTTCACCACAGATAGTAGGGATACCATACTGCTCAGCAACTTTTGCAACTGTAGCCATAGCTGAAGCAAAAGTGTTGTCTGTAGGGATATATATAGCGTCAACATCTGCCGCTATAGACTCCATAACCTGAGCAATATCGTTCGTATTTGTAACTGTAGCTGTTTTGCATTCAAGACCAAGAGCCTGAGCTGCTTCTTCAGCCATTTGAGCCTGTATTTCGGAATTTACTTCACTTGAGTTATAAAGTATACCAAGAGTTTTAGCCTCTGGAAGCATTTCTTTAAGAAGGTCAAGCTGCTTATCTACAGGATTAAGGTCTGTTGTACCAGAAACATTTCCGCCAGGAGCGTCGTTGCTTTCTACAAGCTGAGCTGCCTCATAGTCGGTAATTGCTGTTCCAAGGATAGGGATTTCACTTGTTTCAGCGGCTACTGACTGAGCTGCGCCTGTAGCTATAGCCAAAATAAGGTCATCTTCTTCCTGAACAAATCTTTGGCTGATTGTTTTAAGATTAGACTGGTCATTCTGTGCGTTCTGATAATCGATTATAATATTTTCACCATCAATATAACCGTTATCCTTTAATGTCTGTATAAAGCCTTCTCTTGCAGAGTCAAGAGCATCATGCTCCAAAAGCTGTATAATACCTATTTTAATAACATCATCTGATGATGCTGTTTCGCCTGATGCAGAAGCTGATGATGAAGCTGATGCAGAAGCTGACGCTGACGCGGAAGACTCGCCAGAAGAACTAGAGCAGCCAGCCATAGCGCAGGCCATTACAAATGCTAAAGCCGCTGAAGCGACAATTTTAAACTTTTTTACCATAATATTAACTCCCCTCACTTAATTCATATTGTATATTGCTTAGAAGTAATGATAATACTTTTTCAATTTATTGTCAATCTATTATATCATTTTAAAGCGTCTAACTGCAAAAATTTAAAGTGATAAAGCATTATTAAATTAAATCTCTTTTTAATAAACGTATAAAATCAGTTTTTTGGCAGATATTAAATATTAAAAAATAATTCAAAAAAAATAAAATTTGGCGCTTAAGTGTTTACCTTTTTTTTAAAATAATATAAAATAACTTTGAAGGGAGTGGGTGCTATGAACAGACTGACTATTGTAAAAGGCGATATTGTAAAAGCTAAGACAGACGCTATAGTCAATGCGGCTAATACATCTCTTTTAGGCGGCGGTGGAGTTGACGGCGCCATTCATAAAGCTGCAGGGCCTATGCTTCTTGAGGAGTGCAAAAAATTCAATGGCTGCCCTACAGGAGAGGCTCGTATTACCCCCGGCTTTAAATTAAGCGCAAAATATGTTATACATACTCCCGGACCAATATGGCGCGGAGGCAACAAAGGAGAGCCTGAGCTTTTGGCTAATTGCTACAGGAACTCATTAAAGCTGGCTTATGAAAACGGTATCCGTTCCATAGCTTTTCCTTCCATAAGTACCGGAGTATATAGGTTTCCGGTTGATGAAGCTGCTAAAATAGCGCTTAAGGAAATTTCAGTATTTCTTGCTGAGCATAGCGATTTTGAAAAAGTTACTATAGTCTGCTTTGATGATATAACTCAAAAAGCTTATAAAACCGCCTTAAAAGAATACAACATTCAGTAAAATTAAAGTCCTTTGCTAAAAACAAAGGGCTTTTTTATGTCTAAATTAATACTCCAATTTTAAATTCTATATAGTAGCTACTATAATTTGTAATTAACTACACTTAAATTAATAAATTTTATCACTAAAAATAATTTAAACCTTTATTTACGTACTATTTTTATTATCTCTAATAATTTCTTTATGTTTTTAGGTGCTATTTTTAAATTAATATAAAATTTAGTTCAGCGCATCATAATTGCGTTATGTAAACACAATTTCTGTTATTTGTTAATAAAAAACAAGTTGTACAGATTTTTTACTAAACTTTTACACACAACAAACCCTTTAAAATCAGTTATACACCGACTTATCCACTTTATCCACAATTTTATAAGTCATTTTATTAACACAAATTTAAACAAAAATGTAAACAATCTTTATTTTATAAAAATAATTGGTTTTTATAATATGCTTCATCTGCGTTAATTCATTTTATACTTAAATAAAATATTTAATCGAATTAGAAATTTTATACTCATTTAAAAAGGATTTTTAAAATAAACGTCGAATAAGTAATTATAAGAAAGGCGGAAGCTTTTCCTACAGCAATAATTGAAAGGAGCTGTTAATTATGACATATCTCATCAGAGGAAAGAACTTTGACATCGGCGAGAGAACAAAAGAAAAAATTGAGGCTGTAATATCCGGAATTGAAAAAATTATACCTCCTGACTCTTTCGTTAACGTAGCTGTAAACAGAAGTAAACTTACCTATAAAACAGATATAACACTTAAAAGTGGTAAATTAATCGTTCGTTCTGAAAAAGAAGACGAAGATATGATGGTTTCAGTTGATAAAGCAGTTGAAAATCTCGAAAAACAGCTTTTAAAGGCTAAGGGAAGAAAAGTTGCAAAAAGGAAAATTGTTGAAGCAAATAATGCTGAGACCGATAGCGAAGCTTTATTTGATGAAGGCTCCCCTGTTATAGAAAGAAACAAAAAATTCGAAGTACTTCCTATGGACGCTGAAGAAGCAGTTACACAAATGGAGCTTTTAGGACATGACTTTTTCGTTTTCCTTAATACATCCACTGAAACATTAAACGTTGTTTATAAACGTAAAAACGGAAACTATGGTTTAATAGAGCCTGAGATTTAATTAATTGATAATTAATTAACTTTAACAAATATCATAAAACAAAAATTTGGACGGTTTATAACCGTCCTTTTTTATTGTATTGTGTATAATAACATAATTTTAGTCGAAAAAAATAAAATTTGGAAATATAGATTAAAAATTATTGAATTATTTTAATTAAATGATATACTATTTGATAATTAAAAAACAATATTACAGATATATATTTATTTAAGAATATTTACCCCTAATATTGCTAAAACTTTCTATGTCAATGAGCTCAGGAGGCGACAAAAAATGAAAGAAAACTTTTTAGCAGATTATTTAAGCAAATTTATATCCGTATGCTTTACAATAGAAAGCGACGGTAGCAAGACAAAAATTGGTGACGGTGAGCCTTGCTTTAATGTAAAAATAAACAACCCACTTAAAAAAACAGAGCTTCTTACAAGCACATCTCTTGCCCTTGGAGAAGCCTACATGCGCGGAGATATTGAGCTTGATAAAGACCTTTACTATGTTTTAAATCTGTTTTTAGGCAATATGTCTAAATTCAGCACAAATGAGAGCGCTCTTAAAAACATAATAAAAACATCTGTATCAAAAGCCAATCAGAAAAAAGAAGTTTCTTCACACTATGATATAGGTAACGATTTTTATAAACTCTGGCTTGATAAAGACATGAACTATTCATGCGCATATTTTAAAGACGACAATAAAACTCTTGATGAAGCACAGGAAGATAAACTTGACCATATACTTGCAAAGCTTCAGCTTGAAGAAGGCATGACACTTCTTGATATAGGCTGCGGCTGGGGTGCCCTTCTTATAAGAGCAGCAAAAAAATACAAAATTAAAGGCTGTGGCATTACTTTAAGTGCTGAGCAGGAAAAAGGATTTTCAGAAAAAATTAAAGCCGAAGGCCTTGAGGATTTACTTACTGTAAAAATTATGGACTACAGAGATTTGCCAAAAAGCGAAATGACATTCGACAGAGTTGTAAGTGTTGGAATGCTTGAGCATGTTGGCAGAAAGAATTATGATTTATTCCTTAAATGCGTACATTCAGTTTTAAAGGATGGCGGCTTGTTCCTTCTTCACTTTATAAGTGCCCTTAAAGAACACCCAGGAGATGCATGGATTAAAAAATACATCTTCCCAGGTGGAATGATTCCAAGCCTTAGGGAAATTGTAAATATAATGCCTGATTATAACTTCTACACACTTGATATTGAAAGTTTAAGAAGGCATTACAACCGTACACTTCTTTGCTGGAGAGAAAACTTCAATAACCATCGTGAGGAAATAGAAAAAATGATGGGTGTTGAATTTACAAGAATGTGGGACCTTTACCTTGCTTCATGCGCCGCTACATTTAATAACGGCATTATAGACCTTCATCAAATACTTATGTCAAAAGGTGTAAATAACTCAATACCAATGCTTAGAACTGTATAATTAAAATAAATTCAAAGGACGCGCCTGCCGATTAAATGTAAGCGCGTCCTTATTAATTGAAAATAAAACTTTGCCGTGGTATACTGAAATTACAAAAGCAAAACTGCCATATAAACTCAGTACCTATGTATTTTTCCATTAAGGAGCTGATTTAATGAAAAAATTCATTCAGATAATGCTTGTTACCATAATAACCGCTGAATGTTTTGTATTTTTCGGCGGATATATGCTTTTTGATTTCAGCAAAAGATTTTTTACAGCAACAGCCGCTGTAGCATTTTTACTATCTGTTGTAATATATGCTTTTGAAGAGCAGAATGAAAAAATCAGCAAACTTGAAAATAGAATATCTTTACTTGAAGAAATTATTAATAAAAAAGATTAATACAACATAATTTTTAAGTATTTAATATTTCAGAATATATTTTAAGTATTTTACATTCTTTTAATTTAATCAGTCAGTAATAATTTTTACTTTTAATTATTTATTTTTTCTCAATATTGATTTATAATAATTCAATATAAAAAACCTTTGGGAGGTATGTTGATGTCTAATAAGAAAATAGCTGTTTTAACAGGAGGAGGAGACGCGCCGGGACTTAACGCGGTAATATACACACTTACAAAAACATGTATATTAAAATACGGATATGAGCTGATTGGTTATAAATTTGGTTATAGAGGATTATATACAAACGATTTTATGCCTCTTACACTTGAGAACACAACAGGTATACTTCACAAAGGCGGCTCAATTTTATACAGCTCTAACAAAGATAACCTTTTTGATTATAAAGTTACAGAAAACGGTGTTACAGTTAGAAAAGATGTTTCTGATGTAGCTATACAGAACCTTAAAAACGAAGGTGTAGACTGCCTTGTTATACTTGGCGGCGACGGAACACTTACAAGCGCCCGAGATTTTGCCCGTAAAGGCGTTAATGTAATAGGTGTGCCTAAAACAATAGATAATGACCTTAAATCAACAGATGTTACATTCGGCTTTAACACAGCGGTTAATATTGTTACAGAGGCTCTGGGAAGACTTCATACTACAGCTGAGAGCCATCACAGAATAATAGTAGTTGAAGTTATGGGCAGAAACGCTGGCTGGATAGCTCTTCATGGCGGCATTGCAGGCTCAGCCGATATTATACTTATACCTGAAATACCATATACACTTGATAACATAGTTCAGAAAATACACGAAAGAGATGCAAGAGGAAAACTCTTTACAATTATTGTAGTATCTGAAGGCGCTATGGAACTTGGCGGAACAGTAACTGTTAATAAAGTAGTTAAAGACAGTCCTGACCCTATCCGTCTTGGCGGTATAGCAAACAAGCTTACATATCAGCTTGAACAGCTTATAGGCGAAGAACACGAAATACGCCCTGTTGTGCTTGGCCATACCCAAAGAGGCGGCGAAACATCACCTTATGACAGAATACTTTCTGCAAGATACGGTTCTTATGCTGCAAAACTTATACATGAAGAAAAATACGGCAACATGGTTTGTCTTAAGCATGGCGATATAAGCTATGTATCCCTTGAAGAAGTTGTAGGCTCTCAAAAACAAATTGACCCTAAAACAGACGAGCTTGTTCAAGTAGCACGCGACTTAGGCGTTTCATTCGGTGATATGCCTGTTCACAGAATTTAATAAGTTTTTACTTAATATAAAAACACGCTTTATTAGTACAAGGCGTGTTTTTTGTTTACTAAAAATTTTAAATACCAACTAAAGTTATTCAGTTTATTTAATCATTACTAAAAAACAAAAATATAAAAAGCATGGCTTCCAATATAAGGAAACCATGCTTTATAGTTTTAATAGTATTATTTACAATATTACTGTTTAAATACATCAACCATGTCAAGTTTTTCCCATGGTAAATCAAGGTCGTTTCTTCCAAAGTGACCATATGCTGCTGTTTGCTTGTAGATAGGTCTTCTAAGGTCAAATCTGTTTATAATACCCTTTGGTGTAAGGTCAAAGTTTTTCTGAACAATTTCTTCAAGCTTCTCATCATCAATTTTGCCTGTACCAAAAGTATTAACATGTACAGAAACCGGCTGAGCAACACCTATAGCATAAGCAAGCTGAATTTCGCACTTGTCAGCAGCTCCGCTTGCCACAATATTTTTAGCAACATGTCTTGCTGCATAGCATGCACTTCTGTCTACCTTTGTTGGGTCTTTTCCAGAGAAAGCACCACCGCCGTGACGAGCATATCCGCCGTATGTGTCAACTATAATCTTTCTGCCTGTAAGTCCGCTGTCGCCCTGTGGTCCGCCAATTACAAAGCGTCCAGTAGGATTAATGAAGTATTTTGTCTTTTCATCTAAAAGCTCAGCAGGAATTACTTCTTTAATAACTTTTTCAATAATGTCTTTTTCAATAGTGTCATGGTCAACATCAGGTGAATGCTGAGTTGAAATAACAACTGTATCTACCCTAACCGGCTTGTCATCAACATACTCAACTGTTACCTGTGATTTTCCGTCTGGTCTAAGATAAGAAAGCACACCTGTTTTTCTTGCCTCAGTAAGACGTCTTGCAAGCTTGTGAGCAAGGTAAATAGGCATTGGCATATACTCATCAGTTTCGTTACATGCAAAACCAAACATCATTCCCTGGTCGCCGGCGCCTTCATTATCAACGCCCATAGCTATATCAGGTGACTGACCTTTAAGAGATGTAATAACAGCACATGAATCAGCATCAAAGCCGTATTTAGCTCTTGTGTATCCAATTTCTCTAACTGTATTTCTTACTATCTCCTCAATATCAACATAGCAGTTTGTTGTAACTTCACCCATTACAAAAATCATGCCTGTAGTAGCTGTTGTTTCGCAGGCAACTCTTGCCATAGGGTCTTTTTCAAGTATGGAATCAAGGACGGCATCAGAAATCTGGTCACAAATCTTATCTGGATGTCCTTCTGTAACAGACTCTGATGTAAAAAGTCTTCTTGACATTTATAACTCCTCCTTTTAAAAATAAATAATATAAAAAAAAGCCCATCAGGGCCAAATAAAAGCTCATCTTACACATAAAACTTACGTGTGGGAATTAGCACCGTACTAAAAAGCCGGTTGCTGGGTGTCACAGGGCCCTGTCCCTCGACCACTCTTGATAAGCTTATAAATTATATAGGCATACTGCCTTTTGCTATGGAAAACATTATATCATATAATCTATATATTGCAAGTACAAAATTTTTTTCGTAAAAAAATAAATTTAAAAAAATTTGAAAACATCCAAACTTTTTAAACCCTTAAATTATCTATATAGTAAAAGCAGTAAAAATTACCGCGGTATAGAGTATGTAAAACATACAAACAGGAGGCAACCATGGAAAAGGATTTATATGACCTGACAGTGAGTTATATACTTGAGTCTCAGGAAAAATTCTATAGGCTGGCATACAGCTACGTACGTAATAAAGAAAGCGCTTTAGATGTAGTTCAAAATTCAATTTGTACAGCACTTGAAAAATGCTATACAATAAAAAATCCACAAGCCATTAAAACTTGGCTTTATAAAATAATAGTTAATGAGGCACTACGGCACATTAAGGCTTCCAAAAACGAGGCTCCCGCTGATGAAACACTGCCAGAACAGTCTTATAATGAGCCATCATTTGATAAAGACAGAGAAGTTTATGAGGCAGTACAGAATTTAAGCGAACCTGTAAGAACAGTAATAATACTGCACTATTACGAGGACCTTACAATTAAGCAAATAGCCGAAATAACAAACACTAACCCAAATACAGTAAAAACAAGGCTTTACAGCGGGCTTAGTAAATTAGAGAACAAGTTATCAAAGGAGGCCTTTGCATGAAAATTGATGATAGTAAAAAAATATATGATTCAATAGAAATACCCGCTGAGCTTGACTTTGTTGTTAAAAATGCGATATCAAAAAGCAGCAAAAAGAGAGCTGCATATATAAGGAGGAAAGAGCTTATGAAAAAGACATTTAAAGGTTTTACAGTTACAGCAGCAGGTTTAATTGTATGCACCACAGTAGCTTTAAATACAATACCTACATTCGCAACAGAAATGGCAAAACTTCCAGTTATAGGTACTATAGCAAAAGTTTTAACCGTTCGTTCATTCCACGGTGTTGAAGAAGATATGTATAATGTAGATATGGATGTTCCTAATATAGTAGTAGACAACAACGGAACAGAAACAAACACAGACTTTACCGAAAAAATAAATGCCGAAATAGAAAAAATAGTAAATGACTACCGTGCTCAGGCAGAAAAAGATTTTGAAGAATACAAAAAAGCATTTTTTGAAACAGGCGGAACAGAAGAAGAATGGAACGACCGTAAAATGGATATAATAATAAACTACGATATTAAATCACAAAACGGCAACATCCTTTCTCTTGAGCTTGTAACATCAAAAGGCTGGGTAACATCAAATGAGGAACGCCACTATTACAACCTTAATCTTGATACTAATACAGAAATAACACTTAAAGACTTACTTGGCGATGATTATATTAACATCTGCAACGAAAGCATTAAAAAACAGATTAAACAGCGTATAGCTGAAGATGAAAATAATGTTTACTTCGGTTATGGCAACAGCACTGATGATACAATGCAGGATGCAGCTTTTAAAACAATAACAGACGAAACTCCATTTTATATTAATGAAAGCGGAAATCCTGTAATAGTATTTGCTAAATATGAAATAGCTCCGGGCTACATGGGCTATCAGGAATTTGAAATAACAAAATAAAAACTCCCTTAAGTCCCCTTCATTTAAAAACTTATATATAAAGAAAACCCGAAAATAAAATTGAGGTGACCCCAAAAAGTTAGACTTTTTAAGCGTAGCAGTTTTAATAACTGCTGCGCTGTTTTTATGAAGTTAAGGCAGACAGCCTATATTCTACAGGACTCATCCAACCAAGTTTTTGTCTAA
>CALWEX010000015.1 GCA_944377425.1 uncultured Clostridia bacterium
AGGTTTCGGTAAGGCTTAGAGGCAAACGAATGGTGCTGGATAAAATTCAGCAGAACAAGTCCTTTTCGGCATATATAGATATTTCGTCTATAGATATGGAATCTTCCCCAGATGAGGTGAGCCTGCCGGTTAAGATTAAAACAGGTCTTCTTGCCAGCGATTATGTTGACACGGAGTATATTACACCGTCTGATGTGGACGTTTATCTTGATGAAAATGTTTCAAAAGACTTTAAAGTTGAAGCAATATTTAACGGCAATGTAGAAAGCGGTGTTTCGGTAAGCAGTGAAGCTATTGACCCTGAATACGTTAAGGTGTATGGAGCTAAAGGCGATGTACTTAATGTTGCCAGTGTTAAAGCGGCTGTAAATCTTGATTCTCCGCACAATGGACAGAAGGTAACATCTACCCTTGCGGCCTATGATGCGAACGGAAATGTTATTAGCAATGTTTATATAAGCCGTGATGTAGCTGTAGTTACGCTTAAAATGGAAACGGAACGCAAAATTCCGATTCAGGTGCAGTATACAGGAGAGCCGGCAGATGGCTGCAATGTGGGCAAAGTAAATGTAAGTCCTGATTATGTAATGGTAAGCGCAAGCCCTGATATATTAGGCAATATTATGTATGTAACTTTGCCTGATGTAGATATTACAGGCAGCTCTGCTGATGTAGTAAGGACGTATGACGCTTCTGCATACCTTCCTCAGGGAGCAGAGATAGCTGATGGTTCTGGTGGAAGAATAACTGTTACAGTTGAGATAACTGGGAAAGAAGAACACAATATTTCATTTGATTCTGATAATATTGAAATAACAGGCGAAGCGGAAGGCGTTGCCGAGGTTGAAAAAGACTCATTTAATATAGAGGTTTCCGGAAGCGGCATAACAGATGAAAATATAAAGTATTATATAGATGTAACAGGTCTTACACCGGGAGAACACAGGGTGCAGATAAATGTTTCACTTCCAGATGAATGCTCACTTATTGGTCAGGCGCCGTATGCTACGGTTATAATAAATGAAGAAACGCAAGAGGTAAATTCTGAGGAAGAAGAAACGCAGTAAATAATTAAAATATAGAAAAGGGCATAAAACTTAATGGTTTTATGCCTTTTTTAGTTTAAAGCCAATGCGTTTATGAATTTTTAAAGAAGCCTACTTAATCTGTTTTAGCTGTGTTAGTGGATAACCGCATCTTGCGAAGTTATTAAAGTTTTTGAAATAGTTGATAAGGGCAGTTGAATTTAGTAGGGGATTTTTAATTTTAAAACGATTTTGCTTAATAAAACGCACTTTTCGTTTTTAAGGGGACATGGCTGTGAACAGTCAGGCAAAAGAGAAGAATTTATATTTTGGGGATAATTTTTATTGAAATACGGCAGGATTTGGTATATAATGTATTAGGTTTTGTCCATAAACTGCGCCTATTTTCTGGCAGATGACATTATTGTGCGCTAAAGGCGTAATATTGTAGTTAGGCTGTGGACTTTTTGCGGATATATTTCGTCAATGTTACAGTAAGATTACACTTCCGCCTGAATTGTTGACGATAGTTTGGGACAATGCTATAATTCTATCTGTAAGTTGAGGGTGTGTAGCGAACCTTCAAAAACAGATTGAAAATACAAATTTAAAAAGGGAGGAAACAAAGACATGAAAAAGAAATTGGCTTTATTGCTTGCAGCTGTTATGGTAGTAAGTGCAGTACCTATGACAGCATTTGCAGCAACAACAAACCGTATTTCTAAGGTTGCAATAGGAGATGACGATACAACACTTAAATTAAGTGATGACAGTGCTCCTATACTTAGAATGTACGAAAAAGACTTAGAAACAGCATCAGGCGTAGCTTTCGAGCTCGACCTTACAAATGCAGAGTGGAACTTTGATGATATCGCTGTTGATCCAGATGCAGATCCAGTAGTATATAATTGGGGTAATATGATCACAGGTCTTGATAATCTTAAAGTAACACCTCTTTCAGCTAGAAGCATTGTTGTTGAAGGTAAAGCAAATGTAGATGGCAAAGATCCTGATAAAGGAATCACAGTTGCTATGCTTACAGACCTTACAGACGAGGGCGATGCTAGTGTAACAATCGACTCAATGCAGTCAGTAATCTCCGGTGGCACATACAAATTCGCTACTGTAGCTAAGGGAGACGCTACTGTAACAGTTGAGAAGAAGAAAGATGTACCAGAAAACGGTGCTACACTTAAGAACATTGTAATCAAAGAGACTACAGCAGGTAGCCTTGATGATGATGGTACACTTAAACTTAAACTTTCAAATGATTGGGAGTTTACATCAGTTAAAGTTACAACATACCCAAGCAGCATAGGTACTAACCTTGGTAATGGTAATAATATAAAAGGTGGCTTTGGTACTCCTGATATTGATGGTCAGGACTGTGAAATTTATTATAACTTCATCGATGGAAACGGAGATGATGTTAGAAAGAATACAGCAGCTATCATCACAATTGAAGCTACAGTTAAATATGATGATGATGAAGTAGAGCCAGGCGAAATCTGCGAAATGACAGTATCTGGCGGCGGAATCTCAAAGACAACTCTTGAAGTTGCTACAGCTGTAACATACGGCGTAACATGGGAAGCTGAAGACAAGACTCTTCCAGTATTCTACTCAGGCGAACTTGATGAGGACAAAGATACTCTTAAAGTAACTCTTGAAGAGCAGGTTGCTCAGTCATGGTTAACAAACAGAAAGTCTAAAATCGTATTCCCAGAGGGCGTTAGAGTTCTTGGTGTAGACGTTTCAGACGAAAGCAGCAACTTAACAACTGGTGATTTCACAATCAATGATGATGCTAACCAGCTTACATTTGACAGTCAGTGGAAGCTTCCATATGATTCAAAAGATACAGCTGAAGTTACATTCCAGTTCCAGCTTGCAGTAGCTCCAAGCTATACAGGCGATATTACAGCTACAATCACAGGCAACGGTGTTGGCGATGAAATTACAGCAGTAGTTGCTACAGCAGTTGCTCCAGTAACAGTTGAAGCAGTTAAGACAGATGCTATCATCGACTACAGACACACAACAATCGGTGACATCACAATTACAGAGGCAGAAGCTGGTCTCCTTGAAAAAGGCAAGAAATTTGCTCTTGAAATTGAAAAACTTAAATTTGATGATGACCCAACAGTAGAAGTAGTATCTGGCGATATGAAACTCAAAGACGTTAAAGTAACTGATGGCAAGATTGTTATGACAGTTGACAGCGAGTCAGCTAAAGAGCCTGCAGTTATTAAAATAACAAATGCTGAGCTTTTCATGGAAAGAGATATCCCAGCTGGTGAGTATGCTCTTAAACTTGCAGCTGTAGATCCTCATGAAGATACTGACGCAACAGGTAATTGGAAAGATGGTAATGCAGGTTCAGAATTTAATGTAACTGAAAATGATGACGCTATCTTCCAGAGCAGTATTGTAGATGGTGACAACGAAGACAAGACACCATTCTTCGATTCAAGAAGCGTAAAAGTTGTTGACGGTTATGTAAACGTTGTAACATCTGGTCGTGATCAGGGTGACAACACATTCACAACAACACTTAAAGTAACAATCGGTGCTACAGAAATGTATGCTAACGACAAAGCAATCGCTCTTGACGTTCCAGCTTACATCAGCAACGGTTACACAATGCTCCCAGTACGTGCCGTAACAGAAGCTCTTTCTGATTCAGCTATCGTAAGATGGGATGACCCAACACATACAGTTACAATCACATTTGGTGATAGAGTAATCAACATGGTTGTTGGCTCAAGCACAATGGTAATCAACGGCGTTGAAGTTCCAATGCAGGCACAGTGCGAAATCACTGACAGCAGAGCATTCATTCCTCTTAGAGATATGGGATACGCTCTTGGTCTTAACGACAGCAAGATCAACTGGGATGACGCTACAAAGACAGCTACATTAAACTAATTCTTAACTGAATAGATTAATTAGTTATCAGGGGACTCCGTAAGGAGTCCCTTTTTTATGTGTTATTTAGTGTAAATTAAAAACATTATGGTAATAAAAGCTCATAATATAGATTAAGTGTTTAGCATAATAAAAGGTGGGTAATTAGTATTGGGGTTTGCTTAAGTTTTTTTAGTAATTAAGTTGAGCATGATAAACACACTAGAAATTGAACTAAGAATAAACGTATAACAATTTACTACAAAGAATAAAAAAGAAATGAATTTACAATTTATTTAAAAATTGACTATATTTTATACATAATATTACTGTATTATATTAATAGAAACGAAAAGTAATATGTTTAGTTTCCATATAAAAACCCCTTTTAAATAAAATAATAACCACCATAGCTGCAGTACGCAGCAAAAATTACCACACACAAAAAAGCGCTCCCTATATAAGGAACGCTTTTTTGTATTAACAAGTATAAATTTATATACTACTTAACAAATAAAACGTTATAAATTATTATATATCGTTTCTCACTTGGAATATGTAAAATTTCAAATAATAAGACTCATCAGCAGACCAAAGTATAGGGTGGTCAGGTGCTTGAGTACGATATTCTATTTGTCTTAAACGGCGATGAACGTTTTTAGCAGCTTGAGATATTGTTTGAGTAAAGAGCTCATAAGTCATAAAATGGGAGCATGAGCAAGTTACAAGGAAGCCGTTTTCTTTAATTATTTTCATGGCTCTTAAGTTAATTTCACGATAGCCTTTAACAGCATTTTTAACTGAATTTCTGGATTTGGTAAAAGCCGGAGGGTCAAGTATTACCATATCAAATTTGCGGCCTTCACTTTCTAACTTAGGAAGAAGGTCAAAAACGTCACAGCACTCAAATGTTACTACATTTTGCAAATTATTCAATGCTGCATTTTCACGTGCCTGGTTAACAGCTAACTGTGAGGCGTCTACACCCAAAACACTTTTAGCCCCTGCAATACCAGCGTTAAGAGCAAAAGAACCTGTGTGTGTGAAGCAATCAAGAACATCAAGGCCGTTACAAAGCTTATGTATTGAAAGACGGTTATATTTTTGGTCTAAAAAGAAACCTGTTTTTTGACCATCTTGAACATCTACAATATATTTAACGCCATTTTCGATAATTTGGACTTTTGTGTCAAAACTCTGGCCAATAAAGCCTTTATAACGCTCCATGCCTTCTAATTCACGTACTTTGGCGTCACTTCTTTCGTATACTCCTCGTATAATTGTGCCATCTTGGGCTAAAAGTTCTTTTAGAAAATCTATTATTTTAATTTTAATTCTGTCTATGCCAAGACTCAAAGATTCTACTACAAGCACATCAGAATATTTATCTACTACTATGCCTGGCAGGTAATCAGCTTCACCAAATATTAAACGGCAGCTGGACATGTCAGTTACTCTTTTGCGGTATTCGTATGCGTTTTTAACACGGGTAAATATAAATTCATCGTCAATATCCCTATTTATATCTTTTGTAAGCATACGTATTGTAATTGTGGAATTGCGGTTAACAAAGCCTTGACCAAGAGGGTAGCCGTCAAAATCACGAACGGCTATAATATCGCCATCTTTAAACTCTCCGGAAAAAGTATCTATTTCATTATTGTATATCCATAAACCGCCGGCTTTAAAAGCACGGCCTTCGCCTTTTTTTAATACAGCGCAAGGTCTATCCATAATAACTCTCCTTTTTACATATGATTTTAATAATATTTTATAATCATGTATTAATATTTTCAAGTATGGTAGGCGTAATTTAATTATGCGGTGTTGTTAGCTGTGATTTGAAATGATAAAATATTATTTAGTTGGATAAATGAAAGGGGGATTTTAAATGAAAATCTGCATATACGGTGCGTCAAAAGAGAATATTGACAAAATATATATTGAAAAAAGTTACGAGTTTGGTGCTTTGCTGGCCAAAAGAGGGCATACGATGATTTTTGGCGGTGGTGCCACTGGCCTTATGGGAGCCGCTGCAAGGGGTATTATGGATAATAATGGTGATATTATCGGCATAGCGCCTAAGTATTTTGACAGGCCAGGTATATTGATTAAGGATTATGGCTCTATTATATATACAGATACAATATCAGAAAGAAAGAATTTATTAATTGAAATGGCAGACGCATTTGTTGTTCTGCCTGGCGGCGTAGGTACGTTTGACGAATTTTTTGTTACTCTTGTTATGAAGCAGTTAGGTGAGCTTAACAAACCTATAGCTCTTTACAGCATTAACGGTTACTATGATGCTTTGGAGGAGCTTATTAACAAAGCTAAAAACGGAGGTTTTGTATCTGAAAGAGTTAAAAAACTGTACGGAATATTTAGTACACCTGATGAGATATTTGAATATATAGAGTTTAAAAATGAACAAAAGTAAACATACATATTTATAGTAATTTAATGTTGAATAATTTATGTTTCTACATATATGTAAAAAAAATTGATGTATTGCACTGAAAAAATAATGTTTCTTTGTTATTTTGTATTGATTAATAGATTTTTAGTGTTACAATATATAACAACAAGAAAGACGGTTTTTGATGGCTGTCTGATTGGCTTATATGCGGCCTTTAGCTTTAAGACTGAACATATTAGCAATAAATTATTATGAGGTGAAAGGCATTGATTAAGGATTTAACCACCGGTTCTCCCGGAAAAACTCTGCTGGCATTTTCTGCGCCACTGCTTGTGAGCGCTGCTTTTCAGCAGTTTTACAACATGGCAGACAGTATTATAGCCGGAAAGTTTGTAGGAACAGACGCTTTGGCGGCTATAGGTGCGTCATACCCTGTAACAATGATTATTATGGCTATAGCTGTTGGTCTTAATACAGGCTGTTCGGTTATAATAAGCCAGTATTTCGGAAGTAAAAAAATATCTGCTATGAAATCGGCTGTTTACACATCACTTGTTACGGCTCTTGTTATGGCGGCTGCGCTTACCCTTTTTGGTGTTATATTCAGCTCGTTTATGCTTAATGCCCTTAACACGCCGCAGAATATATTTGACGGGGCTAAAACTTATCTTGATATATACATATTTGGACTTTTCTCGCTTATAATGTATAATATATGCACAGGTGTATTCGCGGCATTAGGCGACAGCAAAACGCCGCTTTATTTTCTTGTGTGCTCGTCTATAGGCAATGTATTTCTTGACATATTTATGGTTGTTAGCCTTGATATGGGTATTGCAGGTTTGGCATGGGCTACATTTATAGCCCAGTCAGTTGCGGCACTTTTGGCCTTTGTTGTACTTATGCGCAGGATTGCTGTTTTTAAAACAGAAGAAAAACCGAAAGTATTCTCGGGCAATATATTTAAAAGACTTATGTCGGTAGCAATACCAAGTATACTTCAGCAGAGCTTTGTTTCTGTAGGCACTATATTTATACAGGCACTTGTTAACGGTTTTGGCTCAGATGTAATTGCTGGTTATTCGGCTGCTATTAAGCTTAATACGTTTGCAGTTGTATGTGTTACAACTCTTGGCAGCGGTATTTCAAGCTTTGCAGCACAAAACTATGGTGCCGGACGCATGGACAGAGTACATCAGGGATTTAAAGCTGGCCTTAAGATGATGACAACTATTGCGGCGGCCATAGCTGTGGCTTATGTGGTATTTGCTTCGCAGTTTATGACTCTTTTCGTGGACTCTGGCGAAACTACAGTAGTGCATGTAGGCGTTATGTTCATGAGAATTGTATCGCCGTTTTATATTGTAGTTGGCATTAAGCTTTTAAGTGACGGTACTTTAAGAGGTACAGGAAAAATGGTTGCCTTTATGGTTTCCACATTTACAGACCTTATATTAAGGGTTGCTCTTTCTTATATACTTGTGATTTTCTTTGAAGAAACTGGAATTTGGCTCTCATGGCCTTTCGGCTGGATAGCTGGTATGGCTGTTAGCCTTATTTTCTATAAAATATACGTATTATCTGATAAAGCTGGTATGAAATCTGACGAAATGGTGGTTTAAATATGATAAAAAAGATTGCTGTAATTAACGATATATCCGGTTTTGGTAAATGCTCTTTAACAGCCGCTATACCTATTATTTCGGCACTTAAGGTTCAGGCCTGTCCTATGCCTACATCAGTGCTTTCAAATCAAACTTGTTACAGCAGTTTTTATATTAAAGAGCTTACGGAAGAAATGCGCTTTATAGCGGATAAATGGCTTGAGCTTGGGTTTGAGTTTGACGGCATATATTCTGGCTTTTTATCGGCGGAAAAGCAGGCTGATGAAGTTATAAATGTGGTGGATAATTTTAAAAAGCCCAATACAATATTTATACTTGACCCTGTTATGGGTGATGAAAACGCGCCTTATGAAAACTATACATCAGGCCTTAGGGATAAAATGCTGTACTTATCTGAAAAAGCTGATATTGTACTGCCTAATGTAACAGAACTTTGTCTTTTAAGCGGTTTAAGCCCTTTAAGTTTTACTAATAATGACAAAACTGACAGAATAGACGAAATTAAAAAAGCAGCAGAAAGTTTTTCGGCTAAAACTGGAGCTGATATTATTGTTACCGGCATAAATACAGCTGAAGGTGATAAAAAGTTTATTAACAATTTAATAGTATCCAAAACAGGTATAAGCATTGTTAAAAAAGAAAAGCTTAAGGGTGGTTACTCCGGTACAGGAGATATTATGTCATCCATAGTTTCAGCTATGGCTGTACGTAAGTTTTCAGTTGAAAAGGCTGTTGAAACAGCAGCAAATTTTATATATACAGCTGTTGAAGATACTGCAAAGTACGATATTAATGTTAATGATGGAGTTAATTTTGAAAAGTTTTTAGGGTACCTTACAGATATATAATAAGGATTTAATTGAGAATTTTTAATATTTTAACGCTTGTTTTGAAAATAATTATATCAATTTATTACATAATATGTTATTATATAATAATATGAATGTTGTTTTTATTTTTAAGCAATATAGCATTTATAATAGTGATAAATTTGTCAAATGCTTTGTTGTATTAAACAACGAAGAGTCTAAAAACGGCTTTCAGCCGTAAAACAGGGGAGGCGTTAAGTTATGAGTTTATCACATTCAGCTACCAGGCTTGCATACTCTGCGGCCATAGACAGCGCTCTTAAGTATATCGGAAAAGATAGGGATAAAAACCTTATAAAGCTTGTTGATTTAACAGAGAAATATATGGGTGATAACTTTAAGCAAAGCACCTATGATGCAATCAGAAAAACTATAACGAATAAAGACAGCAAGTGGCTCAAATATATTGATAAGCTTTTAACCGAATTAAGCCCTAATGTTGTTAAAATGACAGCCCTTAACCTTGGTTATGAGGCGGCTTTTAATGGAACAAAAACCATAAGAGAAATGAGAGAAATACATAAGTGTAATATTCCTTGGCTTATACTTATGGACCCTACATCTGCCTGCAATTTACACTGCACAGGCTGCTGGGCTGCCGAGTACGGCAATAAATTGAATCTTTCATTTGAAAAACTTGATGATATAGTTACTCAGGGCAAAAAACTTGGTATATATTTTTATATGCTTACAGGCGGAGAGCCTTTGGTAAGAAAAGATGATATTATTAAGCTTTGCAAGAAGCATCATGACTGCGAGTTCCACGCTTTTACAAACGGTACTCTTATTGATGATGAATTTTGCAAACAAATGGATAAAGTGGGAAATTTATCTCTTTCATTAAGCCTTGAAGGTTTTGACGAGGTAAATGACTCAAGAAGAGGCCAAGGTGTATTTAACAAAGTTATGCACGCTATGGATTTGCTTAAAAAGTACGGTCAGCTTTTTGGTCTTTCAATTTGCTATACAAGCAAAAACTATAAAACTGTTACAAGTGATGAATTTCTTGATATGATAATAGAAAAAGGCTGTAGGTATATTTGGTATTTCCATTACATGCCAGTTGGAAACAGCGCCGCTGAGGAGCTTCTTTTAACACCGGAACAGAGGGAATACATGTATCACAGAGTAAGAGAAATTCGCTCTGAGGAAAGCGATAAGCTTATATTTACATTTGATTTCCAAAACGATGGTGAGTATGTAGGCGGATGTATAGCAGGCGGAAGGAACTACTTCCATATTAATGCTAATGGCGACTGTGAACCTTGTGTATTTATACACTATTCTAGTGCAAACATAAATGAAGTTTCACTTCTTGACGCTCTTAAACAGCCGCTCTTTATGGCTTATCACGATAACCAGCCATTTAACAACAACCATTTAAGACCATGTCCAATGCTTGAAAACCCAGAAAAACTTTTGGAAATGGTACATAAATGCGGTGCTAAATCAACTGATTTGGAATCGCCTGAAAGTGTAGAGCATTTGTGCGGAAAATGCGAAATATACTCAAAGCAGTGGAAAGAAAAAGCTGATGAGCTTTGGGAGAATAATAAACATTTTGGCGGCACAAAATACACTAATGAACAGCAGGAAGAAAAGAAACACGTTAAAAATGCCTAATATTATTAAAGTTTAAAAATGAGGTGGAATAATGGAAAAATTTAAAGCCTTTGTACCGTATATAATTATTATGGCTGTAGCATATTATATTGTTCCTTTTATACCTACGGTTTTTCCAAGTGTTAAAGAATCTTTTGGAATAAGCCTTTTAATATCTCTCATTATTCCGCTTTCGTGCCTTATTTTAGCTTTTGTTTTTGGCCTGAAAAACGGTATGAGCTTTGTTTATATATTTATAATGCTTATTTTGTATATACCTCAGGTAATATATTACAAAAGCCCTTCTGTTGCTATTGTAGGATTTATATATCTTATATTTTCATTTATCGGTATGTATACAGGCGCAAATTTAGGCAAAACAATTAAAAGCAGAGGCAAAAAAGACAATAATAATTAAATATATGTTATTAATAAAAAACGGAGGATTATAAAATCCCCCGTTTTTTGATTGCTTTTTTGCAGATAAAAAAGAACGGAGAAAAACTCCGTTCTTTAAATTTTTAATTAATGTGTTTTGTTGTATTCCTCAAGTTTGTCGATTGCATCGTAAAGCATTTTTTCTGTAACTTTGTAAGGAACAAAGTTGATGTCTTCAACAGAAAGAGCTTTTTCGATAACTGGTCCTAATTCTTCTCTTGTTACTTCAAGCTGAGAAAGTTTTGTAGGAAGGTTGATTGCTTTGTAAAGAGGATAAAGCTCATCTACTTTGTCATCCTGTCCGTCTGCAAAAAGAAGTACAAGTGTGCAGTATGAAACTACCTCACCGTGAAGGTGGTTCTTTTCAACCTGTGGAAGAACTGTAAGGCCATAGCAAAGTGAGTGAGCTATGTTGGAGTTGATTGTAACACCAACAAGAGCAGAAACTGTACCTGTTGTTATAATGTTTGTAAGAGCAATCTGCTCAAGTTCTTCTGAAGATGTGTTGTTTTTGCAGTCCTCAATAGCTTTAGCGCCGTATTTAACAAGTGGTTTGTAGCACATTGTACCAATTTCAACACCGAGAGCCTGTTTGAAAGATACTTTTCTGTCTCTTGCTGCAAGCTCTGTTTCGAAATGTTTAGCCATTGTATCGCCAATACCTGCCCAAAGGTAAAGGTCAGGAGCCTGTGCAATAATGTCTGTATTAATGAAAATGTGCTCAGCAGGTCTGCCGCACTGATATGTATCTCTTGCTTCACCGTTTGGATAGTACATAATAGCCTCAGCAGAAGCAGGAGCGCATGTAGCTGCTATTGTAGGGAATGTGAATAAAGGTTTTTTGTCAATAATAGCGCAAGCGTATTTGCATGTGTCAAGAGCTTTACCGCCGCCGAAACCAAATACCATGTCAGCGTTTTTGTAGCTTTCTGTATTAGCTACCATTTCAGCGTTCTCTAAAGAAGCTTCGCCGCCGTACCAAACATAGTCTATAATTTCAATACCGGAATCTTTTATTGCTTTTTCAATAAAAGGTTTTGCAGCTGCAAGGGCTCTGTGACCACCTACAGCAACGGCTTTTTTGCCGTATTTAGCGCATACTTCAGGAACTCTTTCGTAAGCGTCAGGTCCTACTGTATAGCATGGAAGATACTGGAAAGTAAGGTTTGCCATGAATTTTCACTCCTTAAGAATTATATAGGTTAGTTTAAAACATGTTCTAAATAATAGAACTTATTTCTGTTTATACACGTTCATTATATCATATCAATTACAAAAATCAATGATAAATTTGATTGAATGTATATGCTTTAAATAATGAAAGTAATTAGTTTTAATTTAATGTTTGCAGCAGGTATAAAACGGTTATTTAATTGAAAAATAATATAAATTCATATAATATGTACATAGACATTATTTAAAAAATGTTATAAAATTACGCTATAAGGTTTTTTACAGTATTTTTTTGTCTAAGCTTGAAAGGAGCGCTTTAAATGAAGTTTATTGAATTTCCAGAAATAAGCTTTCCGGTACAGGGCATAAACGATGTTCCGATGCCTAAAATGGTCAGAATTAGAGAAAAGTACGAGGATGACAAAATTGAGGATATTAAGAGCCATCTTATAAATGAGCTTGATAACCTTGATATTGATAAAGCCTCACTTAAAGGAAAATCTTTAGCTATAACAGTAGGAAGCAGGGGTATTCCTTCACTTCCGCTTATGATTAGAACTCTTTGTGATAAGCTCAAAGAATGGGGCGCTGAGCCTTTTATAATACCAGCTATGGGAAGCCATGGCGGCGGCACAGCAGAAGGCAATCTTGAGGTTATAAACGGTTATGGCATTACAGAAGAAGCTATGGGTGTGCCAATTAAGGCTTCTATGGATGTTGTACTTATTGGCCAAATGGAGGACGCCGCAAAAACACCTATCTACTGCGATAAATATGCCGCAGAGGCTGACGGAATTATACTTTTTAATAAAGTTAAGCCTCATACAGACTTTAAAGGCTACCACGAAAGCGGTATATGCAAAATGATAGCTATTGGTATTGCTAAGCATACAGGTTGTTCATGGTTCCATAAACAGGGATTTGATACTTTTGGCGAGAGAATCCCTATTGTAGCAAAAGAATTTCTTGAAAAAATGAATGTTGTTATGGGTATAGGTGTTGTTCAGAATGCTTATGACGAAATTTCAGAGCTTATGGCTTTCCCTAAAGATAAAATTATGGAAGGCGACCACAAGATGCTTGAAATAGCCAAAAGACGTCTGCCTAAAATGAAATTTGATAATATTGATGTGCTTATTATAGACAGAATAGGCAAAAACATAAGCGGTGAGGGCGCTGACCCTAACGTAACAGGCCGTGGTTTTATGCCATATTTTAAAGACGATTTCCATTGTAAAAAGCTCTTTATAAGAGGCCTTACAGAGCAGAGCCACCACAATGCCTGCGGCCTTGGCCTTGCGGATATTACAACAAGACGCTGCCTTAACAGCTGCGACTGGGAAAGCACATGGATTAATCTTTCTACAAACACTATGATTGACGGAGGAAAAATACCTGTTTACCAGAACAACGACTTTGAGGCTTTAAGACTTGCTATAAGAACATGTACAAAGATTGATTACTCAAAGGCAAGAGTTGCCAGAATAAGAGATACTCTTACACTTGATGAAATAGAAATTTCAGAATCACTTATTGATGATGTAAAAGACAGAGATGATGTTGAAATTCTTACAGAGCCTTATGAGCTTAAATTTGATAAAGACGGATATCTTGAGGATTTAGACGTATAAAATAAACTATTAAGAAACGCTTTCACTTTTGTGAAGGCGTTTTTTATTGAATTAAAATTAAAAATTATTCTTGACAATATGAAAAATAAGGTACAAAATATAAGTATAATAATTACGAAAGATGTTCGATAATAACGAAAAGGTGGTGCGTATGGCTAAATCGGAAGGCGTTACTATTCAGTCTGTTGTTAAAGCGGCTAATATACTTGATTTTTTTATTAAAAAAAGTGAAATGGGCATTTCCGAAATAGCCCAACAGGCAGGCATGAGCAAAAGCACTGCTTATGGTATTGTAAATACCCTTACAGAAACAGGTTTTCTTGAGCAGGATAGCGAAAGCAAAAAATACCGCTTAGGTCTTAAACTTTTTGAATTAGGCTCTGTTGTTCAAAGCCGTATGGACTTACGTGCCGAGGCACGGCCGTTTTGTCAGGCTTTAAGTGAAAAGTACGGGCAGACGGTACACCTTGCTACCCACAGTGAAGGGGAAGTTGTTTACATAGATAAATTCGATGTGCCAGATTTTCTTATAGTATATTCCCAAGTAGGCCGCAGAGCGCCTATGAGCCTTACAGGTGTAGGAAAGGCAATGTTAGCTTATTTAGGTGATGAATACGCCGAAAAATACGTAATTAATAATTTAAGCAAAAAAACAGAAAAATCGTTGGATACTAAAGAAAAGCTTTTTAAAAATTTAGATGAAATCCGTCAAAAAGGCTATGCCATGGATGACGAGGAGATACAACCGGGTTTAAGGTGTATTGCATCGCCGGTATTTGCAAAAGGTGGCAGGGTAGCCGCCGCTGTAAGCCTTTCAGGCGTTACGGCATTTATGACAGATGACAAAATAGAAGATATAGCAAAAGATGTTAAAGAGTGTGCTTTAAACATATCCCGCAGGCTGGGATATTCAGAAGGTATATTTTAACGGCTGCTGCCGGTTTTAGGTTTTAATTTAAGGAGGAGTTTTAACATGGACAAAATCAAAGTTGGTATTATCGGCCCTGGTAATATCGGAACAGACCTTATGTATAAGGTTATGAGAAGCAAATATCTTCAGATGGACTTTATGACAGGTATTGTGGAAAGTGAAGGCCTTAAAAGGGCTGCAAAGCTTGGCTTTAAAACATCTACAGAAGGCGTTAAAGCCGTTGCTGAAGACCCAGAAGTTAAAATAGTATTTGATGCTACACTTGCCAGCGCCCATTTAGCAAACGCTCCTGTGCTTAAAGCTGCCGGCAAAATAGCTATAGATATGACACCGGCTGCGGTAGGTCCTTACGTTGTGCCTTGCTGTAACCTTGATGAAGTTAAGGACTCCGATAACTTTAATATGGTTACATGCGGCGGACAGGCAACTATTCCTATTGTAAATGCTATTAATGAGGTTGCTGACGTAGAGTATGCCGAAATAGTAGCCAGCCTTTCTTCAAAATCAGCAGGCCCAGGCACAAGAGCCAGCATAGACGAGTTTACACAGACTACAAGAAAAGGTCTTGAAATTATAGGTCATGCCGACAGAGCAAAGGCTATTATTATACTTAACCCAGCTGAACCGCCTGTTATGATGTGCAACACTATTTATACACTTGTTAAAAATCCAGACGAAAAAGCTATTATTGAGGCTGTAAACAAAAGAATAAAAGAAGTTCAGCAGTATGTACCGGGATACCAGCTCCGTGTACCGCCTATTATAGATGGAAACAAAGTAACTGTTATTATACAGGTAGAAGGCGCCGGAGACTTCCTTCCTAAATATTCCGGAAACCTTGATATTATAAACTCAGCTGCTATTGCTGTAGCCGAGAAACTTGCTGCAAAAATGCTTAATAAATAATTTTGAAATAGGTAAAAAGGGAGGACAACTGAAATGGATAACCGTAAAATTAACATAGTAGATACAACACTGCGTGACGGAAGCCATGCTGTAAGCCACAGCTTTTCACCAGAGCAGGTAACAGCTATAGCTGGCGGCCTTGATAAAACAGGCGTTGACATTATAGAGTGTGCTCATGGCGATGGAATAACAGGCTCAACATTTAACTATGGTTTTTCTAAGTATAAAGAAATGGACCTTATAAATGCCGCAAGCAAAGTTATTAAAAACGCTAAGCAGGCTATACTTCTTATACCTGGTATTGGCACAATAGAGGACTTAGAAGAGGCTTATGAAAACGGCGCAAGAGTAGTGCGTGTTGCAACACATTGTACAGAAGCTGACGTTGGAATACAACACATTCAGGCAGCTAAAAAAATGGGCATGATGGCTTGCGGATTTCTTATGATGGTTCACATGGCAAGCCCAGAGAAACTTCTTGAGCAGGCTAAAATATTCCAAGAAGCAGGCGCAGACTATATTAACCTTGCTGACTCAGCAGGCTATCTTCTTCCAGATGATGTAAAGGCAAGAGTTGATAAACTGGTTAATGGCCTTGATATACCTGTTGGCTTCCATGCACACAACAACTTAAGCCTTGCTGTTGCCAACTCCATAGCTGCTGTTGAGTCAGGTGCTACATACATCGATGCTACATGCCGTGGCCTTGGTGCTGGTGCTGGAAATACACAAATTGAGGTTTTAGCTGCTGTATTTAACAGACTTGGCTATAACACAGGTATGGATATGTACGCTATTCAGGACGTAGCAGAGGAAATTGTAGAGCCTATTATGCATAGACCGCAGGTTATTAAAACAGCTCCGCTTATGCTTGGATACGCCGGTGTATACTCCAGCTTCCTTCTTCACACATACAGAGCAGCAGAAAAATTTGGTCTTAACCCAAGAGATATACTTGTAGAACTGGGAAGAAGAAGAATGGTGGGCGGACAGGAAGATATGATTGTTGATGTAGCCTACGCTTTGGCACAGGAAAAAAATAATAAATAAGCAATAAAAAATAACCTAAATATATTATATAAAAAGGGAACCGTAATTTTGCGGTTCCTTTTTTATGCATATTTTTACAAACAAAAATAATCTATATACACGCTTTTATTAAAAAAATAGCTGAAAATAGGTAATTATTTTTGGAGTGTTTTTTTGATACATAAAAAGCTTTCCAAAAGCTAATAAAGAAAAAATATAACTGTTCGTTAATATCGTATATTTTTTGCTTTTTTACAACCTGCTTATAAGGTTTTTATAAAAACAGTATATTTTATTCTGAATAATAATAAAATTTAGGTAAATAAATTAATATAAATCGGCAAAATAAGGAAAAAATATACTCTATCTATATTTTTGCGTAAAAATACTACTACGAATTGTGGATTTTTTATTGTTAAAAATACCAAAAATTATTCGCTTCGTTAAAATAGTAAAAATCATACTGTATTTATCCTGTGAAGTGTGTTATACTTTTTTTATACATTAAGTTTAAGTTTTTTGAAAGTTTAATAACTTTTAATGTTTTTTATTATAACAAAAGAAAAATTGATGTTAATTATTGCATAGTTAAAAATTTTTAGGGGGCAGCGGTTTTGGAAAAGAATGTCTTCACGGAAATCAGGGTTAAATATAATACACTTTCCAAAAACCAAAAAACAGTAGCTAATTATATTCTTAAAAACAGTAAAAAGTGTGTAAGAATGACATTAAGCGAGCTTGGAAGGGAATGTAACCTTAGCGAGACAACCATAATCAGGTTTATTAATAAGCTTGATTATACATCATATCAGGCTTTTAGGCTGGATATGGCACAGGATATAATTAAAGACGGTGGCACAATGGAGGAGGAAGACTGCGACATTAAGCCGGGTGACAGCATAAGTGAGATAAAACGAAAGGTTATAAGAAACGCCGCCTCAGCCATTAATGACATTTCAAAGCTTGTGGATAATGACAAGCTTACATCTGTTATGGAGCTTATAGAAAAGTCCGAAAGAGTTATGTTCTTTGGTGCCGGCGGCAGTGGTGTTATAGCCATGGACGTATATCACAAGTTCCTTAAATGCGGTAAAAACGTAATAAACGAGAATAATACACATCTGGCACTTATACACGCCGCACATCTTACAGAAAATGACGCTCTTATTCTTATTTCTCATGAGGGCGAAAGTAAAGACGTGCTTGAGTGCGCACGTATAGCCCAGTCTTCAGGCGCAAAGGTTGTGGGTGTAACAAGCTATATGAATTCAGACCTTGCTAAAATGGCCGATATTTGTATATTCTCATCAACTAACGATGCGGCTTATTATACCGAGGCTATGGTTTCAAGACTTGTTCAGTTGGTTATTATGGATATGCTTGTTGTGGCTTATTCTACAAGAGCAGATGCTACTGGCACAAGACGAGCTATAGAGGCATCTGATAAGGCTCTTGTTGAAATGAAGCTTAAAAACGATGAAAAAGAGAAGTAAAAAGAAAAAATAATAACGAAACGGAGTGTTTTTATTGCTTGTAAATTTAAAAACAATACTTTCAGGCCTTAATCAAAAGGCTATAGGTTCATTTAACATATACAGTTATGAAACAATACATGGTGTATGCAAGGCAGTTGAAAAAACAGGACAGCCTGCCATAATTTCTTTTGGTGCGTCATATCTTAATAATATGAGCCTTAATACTGTTAAGTACATTGTGGAGGAAGCTGCAAAAGACTTACCGGCAGATGTAGTTCTTCATCTTGACCACTGCAAAGATATGGATGTTATAAAAGCCGCTGTTGAGGCCGGCTTTACATCTGTTATGTACGATGGCTCAGCTCTTCCTTTTGAGGAAAATGTTAAAAACAGCAGGACTGTAGCAAATATGGCTCATTCAAATGGAGTTTCTGTAGAAGCAGAATTGGGAAGCCTTGCTTTAGGCGAGCATTCCAACGAAACAGATATTGACCATGGCGAAGCATATACAAATCCGGATAACGCCGCTGATTTTGTTAATATGACAGGCGTTGACGCTTTGGCTGTTTCTATAGGCACTGTTCACGGCATGTATAAGGCTAAGCCTAATATAAGAATAGATATATTAAAAGAAATATCTCAGCATGTTTCAATTCCTTTGGTGCTTCACGGTGGCAGCGGTACACCTGAGGAAAAGCTCGTTGAGTGTATAGAAAACGGTATTAAAAAGATTAATGTTAATACCGAAATTTCGCAGTACACAGTTGCGAAGCTTTACGAAATTATAACAGAAGATAAAAACGTACACCTTTCCAAACTTACACTTTTGCAAAGCGATATAGTTTCGGAAATAGTGGAAAAATATATACGCCTTTTTGGCAGGATTTAAGCAAAAGATTATTTTTGGTGTGGGTATGTTTTTATAGCGGTATTTTTGCCGCTAATAAATAGCTAAGGGGGATTAATAAAATGTTAAAAGCAGGATTTATTGGTTTAGGTATAATGGGAAGGCCTATGAGCAAGAACCTTCTTAAAGCAGGTGTTGAGCTTTGGGTTAATGACCTTAATAAAGAGGCTGTTGCTGATGTAGTTGCAGCAGGCGGAAAAGAAGCTACACAGGCAGAAATAGGCGCAAATTGTGATATTATAATCACAATTCTTCCTAATGGTGAAATTGTTAAAAGCGTTTTATTTGGCGAAAATGGCGTATTTTCAACAATTAAGCCAGGCTCACTTGTATGTGATATGAGCTCCGTAACAGCTACAGACAGCCATTACTGCGCAGACAAGCTTGCAGAAAAAGGCTGTGCTTTCCTTGATGCACCTGTATCAGGTGGCGAGCCAGGCGCTATTAACGGCACACTTGCCATTATGGTAGGCGGCAAGCAGGAAGATTTTGACAGAATGAAACCATACTTCGATATTTTAGGCAACTCTGCCGTACTTATTGGACCAACAGGCAGCGGTTCTATTACAAAGCTTGTTAACCAGGCTATTGTTAACCTTAATATTGCTACTGTTTCAGAGGCTTTTGTACTTGCAGCTAAAGCAGGTGCTGACCCTGAAAA
Organism: uncultured Clostridia bacterium; assembly: GCA_944377425.1. Taxonomy (GTDB): domain Bacteria; phylum Bacillota; class Clostridia; order Lachnospirales; family Anaerotignaceae; genus Neoanaerotignum_A. Next base: position 19,599 of record CALWEX010000015.1, read on the forward strand.
AGTTTATAACGCAATTTGTGGTGGCCTTGCAGGCAGCCAAGTTATGCACGACAAAATACCTATGATTATTAACCGTAACTTTAAGCCAGGCGGAAAAATTTCTATTAACCATAAAGACATTAAAAATGTTCTTGCAACAGCACATGAGCTTGATGTGCCAATGCCTCTTACAGCTCAGCTTTTTGAAATTCAGCAGGCAATTAAAGTTGCAGGTGGCATGAACGATGACCACTGCGGTTATGTTAAATATTTTGAAAGACTTGCCGGCGTAGAGGTTAAAAAATTAGACTGATACGATAAGGGCTGAAGATTTAAACTGTAATTATTTAATTTAAGGAGATATTGATATGTCAGAAGTAAAACCATTAAATGTAAGCGTACTTGCAGATGTAAAACCTGTTGACACTGCTAAAGTAGACGAAATGCTTAAAGAAGCTCTTGCTGGTCTTAACAAAAAAATTATAGCCCTTGATGATGACCCTACAGGAGTTCAGACCGTAAACAACGTGTATGTTTATACAGACTGGTCAGTTCCTACACTTGAACAGGCATTTAACGACGGAAAGAGCATTTCTTTCATACTTACTAATTCAAGAGGATTTACTGTTGCTCAGACAACTGCCGCTCATCATGAAATGGCTGAAAATATCGCCGAAGTTTCCAAAAAGCTTGGCAAAGACTTTATTATAATAAGCAGAAGTGACTCTACATTAAGAGGCCACTTCCCACTTGAAACAAGTATATTAAGAGCTGATATTGAAAAGCTTACAGGCAAGAAAATAGACGGTGAAATACTTCTTCCTTTCTTTAAAGAAGGCGGAAGATTTACACTTAACAATACTCATTATGTAAAAGAAGGCGACCAGCTTACACCAGCAGGTATGACTGAGTTTGCAAAAGACAAGACATTTGGCTATAAGTCTTCTAATATGTGTGAGTATGTAGAAGAAAAAACAAAAGGCGAGTTTAAAGCTGCCGATGTAACATGTATCGCTCTTGAGGATATAAGAAATCTTGAAATAGACAAAATAGCTCAGCAGCTTATGGCAGTAAAAGACTTTAACAAAGTTATGGTTAATGCTGTTGACTATGTTGATGTTAAAATATTTGCCATTGCTTTCTGCAAGGCAGTAGCAGCAGGCAAAGAATTTATGTTCAGAAGTGCAGCCGCTATCACTAAAGTTTTAGGCGGTGTGCCTGACAAAGCACTTCTTACAAAAGAAGAGCTTGTTCCTGCTGGAAATACAAACGGCGGTATTGTACTTATTGGTTCACATGTTAAGAAAACAACTATGCAGTTTGAGGAGCTTAAAAACTGCAAAAAACCTCTTAATTTTATAGAGTTCCATGCCGCAAGAGTTCTTGAAGAAGGCGGCCTTGATAAAGAGGTTAAAGAAGTAATTGCAAAAGCAGAAGAATACATATCAAACGGTCAGTCAGTAGTTGTTTATACAAGCCGTGAGCTTGTAAAACTTGATACAGACGACAAGGACAAAATACTTCAGGTTTCTGTAGATATTTCAAATGCCGTTGTTAGAGTTATAGGCGAGCTTACAGTTAAACCATCATTTATAGTAGCTAAAGGCGGCATTACATCAAGCGATGTAGGCACAAAAGCCCTTAGAGTTAAAAAAGCTACAGTTATGGGCCAGATTAAACCAGGTATTCCTGTTTGGATGACAGGCGAAGAAAGCAAATTCCCTAATATGCCTTATGTAATATTCCCAGGCAACGTAGGTGAGGTAACAACACTGCGTGAAGCTGTGGAAATATTAATGGGTTAATAAAATAATAATTAAAAGCGGACATGTATGTGTCCGCTTTTGTTTTTAATATGAAATACAAAAAATAAAATGACATGAAAAGAGCCCATAATGTTAGAAAAAAGCTAGAAGGGCTAATAAATAGAAAAACGCACATTTATTTTCATGTAAAACTAATTATGTGCCAACTGCAAAATACAGAAAAAATTTATAATTTGTATTGTACTATACTAAGTTTAATACAATGCTATGCAATAGGTATTTAGTGGATTTTTAGATTTAATAATAACAAAATTAATATAGTTAAATAGTTGGCTTGGTGTTTAAATATGTTTAAACATAATTGAATTTAGACGTTTTTGGACACAATAAAGTTTATTTTATTAACATTTATTATTTTTATAAGTAGCATTTTTACTAATTTTTGATATTTTTTAAACAAATGTTACATATATTTTACTTTATTTTGTATACTTTTATCATAAATTTTTTGTTCCCATTAAAATGCTTTATTTTTGGCACATGCTTTGCTAATATATAAGTGTATGAAAATACATAAGCCGTTGTGCATGCGGCTCAGATACAGTTTTTAAGTGCATTTTTATTCACTTAAAACGGAATAATGTTTTTTCAAATTTATGGTTTAATGTGAGGAGGAGCTTGAAATGAAAAAGAAAATTACAGTACCTGAAATCAGAGCCTCAAAGGGCGGAGACAAAGTAATAACTATGGTTACATGCTACGATTACACAAACGCTAAGCTTGTGGATGAAAGTAATGTTGAAATGATACTTGTAGGCGATTCTTTGGGAATGACTATGCTTGGCTACAAAGGTACAGTAGGCGTTACTTTAGACGACATGATTTACCACGCAAGCCATGTTGTTAAAGGCGCTCCTAATACTTTCGTTATAGGCGATATGCCTTTTGGTACATATAACGTAAGTATTGAGGATGCAGTTAAAAATGCCAACAAACTTTTCATGGAATCAGGCTGCGACTGTATTAAACTTGAAGGCGGTTCAGATGTAGCTCCTGTTATTAAGGCTATTGTTAAAGCAGGTATCCCTGTTTGTGCACATATTGGTCTTACACCACAGTCAGCTGCTATGATGGGTGGATTTAAAGTACAGGGCAAGAGCCTTGAAGCTGCTCAGGAACTTCTTGACTCAGCAAGAGCTGTTGAGGAAGCTGGCGCATTTATGGTTGTTCTTGAAGGTATTCCAAAAATGCTTGCAGACGTTATTACACAGAAAATCAACATTCCTACAATGGGTATTGGCGCTGGCGCAGGCTGCGACATGCAGGTACTTGTTGCTCAGGACATGCTTGGTATGAATGAGTGGGTTCCTAAATTTGCTAAAAAGTTCGCTGACCTTCACAAAATTATAATTGACGCTTACAACGAATTTGCTAAAGAGTCTAATGAGCGTACATTCCCAGATGAGGCTACACAGTACAATGCTAAAATTGAGGGAATTGAAAACCTTAAATAAAATAAAAAATTACTTAGCTGTATACAGCTTTTAACTGAAATAGTGTGGTTTTAGTTAGGGCTTGGTAAATACTTATATGAAACATGCCGTATACAGACGAAGCTAAAGCTTCGGACGGCTGATTTAATTATTATTTTGGGAGGAATATTTTAAATGGCAGAGTTTAAAACAGATATCCAGATTGCACAGGAAGCTGAAATGAAGGTTATTAACACTATAGCTGATAAAGCAGGCATTCCTGACAAATACGTAGAAAACTACGGCAAATACAAAGCTAAAGTTGACTACAGATATTTACAGAACGAGCTTAAAGACGCTCCAGATGCTAACCTTATACTTGTAACAGCTATTAACCCTACACCAGCTGGTGAAGGCAAAACAACAACAACAATCGGTCTTGGCGATGCTCTTAACAGACTTGGCAAAAAGACTATGATTGCTTTAAGAGAGCCTTCTCTTGGACCTGTATTTGGTGTTAAAGGTGGCGCTGCAGGCGGCGGATATGCTCAGGTTGTACCTATGGAAGACATCAACCTTCACTTCACAGGTGACTTCCACGCTATAGGAGCTGCTAACAACCTTCTTGCTGCAATGCTCGATAACCACATTCACCAGGGCAACGCTCTTGATATTGACACAAAGAGAGTTGTTTGGAGAAGAGTTGTTGACATGAACGACAGACAGCTTCGTAATATCGTAGACGGTCTTGGCGGACATGGTGATGGCGTTACACGTCAGGATGGTTTTGATATCACAGTTGCTTCTGAAATTATGGCTATTTTCTGCCTTTCAAGCGACATTATCGACCTTAAAAACAGACTTTCAAAAATTATAGTTGCTTACAACAGAAAGAACGAGCCTGTAACATGCGGACAGCTTAACGCTCAGGGTGCTATGGCTGCTCTTCTTAAAGATGCTCTTAAACCAAACCTTGTTCAGACACTTGAAGGAACACCTACATTCGTTCACGGCGGTCCTTTCGCTAACATCGCTCACGGCTGCAACAGTGTTATAGCTACAAAGATGGCTTCAAAGATTGCTGATTATGTAGTTACAGAGGCTGGTTTCGGTGCTGACCTTGGTGCAGAGAAATTTATCGATATCAAGTGCCGTCTTTCAGGTCTTAAACCAAAGGCAGTTGTACTTGTTGCTACAGTTAGAGCTCTTAAATACAACGGTGGCGTAGCTAAAGCAGACCTTAACAACGAAAACCTTGAGGCTCTTGAAAAAGGTATCCCTAACCTTCTTAAACACGTTGAGAACGTTACAAAGGTTTACGGCCTTCCTTGCGTAGTTGCTATTAACGCATTCCCAACAGATACACAGGCTGAGCTTGCTCTTGTTGAGAAGAAATGCAATGAGCTTGGTGTTAACGTTGCCCTTTCAGAAGTATGGGCTAAAGGCGGCGAAGGCGGCGAGGCTCTTGCTAACGAAGTTCTTAAACTTCTTGAAAAGAACGCAGAGCACACATACGTTTACGACATCAACCTTTCAATCAAAGAGAAAATCGAAGCTATCTGCAAGAAAGTATATGGTGCTGACGGCGTAGAGTTTACACCTGCTGCTAACAAGATTGTAGCTGATTTCGAGAAACTCGGATTTAGCAACATGCCAATTTGTATGGCAAAGAACCAGTACTCACTTACAGATGACCAGACAAAACTTGGCAGACCTACAGGATTCAAGATTACAATCAGAGACCTTACAGTATCTGCTGGTGCAGGCTTTATAGTAGCTTTAACAGGTACAATTATGAAGATGCCTGGCCTTCCTAAAGTTCCTGCTGCTGAAAAGATTGACGTTGATGTTGACGGCAAGATTTCAGGATTATTCTAATTAACAAACTATATACTGTTCTTTTACAGTTAAATCAGGCAGCGAAGCGGGGAAGTCCTGCTTCGCTGTGTTTATGAATGGATAAAAACGATTAATTTCAGAGGTGTTAAAATGGGACAGATTATAAAAGGTAAGCCAGTAGCAGACGCTATAACAGCAGAGCTTGTTAAAGATGTAGAGGCTTTAAAGGCAAAAGGCATTGAGCCAAAGCTTAAAATAGTTAGAGTAGGCGCTAGAGAGGACGACCTTTCTTATGAAAGAGGCGCACTTAATAGAATGGAAAAATGCGGCATTAAGGCAGAAGTTCTTGAGCTTCCTGTTGATATCTGCCAGGCAGACTTTGTAAAAGAGTTAAAAGCCGTAAATGATGACCCATCAGTACACGGTATACTTCTTTTCAGACCACTTCCAAAACAGCTTGATATGGAAGAAATTAAATTTATTGTTGACCCTGTAAAGGATATCGACTGCATGAACCCACTTAACGCAGAAAAGATATTTGAAGGCGACAAAACAGGCTATCCTCCATGCACAAGCCAGGCATGTATTGAAATACTTGACCATTACGGTATTGACATGAAGGGCAAAAGAGCCGCTGTAGTAGGCAGAAGCATGGTAGTAGGCAAACCTCTTGCTATGCTCCTTCTTGATAAAAACGCTACAGTTACTATCTGCCACAGCCGTACACAAGACCTTCCTGGTGTATGCCGTGAGGCAGAGGTTGTAATTGCCGCTGTAGGCAGAGCCGAAATGGTAACAGGCGACTTTATATCAGACGGCGCTGTTGTAATCGACGTAGGCATTAATGTAAATGCAGAAGGCAAACTTTGCGGCGATGTTAAGTTTGATGACTGTGTAGACAAGGCTTCTATGATTACACCTGTACCAGCAGGCGTTGGTTCTGTTACAACATCTGTTTTAGCTAAGCATGTAGTAAAGGCTTGCAAACAGATAAATAATATACAGTAATTAAATAACATTTACTTATACAGTTTTAAAATGTATAATATTTTTCTGTGAGTTTATAAGCAGGAGTGCTTTTATCACGGAATATGCTTTTAGGGCGTATGCGAAAGTATGCGCCGATGGTTTACGTAAGTTTAATTTACTATGGTGGAGGACATATTGAATATTTTGTAAAATACAAAATTGAATATCACTTTCTCTTGAGGAGGGAAGTGTTCCGGTAGTTCAAAGTCCGGCCTTCTCGTCTTTAGACCTTAGGGCATACCAAGAATCTGAGTGACTTGAACTTAGCTGTTGACGGACAAACGGCGAAAGTGGTTGCAGTGAGGGTGTTTGTAAGGTCCATTAAATAGTATATTGCGTTTGCCGTTAGGCATTTGTTGTTAAGTTGGCGAAAAACAATTAAGACAAATTAGGAGGCAATATAAAATGAGTAACTTTTTGGCTGATATAAGAGAATCGGCAGGTCAGATTAAACAGGTTAGAAGCCTTACAGGCGGCGCTATGCTTACAGCGCTTAACCTTATACTAAACAGTATGCGAATAATTGTAAGCTCTATGTTGGAGATTTCATTTGCGTTTTTGGCAATAGCGGCAGCAGGCCTTCTTTATGGACCTATTATGGCGGGAATTATAGCGGTAATAGCCGATACAATAGGATTTTTCTTAAGTCCTAACGGTGGCTTTTTCCCGGGTTTTACTCTCAACGCTTTTCTTTCAGGTTTTTTGTTTGGAATGTTCTTCTACAAAAAGAAAGTTACAGTTAAAAGAGTAATAGCAGCGTCAGTTTGTCATATGATACTGTTTAGCTTTATCCTCACACCACTTTGGCTTAACATTATGTATGGCTCGGCCCTTATGTCATCTGTAAGAGCAATAAAAGCTATTTTGTGCTTCCCTATAGACACAGCGCTTTTATTCCTTGTTTTAAAAACTGTTGAAACAGTTAAATTAAAGGGCAGAGTATTTTGATTATAAC
>CALWEX010000016.1 GCA_944377425.1 uncultured Clostridia bacterium
GTATAGCAGCGCCATGCTTAACTATAGAAAGGCCAAGTCCTGTACCGCCTATTTCTTTTGAATGGCTCTTATCCACTCTGTAAAATCTTTCAAAAACCCTTTCCTGCTCATCGTAAGAAATACCTATACCAGTGTCAGATACAGAAAAAATAGCTTTGTCACCATCTTTAGTAAGGGAAATATCAACTCTTCCGCCATCTACATTGTATTTAACAGCATTGTCGCAAAGATTAAATGCTATTTCCTCTAATATAGAAGGTATGCCGCTTATTACACAGCTTTCAGTAAACAAATTAACGGATATACTCCTCTTTTTAGCTTCTTCAAATACAGCCTGAGATGCTCTTTGGGCTATTGACTTCAAGTCAACTTCAACCTTTTCACTACTGAAGTTGTTTTCGTCCATTTTAGAAAGCCGCAGTATATCACCCACAAGGGTAATAAGCCTTTGAGCTTCGTTATATATATTAGTAGCAAAATGCGGAATATCCTCCGGCTTTATAAGCCCGTTTTTCATAATCTCCGCTGTGCCGGAAATAGTTGTAAGTGGTGTTTTAAGCTCATGTGAAACATTAGCCGTAAACTCACGCCTGAAAGACTCTCTTTCTTCCTTTTCCGAAACATCCAGTATTATAATAACGGCACCAATTACGTTACTTTCTTGGTATACCGGATTAGCCAAAAGATGATAAGTTTTATCGTCCAGCTTCATCATCTGCTCGTTATGCTTGCCGTTTAAAGCAAGGTCTATTGCCTTACAAAAGCTTTCGCTTCTGTTAAGCTCCAAAACATTTTTGTTTTCCACATTGCCTTTAATGCCTAACAGGTTTAAAGCGCTTTGATTATGTGAAAGTATTTTAGCCAAATTATCAACAACAAGAAAACCTTCGCTCATATTCTCTGTAATAGTGCTGAATTCCTCTCTTTGCCTCTTAAGCTCACCCATGTTTTTAGAAATTTCTCTGTTTTGGTGCGCAATACGTTTTAAAAGCGGTGTAATTTCGTTGTACGAAACAGCATTTTCCGGGTGTTCAAGGTCAATTTCATTTAAAGGCTTAACAATTCTTTTTGATACATGATAAGTTATAATAGCTGAAACTATGAAAGCCGCAAAAAGCACAACAAGTATAGGCCTTGTCATGCCTACAAGTATTATCCAAATAGAATACTGAGTAGCCGCAACCCTAATAACGGAACCGTCTGTAAGCCTTAAAGCATAATAAATTGTTTTTTCAGATAATGTGTTTGAATACCTTATGCTTCTGCCTACAGATGACTCAATGGCTTCTTTAAACTCAACACGGTCTGAATGGTTATCCATTTGTGCAGGGTCTGCTACACTGTCGTATAATACAGTACCATCACTGTCTATCCATGTAATTCTGTGGGTTTTAGCATTAAGGCCTTCTAAGTAATCCATACCCTGCATCTCAACGCCGCGGGCAATATATACCGCTTCCTGAGATAACTCATTTGTATACTGTTTGTCAAAATATGCGTAAAGCACTCCCATTATTACGGCTATACATGATATAACCATAAAAATGGCAACGCTTACGGTTGCCCTGAATATACGGCTTTTCAAACGGTCTCGCCTCCTATGCGGTATCCCGCGCCTCTTACAGTTTCAATAAGGCTTCCGCATTTGCCAAGCTTCTGCCTAAGTGTTCTTATATGCACATCAACAGTTCGGCTTTCGCCGTCGTACTCATAGCCCCAAATTTCGTAAAGCAGCTGGTCACGGCTGAAAACAAAGCCCTGTTTTTTAATCATAAGGCATAAAAGATTAAACTCTTTAATTGTTAATGTTACATTTTCACCGGCAACTTTTACAATGTGCTTAGCCGGATTAACATATAAATCACCCAGCTCATAAGACTCTTCAGAGCTGTCTTCTGTTTTTTTGGCACGTCTTAATATAGCCTTTACACGGCTTACAAGCTCCATCATTCCAAAAGGCTTTGATATATAGTCATCTGCGCCGCCATCAAGACCCACAACCTTGTCATATTCAGTAACCTTTGCAGTTATAATAATAACCGGCAAATTTTCCGTTTCTGGTTTGCTTCTAAGTTTTTTAAGTATGCTTAAACCGTCTTCCTCCGGCAGCATAATATCCAAAAGCACTAAGTCCGGCATTGTTTCATTTATTTTCTTCCAGAAAAGGGAAGGCTTAGAAAAGCCCTCCGCTTCAAGACCAGAATTATTAAGTGTATAATTAACAAGTTCCCTTATGCTTGTGTCATCTTCCAGAATGTAAATCATATTTCTCCCTTTCTGTGGGTACCAGTAAGCGAATACTCAACCCACTCGGCTATATTTACGGCATGATCTCCTATACGCTCAATATATTTGGCAATCATCAAAATGTCAATATAATCTTTACTTCTTTCTTTATCTTCTCTTACAGCACTAATAAGTTCATCTTTTATTTTGTCAAAGCCGCTGTCTACTTCATCATCCATATTAATAACCGCCTCAGCAAGCTGGGAGTCCTTCTGCACAAAAGAATCTACACTCTTAGTAACCATTTTAAGGGCTGTTTCGGACATAGCCTTAATATGTATTTTATTCTCGTAATCAGCACCTTCCATATTAACTGCTATATCTGCTATATCCTGAGCCTGGTCACCTATTCTTTCCATATCGGAAATCATTTTTATAGCAGATGAAATAAGCCTTAAATCACCGGCTACTGGCTGCTGGCGCAGTATAAGCTTCATGCATAAGTCCTCTATGTCACGTTCTTTAGCGTCAATTTCCTTTTCCAGTTTGCTGGCAACAGACACCTTACTTTTGTCATGCTGGAGGAACACCTCAAGAGCCGATGTAACAGCCCTTTCACAAAGTGCACCCATTTTTATAAGCTCTGTGTTAAGGTAGCTTAACTCATCATCAAAACGCGCTCTAATACTCATATCAGCCAAACCTCCCTGTTATATAGTCCTCTGTTCTCTTATCTGTAGGCATAGAGAATATTTTTTCTGTAGAGTCCATTTCAACCATTTCACCTAAAAGGAAAAATGCTGTTTTATCGGAAATTCTGGCTGCCTGCTGCATATTGTGCGTAACCATTATAATAGTATAGTTCTTTTTAAGCTCCATAGCAAGCTCCTCTATTTTAGATGTGGAAATAGGGTCAAGGGCACTTGTAGGCTCATCCATTAAAAGCACTTCCGGTTCAACGGCTAAAGCTCTTGCTATGCAAAGTCTCTGCTGCTGACCGCCACTCATTCCAAGGGCGCTTTTTTTAAGTCTGTCTTTAACCTCATCCCAAATAGCCGCACCTCTTAATGATTTTTCCACAATATCGTCTAATTTAACCTTTGAGCGTATGCCGTGGGTTCTTGGGCCGTAGGCTATGTTGTCGTAAATACTCATAGCAAAGGGATTTGGCTTCTGGAAAACCATGCCTACTCTTTTTCTTAAAATATTAACGTCCATTTTGCCGTAAATATCCTCACCATCAAGAGTAACCTTACCTACTATTTTACAGCCCTCAACTAAATCATTCATTCTGTTTAAAGACTTTAAAAGTGTACTCTTTCCACAGCCTGAAGGACCTATAAAAGCTGTAATTTCTTTTTCTTTTATGCTCATATTTATGTCTTTTAAAGCCTTAAAATTACCATAATATAAATCAAGGTTTTCAACCTTAAACTTTTCTTTTTCATTGTTTACACTAACATTATTATTATCCATTTTATCACCTCTTAACCCCTGTTTATCTGTTCTTAACAATGGTCTTAGCCAGTTTAGATGAAACAGCGTTTATAACTATAACCATAACAAGTATTATAACTGCCGTTGCATAAGCCTGCTCAATATATAAACCTTCTGTAAGAAGTGAATACATGTGTACGGCAAGTGTTCTTGTAGACGAGAAAATATCACTAGGTACAGCGGCTTTTGTACCGGCAGTAAATATAAGGGCTGCTGTTTCACCTACTATACGTCCTGTACTAAGCACAACACCAGAGAATATACCCGGTATAGCAGAAGGTAACACAATCCTAAAAACTGTTCTAAGCTTACCTGCACCAAGTCCAAAGCTTCCTTCTCTAAAAGAGTCAGGTACAGATTTAAGGGCTTCTTCTGTAGTTCTCATAATTGTAGGCAGAACCATTATAGCAAGTGTAAGCACACCACCTATAAATGTATAACCCCATTTAAAAGCCGATGCAAACATAAGGAAACCAAAAAGGCCGTAAACTATAGACGGAATACCCGCAAGTGTTTCTGTTGTAATACGTACAACTGCAACTAATTTGCTGCCTTTTTTAGCATATTCCACAAGATAAACAGCTGAGAACACACCAATTGGCACAGCCAAAATAAGTGTTGCAAATGTCATAAGGAATGTATTGATTATAGCTGGCATCATAGACACATTTTCTGTTGTGTATTCCCATTCAAAAAGCTCTGGCTTAATGTTAGGTATACCTTTTACAAATATGTAGCCTATAAGTAGTAAAAAAACAAGTATAGTAATAAGCGCCGCAAGGCTTACAAGGGCTAAAAGGAAAAATGAAAAAGGCCTGTTCTTATAGCTGTTAGCCCTGTCTTTTAAAGTTACTTTGTTTATAGCCTCTATTTTAAGGTTCATGTCCTGCGGAGTGAAATTTCCCTCAGGCAGCTTTCCTACAGCTTCCATTTATTTATCTCTCCTTTTTAATTACAGAAAACAAAAGATTTATTATAAGTATAAACACAAACAGCACAACGCCCGTACCTATAAGGGCTTCTCTGTGCAGTCCTGTGGCATATCCCATTTCCATAACAATGTTAGATGTCATTGTTCTAACACCGCTTAATACTGATGTAGGTATAATTGTCTGGTTTCCAGCAACTATAATAACCGCCATTGTTTCACCTATGGCACGGCCTACACCAAGAATTATACCGGCTAATATACCGCTTTTAGCTGCCGGTACAACCGCTCTAAATACAGCCTGTTCGTGAGTATCGCCAAGTGCAAGAGCACCTTCATAATAGCTTTCTGGTACGCTTCTAACTGCGTCCTCAGAAACACTTATTATAGTAGGCAATATCATAATGCCCAAAAGAATTGAGGCTGTAAGCACACCTTTACCATTTGTTCCAAATATATCCTGAATAACAGGCACAATAACAACCAAACCAAAAAAACCATAAACTATAGACGGAATACCCGCAAGAAGGCCTATGGCCGGTTTCATTACGGAATATAACTTTTTAGGGCAGAACCTTGCCATAAATACAGCACAAAGGACACCAACAGGCACACCTACTATAATGGCGCCTGCTGTTACATATATACTGCCTATAATCATAGGGAAAATTCCGTAAAAACCGTTAGACGGCTTCCATGTCATACCAAAAAGGAATTTAAAAACTCCTATTTCAGCAATGGCTGGTATGCCGTTTACAAACATAAAAAAACAAATAAGTATTGTAGATAATATAGAGACACAGGCTGCTATAAGAAATACAAACTTCATTAAGCCTTCTCTTACTTCATTCATAATTTACTCAAACCTCATTTCCATCGGCTATATCTCCAACGTTGTTTGCAATTACCCTCGGACCATAAGGGAAATTTTTAAGCATTTCTTTTGATGTAACACCTGTAAGTACAAGGCATGTATCAAGACCAGTTTCTATTCCCGCGATTATGTCACTGTCCATTCTGTCGCCTACAATAGCGGCTTCTTCCGAGTGTACGTTAAGCATTCTTAAAGCCGTACGCATAATAAGCGGATTAGGCTTTCCAACAAAATAGGCCTTTTTGCCAGAAGCTATTTCAATAGGCGATATAAGGCTTCGGCAGGCTGGTACAAGGCCGAACTCCATTGGCCCAGTAGTATCAGTGTTTGTTCCTATAAGCTTTGCGCCGTTGTTAACAAGTGTAACGGCTTTTACTATTTTGCTGTAGTTATAGCTGTCTGTTTCGCCTACTACAACATAGTCCGGATTTCTGTCGTTAGTTGTAATTCCGGCATCATAAAGAGCATTAAGCAATCCGCCTGCGCCTATAACATATGCACTTGCGTTAGGATTCTGACTTTTAATAAAAGCTGCCGTTGCAAGGCCGCTGGTATAAAATCTGCTTTCATCAACTTCTATACCCATATTAGCAAGCTTTTGCTGATATTCCTTAGGTGTAAGCTGGCTGGAATTAGTAAGAAAAACAAAGTTTTTGTTTTCGCTGTAAAGCCAGTTAACAAATTTTGTTACACCAGGCAGTATCTTGTTGCCGTGATATATAACACCATCCATATCACATATAAAACCTTTTTTATTTCTAAGCTGTTCCAAAAAAACACCTCTATCTTTTAAAGCACACAATATTTGTTAACAAATTAAAGCCCTCAGATAACAAATTATCTTCAGGCTTTATCTTTTAAGGGAGACCGCGCTTTTGGGCATAGCCATTTGTTTTTATATTTGCCGTTTAAAAGCCTGAAAGGTTTTTTATCCAAGCGCGGTGTATTCAGTTTAATTTAATCTAATTAGTTTAATTCAGACCAGTCTGTAACAGCACCTGTAAATATGTCTTTAACCTGTGAAGACTCAAGAGCTGAGATAGGGTTTTCATTGTTTACAATTATAGCAATACCGTCCATAGCTATAACCTGACCTGTAACACCCTGAGCTGTTTCTTCTTCTTTAATCTCTCTTGAAGCCATACCTATATCACAAATACCTTCAATAGCTGATGTAACACCTGTTGTTGAGTCTGACATCTGAACTTCGATTTCTACATTAGGGTTAATTGCTTTGTAAGCCTCAGCAAGTTTTTCCATAACAGGAGTTACAGAAGATGAACCTGCAACTGTTACTTTGCCGCTTACTTCTCCGCCTGCAAAAGCACCTGTTGAGCCATTGCTTACATAACCGTTTTCTTCAACTACCGCCTGTCCTTCGTCACTCATAATAAAGTTGATAAAGTCCTGAGCTGTTTCGCTTACATCACTCTTTGTTACAATGTTAAAAGGTCTTGCTACTTTATATGTACTGTTTTTAATGTTATCTACTGTAGCCTCTGTACCGTCAATCTGAAGGGCTTTTACAGAATCGTTAAGTGAGCCAAGTGAGATATAACCAATAGCTGCTGGGTTTCCTGCTATTGTTGTCATCATAACAGCTGTAGAGTTTGTAATTTCTGCTGTATCAACTGTTTTATCTACTTTGTTGCCGCTCTCGTCTTTTTCTTCAACACCCATAAGCTCAATGAAAGCGCCTCTTGTACCAGAACCGTCTTCTCTTGATACTACAGATATAGCTCCTGACATACCCTCTGTGCTTTCACCTGAAGCTGCTGCTGAGCTTTCAGCTGATGCTGCTGATGTAGAAGCAGATGCTGCTGAGCTTTCTTCGCTAGTTGAGCTGCTTGAGCATCCTGCTAAAGAAGCTGCAACACATAATGCTGCCATACTTAACGCTATTAATTTTTTCATGATTAAATTCTCCTTTTTCATTCATACTGATTTATAACCTTTGTTTGTTACAGGTATTATTATAAAAACCAAAAGTAAAATCCGATACCACACTGTTGTTAAATGTATGTAAAAGAAAAAGCATTTTAAGTATAAAAAGCACACATAGCAGTAAAATATGGGCTTAAATTTTACATTATATTTTACAATTTAACATAAATAGTTAACAATAAATATAAAATTAAACACATAATTAAGATAAATTATTACAATAAAAAATAATGACAGTATAAATTTTACAAATGCAAATGCATATAAAATTCACAAATGAACAAATATTTTTGTGCAAAATGTAATCGAACGTGTAAAATCCATGTAATAGCATATATTCAAAACAATTCATCACATACCAGCAAATTAACCTTAAGTTAATCTAATCAAATTTTTTCGGCCGAAAGTTTGTTTATGATAAAAGTAAAAGGAGGAAATTTTATGTCAAAATTTTTAGATTTAATTACCCCCAGCAAAGAGCCAAAGGTTAAAAGAGCTCCTACTTTTGGTGAGTCTATAACTGCCTTAATTATACTTATAGGGTTAATAGGTGTTGGTTATATAGGCTTTGGCTGGCCTGTTAATCCAATGCTTATGTTGGCTTCATTAATATTTGTTTTTATGGGATTCAAATGTGGCTGGACATGGGAAGGTCTACAGAATGCCATTGTCGAAAAATTCAAATCAGTTACAGTAATTATATTAATGAACTTCCTTGTAGGCGGAACTATTGCCGCTTGTATTTTCTGCGGAACTATTCCTTATTTAATTTATTTAATATTCAAAATAATAAATCCTAACCAGATTTATTTATGGTCTTTTATATCATGCTGTATATTCTCTGTAGTAACAGGTACAAGCTGGACAACAGCAGGAACAATAGGTCTTGCTATGTTTGGTGCTGGTCTTGGTATGGGTGCCGACCCTGCTATACTTGTAGCTGCAGTAGTCAGCGGCGCAATATTTGGCGATAAACTTTCACCTATCAGTGAAACAACAATTCTTGCTCCTTTATGCGCCGGAACAACAGTTTACGAACATATCTACTCAATGCTTTACACCACAATACCAACAGCTATTATATGTGCAATTTTCTTCTTTATATGTGGTCAAAGCATGCCTGGCGGACAGGAACTTCCAGAAGTTGCATTAACAGTTATGGAAGAATTATCCGGAATGTTTAAATTCAGTCCTGTAGTACTTATACCATTTATACTTATTTTCTGTGGTTCTATTTTCAAATGGGGCAACATGCCATCACTTTGTATAGCATCATTTGCAGCAGTATTTGTTGCAATTTTCTATCAGCAGGCTGATATCTCAAATGTTTTAAACTCTTTTATGAGCGGTATGAAAGTTTCATACCTTGGTATTGAGGATTCATCTATATTATCAAGTGCTACTCTTTCAATAGTACAAAGAGGCGGTATGAGCGGCATGGGCAGTACAAACATTACTGTATGCTGTGGTTTCGTTTTAGCATCTATAATGGGTGCTGTAGGCTTCCTTCAAACAGCATTTGCACCTATTATCAAACTTTGCAAAGGCAAAAGAGTACGTCTTATTGTATCAACACTCTTTACAGACTTTGTAATTATGGCTTGTGCTGGTTCTTCATATCCTGCACACATCATCGTTTCAGAAATTTACAAGAGAGAATATTTTGAACAG
>CALWEX010000017.1 GCA_944377425.1 uncultured Clostridia bacterium
AAGGTATAGCAGAAGCACGAAAGCAGGGAAAATACAAGGGCAGAAAGGCAAAGAAACTGCCGGAATTTGAAGCTGTATATACTAGATGGAAAAACGGAGAAATTACAGCTGTAAAGGCTATGAGTATCTTGGGGATATCTAAAAGCAGTTTTTATAGAAAGGTGAAAGGTCATCTATCATTATATGTTGAAAAATGATATACTAATATAAGGCAATAATTGTCTTAGCTCACCTCAATATTGTAAAATGCTATTATTTACCCCAAATTATAGAATTTTCTTTATAAATATAGTGCAAAAAAGATTGATTTTGAAATAACTGAAAATATTTTCTGTACAAAGGTAAAAAAATATAAATTTAATATATCAAATAAAATTGATTAATGATAGATGAAAAAAACGATTAAAATATAGTAAAAATTTTATTATATGGAGCAGAATTATGATTAAAGAAATATCCAATTTTAATATTACAAATAAAATAATACAATATGTCTCAGAAATATCAGAATATGTAGGTGCACTTACGTTTAATAAAAGATTTTTAAAATGTAATAATACAGACGAAAATATAGTTATAAGCACAATACAAGGCTCCCTTGCAGTTGAAGGAACTAATCTTACTAAGGAACAGATTGCCTCTTGCTTAAATAATAAACAGCCAAACATTTCTTATGATAATATTTTAAAAGTTAAAAATTATTATAATATGTATAAAGACATTGATAAGATTAATCCATATGACAGTAATTCATTAAACAATATTCATCTTATGCTGATGACAGGTATAGATAAAGACGCTGGTAATTTTAGAAATTTAGATGAAGTAAACTATAAAGACAACTTAACAGAATATCAATATAGTTCTTATATTGTTAAGGAACTTTTAAAATGGACAGAGGAAAGTAATCTTCATGTGCTTATAAAAAGTTGTCTGTTTCATTATGAATTTATATCAATGAAGCCTTTTAAAGATGGAAATGAAAGAACAGCAATGTTTTGGCATAATATTTTGCTTTTTAAATGGAGAGAAATATTTGGAGGCGTATCCATTGAATCAATAGTTTATAATATGATGCAGGAGTATAAAGATGCTTTTAATTTATCAAAAAATAGTAATAATGCTACTGCATTTATAGAATTTATGCTGTTTGTCATAAAGACAGATCTTTTTAACATAGTTTTAGAAAAAAGGCTTTATAGAGATAAATACCAACAAAGATGGATGAAAATAAGTAAATTTACAAAAGAAAATGAAGGAATAGTAAGAAATTCTGATGTAAGGTCTATGTTTAATGTTTCTTCTGCCACAGCAAATAGAATATTAAAAAAATTTGTTAAAGAAAAAAAGCTTATGTTATTAAAATATGGCTCATATTGGGCTTATAAAAACATTGAAAATATTCCAATTTATTCAATAAGAAGTTTGTTGTGTAAAGTTATTTCGGAAGAACTTTCTATTGATGAAAATCAAATTAAACAAAATACAAACTTTGATTTTGAAAATATAGTTCGATCACTTTATTCGGTTTTAGATAAGATATTTGATGATAATAACTTGTGTAAACAATTATCTGAGGGCAAAAAAGAATATGTGCTTGATTATAGAGCAAAGGATTTAATAAAGATATTATTTTACAAAGTAATAGAATTTAAAGATGAAAAATATATGAAAGATAATATTGAAGCTTGTGATTTTTATATAGATGCTAAAAATAAAGAATTTGCCTTATTAAATTCATATATTGCAAATATAATATATGATCGTTATGCCGAAAATAAAGATAATATAGAAAGTAATTTTGAAATGATTTTTTATAATGCTTTACAAAGTTATATCGATAGTTACAATGAATATTGTGATACGAACAAAAGAATAATGAATTATAATAGAAAAGAGTTTTCTTTTGAAGCTTATTATATAAATTGTGAAAATAAAAAAAGTTTTAGCATAGTTAAAGCATGGATTTTAATTCCAGGTTATGATAACTATAACGATTCTAAATTTATGTATTTTCCCGAAGTTGTAAAAGAACGAAATGTATTTAAAGAAAATGCTCATAAGTTTAGTGAAGAAGAACTAAAAGATTTTGTGGATAGTGTTTCAATGAGTTATATAGGACAATTCATGGTTTTCATTAATTTAGAGGAAAAAACAGAACGAGCATATGAAATGCTAAATAAATATTGTAAAGAATTGCTGCAAACAAAATTTAAAATAGAAACTGCTGAACCAATATTTTATTCTAAAGAATATAAGGTATATAATTCCCTTAAAATTTTTACGGTTATGTTTCCAGATATTTTAGACAGGCTTATTAAAAAGTATGCTGTTGAAAGCTATAATATATATCTGTATAAAGACTGCAAACTAAATTTTGGAAAAAAATAAATGAATGAAAAAGCAAGCCGCAAAAAAGATTAAATTTAATCTTTTTTGCGGCTTGCTTTTAGTTTTTCATATATTTGATTTAATAATAGTCAATTTTTATAAAATGATATTTTTAATGTATAAAACAACTTATCATAAATATGAGCTCAAAAAACAACAAGGTACCTTGGGAACATGGAGTAAGCTATGAGTAAAAAACACAATAAACTATCAAAAAAATACAAAGACAAATCCCTAGAAGAGTTAATAAGAGATCAAAATAAAAATTATTTTTGGTTTGGAAATGATTTTTATGATGATGAATATAATGGGGGTTTGAGTGAAAGTAACGAATATATATATTCCTGTGATGATTATATATATAATTCCAATGAAGCTGCTGAGGATACATATTTCTATGATGATTATATATATAATTCCGAGGAAGATTGGGATGGAATTAATGAGGGTATATATTGCTTCAATAATAAGTACGATGAAGATATATATTCACACAATAATACATTTCTAACTTTAGGAAATACATATGTTGATGAATCTAAAAGTGCCATTCCAAACTACAAAATGTATGAAAGAATTTGTCAGCGATTTGAATTTGCAGTGTGTGATGACAGCCAAATTTATGAGTATATACAAGAAAAGGGTTTATATATGAGGTTGAATAGCAGCGTTTTAGCAAAATTAGCTGCTGAGTCATTAACCTTTAGTGAAAATCAATCTGTAACAACATACAAGGTAAAACAGGTTGAAGAACGTATAAAACGTGAATGCAGCAAAAGGTTTACCTCAAATGATATAAATTCTAAAAAGTATTTATTAAATTGCTTAAATGGTGTTTTAAGCTTTGAAGATGGCAGTATAAAGCTATTGCCGCACTCATCAGAGTACATTTTTGATTACTGTATTGAAGCTGAATATGAAGAAGGTGTTATTTGTGAAGCAGAAAATTTTGAAAAATTTTGTTTAACCTCTTTGGGTGGGGTTGAAAGCAAAAAGAAACTTCTTTTAGAGTTTTTTGGTTATTGTCTTAGTGACAGTAATGATGCTAAAAAAATACTGTTTTTAAATGGAAAGCCAAATTCAGGAAAAAGCATTGCATTAAAGTTTTTACAAAGATTGGTTGGTGAGGATAAAGTGTCAAATATACCAATTCATGAGTTGAGTACGCCTTTTAATCGTGCACAGCTTTTTGGAAAAAAGATTAACATACAGGCTGAAATGAAAACATCACCTCTTAATGATATTTCTATTATTAAAGCAATTACAGGCGGAGATAGAATTACAGCAGAGTACAAAGGGCAAGATTCATTTTCTTTTATGCCAAAGTGCAAACTTATTTTTGCTGGAAATGCTTTGCCTGCTGCAGCTGATTTTGAGGCTACAAAAGCCTTTACAAACAGGCTTGCGGTATTGCTTTTTAACAAAAGTATTTCTGCCGAAGAACAAGACAAAGAACTTTTAGAAAAGCTTTGGGCTGAAAGAAATGAAATTTTTACATTATCTATAAAAGCGCTATTGGATTTAATTAATAGAGATTATGTTTTTACATCAAATGAAGATTCTGAAAGATTTATAGCTGCTTATTCTATGGATGCTGATCCTGTTGGGTGTTTTTTAAATGAAGAAATTAACTTTATACCAAGTGGTAATATTCCGGTAAGAGATTTTTATGAAAGTGTAAAGACATATTGTATACAAAACGGATTTTCTGTACCAAATGACAGGGATATAGGAAAGGCACTTTTGGAAAAATACAATATACCTAAAAAACGAATTAATAAAGACGGGTTAAACGTGTACAGATTTGTTGGCATAGACTATAAAGAAAGAGGTGAAAATAATGCCTAAAATTGAGTTTTTTATAGAAAAATGGATAGAAAAAAAGGAAGATTTTATATCTCCAAACACGCTGTTAAGTTATAAAAGAGCTTTAAGAATAATTGAAGGCTCAGAAGCACTTAATGTTTCCATTGATAAGATTTGTCCGTATAATCTTGAAATCTTTATAGAAGAGATTAAAGAAGTTTACAGCCCATCAACAATTAAAATTTGCACAGTAGTAGTTAAAGGCGGTCTTAATATTGCTAAAGAACAAGGATATATTGAAGATATTCCTGTTTGGAAGGCAAATATAATTACAAATAACGAAAAAAGAGCTCTTGAAAAAGATGAGTTAGAAATATTTTTGAGCCTTATTAAAGGAAAAAGTTTTGGAAACTTACTTGCTTTTCAGGTATCAACAGGCATGAGGATAGGAGAAGTTATAGGGTTAACATGGGACTGCATAGATTTTGAAAGCCATGAAATAAATATTGTTAAATCAGCCCGTCGTGAACAAAATAAAGTAATATCAGTTTTGCCTAAAAATAATAAATGCAGAAAAATTCCATTAAATAATATGGCAGAAGAGATACTTCTTAATCAAAGGGCTGTATATAGAAAACTTTGCTGCAGAAAGGGCTTTTATGAAAAAAATTTAGTGTTTCCAACAAAAGCCGGAAAATGCTATGATACCTCTTTCTTAAATAAAAATTTAAAAGAAGTTTCCAGAAAGATGGAAGAATATTATTTTAAGAAAGGTATTAATAAAAAATTCAGCTTGTCAACACATATACTTCGCCATACATATGCAACACGTTTAATGGAAAAAGGTGTTTCTCTAAAAACAATATCAGAGCTTCTTGGTCATTCTTCCATAGTTACAACATCTGATACATATTGCCACGTTTCTGAGCAGCAAAAGAGCTTAGCAACAAATTTATTCCAAGTTTCAAGTCCATTATAAAACTATTTATAAAGATAGGATATAATTTCAATATGTTTTAAATTATTTATTGGTTTTTGAAATTTAGACCTTAAAATATATGTATTTATAAGGGTTTTGCTGTGTTCCATAAATTTATAACATATAGAAAAACCAGTACTCATGGAATTAAAGTTTATTGTAAAAATTAATATTAGTTAGGCATATAGCATAATTTTAAATATAAGCTTTTGGACAAGGAGGGCATTGTTATGAAAAGCAAAAGCATAAAATACATATTTCACGACGCAAATCCGCCCGAAATAACAGCCGAAAATTTACTTAAAGTTTTGGTTAAAGTTAATGCGGAGAAAGTTGAAAAAGTAATAAGTGAAAAGACAGCTAAAAAAGTTGTTTAAAGAAAGCTTCAAGCCACTTGCAAAAATGAGCGAGTGGCTTTTTATATAATGAGGTGATATTAATGAACATAGCAGCGTATTGCAGAGTTTCTACAGATAAAGAAGACCAGCTTAATAGTTTAGAAGCACAGAAGGAGTTTTTTATTGAATATGTAAATAGAACGGGTGATAACCTTGTAAAGCTATATGCTGATGAAGGAATATCCGGAACAAAAATTAAGAACAGAAAAGAATTTCTTAAAATGATGTCAGATGCTGAAAAAGGGCTTTTTGATATGGTGGTAGTAAAAGATATTTCCCGTTTTGCAAGAAATACTGTTGATTTGCTTCAAAATATAAGAAAGTTAAAGGCATTAGGAATAGAAACGCAGTTTTTAACAGCAAATATGACAAGCATGGGAAACAGTGAGTTTGTTCTTACAATATTTGGAGCTCTTGCACAGGAGGAAAGTGCAAATACCTCTAAAAGGGTTAAGTTTGGAAAGAAGCTTAATGCTGAAAAAGGCAGAGTACCTAATATAGTATATGGCTATGATAAGACTATAGGTGACTACTTTAACCTTTCCATAAACAAAAAAGAAGCTGATGTAATTAAGCAGATTTTTAAATGGTATACCGAAGAAGGATATGGAGCTGTTAAAATAGCAAATATGCTTAATGAAAAAGGCTTAAAGACAAAGCGTAACTGCTCATGGAGCCAAAATGCTATATGCCGTATACTTACAAATGAGCTGTATACAGGAAAAGTTGTAAACGGTAAAGAGGAGATTATAGACTTTTTATCAGGCAGAAGGAAAGAAAAAGATGAAACCCAGTGGTTTGTAGTGGAAAAAGAAAATTTACGCATAATTGATGATGATACATTTAAAAAGGCACGAGATATACTTAATTCAAGACATAATGCTTTTAAAATTACCCATGAAAGGCAAAGCAATAAACATCTTTTTTCCACATTGATTAAGTGTAAGGAATGCGGATGGTCTTTTAGAAGGGTTGTAAAGAAATATAAAAATACATATATAAGATGGGTGTGTTCAAGTCATAATGGACGTGGAGCAGACAGCTGCCCAAATGCCCAAACAATTGATGAGGACGAGCTTATAGAAGTTATTGAGGAATACTTTGCAGGAGTGCTTAAACAGAAGAAAAAAGTTATAGACAGCGTACTAATGGAGTTTAAAAAGGTCTATAAGGAAAAAGACGAAAATATGGAGCGTGAGAAGGAAATAACCCAAAACATTGCTAAATTAAACAAAGCACGTCAAAAATATATGGATATGTATACCGATGATTTAATTACAAGGGAAGAACTTAATGAAAAAATAGGCGGAGCAAAAAAAGAAATTGAAAAACTTGAAGATGAGCTTAGAGTAATTTCGTACTACCTTACAAAAGGCGACCGGCTGGAAGAAATATTAAATGCTACATTTAAGGAAGTTGAGGATATTACTGATGTAAGACAGATGACAAATGCACAATTAAGGAGTATAATAAAGAAAATTGAAGTTGATAAAGAAGGTACTGTAAATATATATCTTAGACTCTTTGATGATTTGGGTCTTGATGATACCGTTCTAATTAATAACAACCAAACATAAAGATATAACCGACCGTGTTGAGCACATTAACCCTCAGCTTGCCCGCCAGGTAAGGTGTGTACTTGAAGTAAATAAGGCGGAAAGACACATACGAGGCGGCATAGCTACAAAAAATAAATACCTGCATATGAAAAAATAATGTAAGTAAATGTAAAATTATACTAAAATCCATGCAATATTTGTAATTGCATGGATTTTTTATGTTATTTTGAGTAAAAGTTTGCTATATTGTACGTTATCGTTTATAATTAAAATAATTTCATTGGTATAAAATGAGAAAGGTAGGTAAAGTTATAATGTGTAGAGTTACTCTTGGTAAGACAGGAATAAACGTAAACAAAAATGGTTTTGGTGCTTTGCCGATACAAAGGGTTGATTTTGAGCAAGCTGAAAAAATACTCAAAAAAGCATACGACAACGGAATTGATTTTTATGACACAGCAAGATTTTATACAGACAGCGAGGAAAAAATCGGTCGTTTTCTTTCACCTGTCAGAGACAGAATTATAATTGCCTCAAAAACAATGGCTAAAAATGCCAATGATTTTAACAACGATTTGGAAACAACATTAAAAATGCTTAAAACCGACTACTTGGATATTTATCAGTTCCATGACGCAAGGGTTTGTTATAAACCGGGGGATGGAACAGGCCTTTGTGAGGCTATGGAAAAAGCCAAAAAAGACGGAAAAGTTAAGCATATAGGTATTACAACTCACAGAATTAATGTTGCTAAAGAAGCTATTGAAAGCGGACTTTTTGAAACTATACAGTATCCGTTTAACTACCTTGCTTCCGACGATGATATGGAAGTTTACAACATGGCCGTTAAAGCCAATATGGGTTTTATATGTATGAAAGCTATGTCTGGCGGACTTATAACAAACTCAAAAGCAGCTTATGCATTTTTAGAGCAGTTTGACTCCCTTGTGCCTATTTGGGGAATACAAAGAGAGAGCGAGTTAGACGAGTTCTTAAGTTATGCAAAACAGGAAGTTAAACTTACAGATGATTTAAAGGCTGTTATTGAAAAAGACAAAAAAGAGCTTTCTGGTAATTTCTGCCGCGGCTGCGGTTACTGCATGAGCTCTTGTCCTGTAGGCATTAAAATTGATGACTGCGCAAGAATGTCACTTATGATAAGAAGAGCGCCATCTTACAGAATGTTATCCGACGAAAATCAGGCTAACATGAAGAAGATAGCAGAATGTATACACTGCGGAGCATGCGCCGCTAAATGTCCTTATGGACTTGATACACCTAAGCTTTTGGAAGAAAACTACAAAGACTATATGAATATTTTAAAAACAGGTGAGATTAAACCACTTAGTTAATTAATAATTATTTAAAAGCGTTCTAAGGCGAAAGTCTTAGAACGCTTTTTTGTGTTAAAATATTCTGATTTTAATATTATCAATAACCATATTTTTTCTTTTTAGTGATAAGAAACCATATTGAAATGGCAATACCCATAGCTTCAGCTACTGGAACGGAAAGCCAAAGCCCAAATGAGTCGAAAAAGTATGGCAGTATTATAATTGTGCCAGTTAAAAACAAAAACGTTCTGGCAAAGGATATAACAGCCGATACAAGGCCGTCGGAAAAAGCCGTAAACATTGACGAGGCGAATATGCTTGTGCCCATAAGCAGAAAGCCGAGTGAGTATATGCCAAAGCCTTCAAGAGTAACGTTTTTTACTCCACTGGATGTGCTGCCTGTAAAAACATCAAGCACAAAGCCCACTGAAAGCTGTGAAACAGCAAAAGTTATTAAAGAACCAGCCGTTATTAGGAATATACTGCTTTTGAATACGGTTTTAAGCTGTGGTTTATCTCCGCTGCCATACTTATAGCTTATAACAGGAGCTATACCATTGGAATAGCCAAAAAACATAGCTGTAAGTATAAACTGGAAATACAGCACTATTGTTATAGAGGCTACACCGTCTTCGCCATAATATTTCAAAAAGGCATAGTTAAACAAAAATGTAGTAACAGAGTTTGAAAGGTTAGTTACCATTTCAGACGAGCCGTTTGAAAACGACTTAAGCAGTATACTAATATCAAATTTAGGCTTTGAAAAACGTATAGGATTATTTTTTCCAATAGCAAAAAATACCAAACCCCATATAGCTACAACGCTATAGCCTATGCCTGTGGCAATAGCCGCACCTGCAATACCCATATTAAAAGGCCCCATAAAAAGATAATCAAGGACTATATTTGATACGCCAGCTGCCGCTGTTACAAAAAGCCCCAATCCCGGGCGGCCAGCAGTTACAAAAAATACCTGAAAAGCTGTTTGCAAATAAAAAGCCGGAGCAAACAAAAAAAGTATTGCCATATATTCAACACACATTTCTTTTTGTGTGTTGCTGGCGCCTAAAAAGGCCACAATTTCGTTTATAAATATATATCCAAATACAGCCGTAATTACACCTAATATAATTTCTGTTGCCACAAGAAGTGACAAAGCAGATTTTGCGTCTTGTTCTCTTTTTTCGCCTAGGCGTGTTGCTATTATGGCGCTGCCGCCTGTTGCAATCATAATTGATACTGCCATCTGTGCCGATATGGCAGGGTAAACCATGTTTGTTGCCGAAAGTGCATCTGTGCCAACAAAACGAGATATAAACATACCGTCTACTATTGTATACATAGACAGAAAAAGCATCATTATCATGTTAGGGAGAGCAAATATAATAAGTGTGAATATATTAAAATTTTTAGCAAGGGCGTTATTCATTAAGCATCTCCTCTTTGAATATTCGCTCAAACTCCTCACAGTGTGCCATTGTGCTTTCCACAAGACTGATGCGTGTTTTATCCCCTATGTTTTCCATTGTTTTTTCTTCTATATAGTTTACTTTTTCAAGAACGCTATCGGCAAAAAGCCTGCCTTCAGGTGTAAGCTTTAATATTTTTTCACGTTTATTGTTTGGATATGGCTCAAAATATATATATCCTTTTTTCTCGAACTCCTTTAATATTGAATGAACCGTTTGTTTTGGTATTAGCCATCGCTGGCTGACGGTTTTTTGAGTGCATACATCAACTTCATACATGGTATAAAGCACCATAAGTGAGTTGTAGTTTAGGCCATGCTTTTTAGCAAGATTTTCATAAACATTCAGTACACGGCTCATGGCCGAGTTTAAAAGTGCTATTTGTTCTTTAACTTCATTTTCCATTTAATTCACCCCATATAAAAAAGGTACGACTTCGTACTATGAGTATAGTATGATTTCGTACCTTTGTCAACGGAGGATAAATATTTAATCTGTTTATAATAAAGCTATATTAAATCATATCCGCTATATCCAGTATAAGTCTTTGGGTTTTTTCCCAGCCAAGGCAAGGGTCTGTAATAGATTTGCCATATACTCCGTCGCCTATTTTCTGGCAGCCGTCTTCAATATAGCTTTCAATCATAAAGCCTTTTACCATTTTTTTAACATCATCAGAGTATTTGCAGCTATGAAGAACTTCTTTGGCTATTCTTATCTGTTCTATATATTTTTTAGATGAGTTGGCGTGGTTTGTATCCACAATTACGGCAGGGTTTTCAAGGTCTCTTTCTGAGTACATGTCAAAAAGGCGAACCAAATCTTCGTAATGGTAGTTTGGTATATTCTGACCATGTCTGTCAACAGCACCACGCAGTACGGCGTGAGTAAACTCGTTGCCTTTTGTTGTTACTTCCCAGCCGCGGTAAAGGAATGTATGGGCACATTGTGCGGCTTCTATGGAGTTAAGCATAACTGAAAGGTCGCCGCTGGTAGGGTTTTTCATTCCGCATGGTATGCCTATACCGCTGGCTGTAAGCCTGTGCTGCTGGTCTTCGGCAGAGCGTGCGCCTACGGCTACATAAGAAAGCAGGTCTGAAAGGTAGCGGTGATTTTCTGGGTAAAGCATTTCATCGGCTGTTGTAAGGCCTGTTTCCTCAACAGCTCTTTTATGAAGTTTCCTTATAGAAATAAGGCCCTCAAGCATATCAGGCTTTTTTTCTGGGTCTGGCTGAAGTGCCATGCCTTTATAGCCTTTGCCCGTAGTACGCGGTTTATTGGTGTAAATACGTGGTATAAGTATAAGTTTATCTTTAACTTTATCGTTTACATCAGCTAAACGGTGGATGTAGTCTATGACAGGCTCTTCTCTGTCGGCTGAGCATGGGCCTATAACAAGTATTAATTTATCACTTTTGCCGGCAAATACATTTTTAATTTCCTCATCACGCTGTTTTTTTATTTCATGTACTTTTTCATCTACAGGTATCATTTCTTTAATTTCAGAAGGTATAGGCAGTTTTCTTTTAAATTCCATTTCCATGTATATTACCTCTTTTCTTTATTAATAATACGGTTATAATCGCACTTTAAAGTGTTACAGTTTAAAGTATTATAGCACATCTGATTTTTATTGCAACACAAATTCGTAATTTATCTTATTTTATTATATCGTATTTTGTATCATTTACCATATTTTATTAAATTACTTAATGGTTTTATATTACTTGTTTTTTATTTCAAAATAAATCGTGAAAAAATTTCTAAAATTTTTAAAATAAAATTCCATAATACGGATAAATGTAGTATTATCAAATATGTAATAGTAAACATATTTTGAATGCTAAAAGGAGGAAGATTCCATTGAAGCTGAACAAAGCTATTGCTGTATACTTTTCTCCTACGGGAAACAGCAGAAAATGCGCCTTAGCTACTGCTGGTGTTATAGGGCGCAATATTGAAGAAATAGATTTGACAAAGACAGTTTCTTTTAATGAAAGCATGAAATTCGATATAAACGATTTTATTGTTTTTTCGGCGCCTGTTTACGGAGGACGTTTATTTAAAGGTTTTGCGGAAAAGCTGAGCAATATGAACGGAAATTTTGCAAAATGCATAGGTATAGTTACATATGGCAACAGGGACTATGACGACGCAC
Organism: uncultured Clostridia bacterium; assembly: GCA_944377425.1. GTDB lineage: Bacteria > Bacillota > Clostridia > Lachnospirales > Anaerotignaceae > Neoanaerotignum_A. The sequence goes on from CALWEX010000017.1 coordinate 12,095, forward strand.
TGCTTGAAATGAAAAACATACTTATTGACAAAAATTTTATACCTCTTGGATTTGGTGCTATTGTGGGCAGACACACATACGGCCAGATTCAAGTAGACAGGCCTAATAATGCTGATTTGGAAAACTGCCGTGTTTTGGCTAAAGGTGTATTGGAAAAAATAGAAAAAGGTATTTTTTCAATACCTGATGTTAAAGGCAATTTCCCGTATAAAGACGGAGGAAATGGCGGAAGCTTTTACCCGCAAACTGAAGATACATGCAAAAAGTGCGGGTTATGCGCAAAAAGCTGTCCTCAGGGCGCTATATCTTTTGACGATTTTAAAACTATAGATACTAACAAGTGTATTTCGTGCTTTAGGTGCATAAGGATTTGTCCTTTTGGCTCTAAAGTTATGAATACAAAGGAATATATCGAATTTGCTGATATGTTCTCCCAAAAATTAAGCGTGCCTAAAGAGGACGAGATATTTGTTTAATAGGAGGTTTAAATTTTGCTTGAAATAGGACAAAAAGCCGTTGACTTTACATTAAAAGACCAGAACGATAATGAAGTTAAGCTTTCGGATTTTTTGGGTAAAAAAGTTGTGCTTTATTTTTATCCAAAGGACATGACACCGGGCTGTTCAGCACAGGCAAAGGGTTTTGCCGAGCTTTTTGATGAGTTTTCAAAAAAAGGCGCCATTATAATAGGCGTTAGCAAAGACACAGTTAAAAGCCATAAAAAATTTGAAGAAAAATACAGCCTGCCTTTTATACTTCTTTCTGACCCTGAACATGAGGTTATGGAAGCATATGGTGTTTGGCAGGAGAAAAAACTTTATGGCAAAGTAAGTATGGGCACTGTAAGAACCACTTATATAATAGACGAAAACGGTGTTGTAGAGAATGTTTTTACAAAAGTTAAAGCAGCTCAAAACCCACAGGATATGCTTAATGAGTTAAGCTGAGTATAAAAAATAATATTCAAAAGGCCCTTAAAATTTAAATAAGCAGGGCCTTTTTTAATTTTTAATAACAATTTTTTTAATTAATTGAAATATATGGTGTATATGATAAAATTATTATATGCATCTTAATAATGTAAAACAAAATGCAACAAAAGAGGAGGTTGGAGTATATGAAAATGAAATTTTTGGCTTTATGCGGCCTTTCCATGGCTTTATGCGCAAACTGCGGAACTGTTTTTGCTCAAACAGGTTCACAGAAAATAGATGCGGTATATAACGATATTAAAATTGTTGTGGACGGAAAAGAAGTTTCCACAAGCACTGAGCCTTTTATTTACAATGGTACAACTTATCTGCCTGTAAGGGCTATAGGCGAAGCTTTAGGCAAAGATGTCAGCTGGGATGCTGAAACAAATACTGTTTATATTGGCTCTGCTCAATCAAATGCCTCAACTCAGGCTAATGAGGTTATATATGACAGCAACGGTTTAAAGGTAACATATACAGGTTTAAGTGTAAATGATTTTGGTGAAATAAACATAAATCTTACTATTGAAAATAATACAGATAAAAATTACACTTTCCAAGTTCGTGATTTTTCATTAAATGGTATTATGTTTGAGCCTATATTCTCATGTGATGTAGTAAGCGGTAAAAAAGCCGTTGACGGAATATATCTGCCGATTTGGAGTTTAAAGGATATAGGAATATCCCAAGCTGAAGAAATTGAAAATGCGGAATTTAGCCTGCATATTTTCAATTCCAAAGAGTGGGGAGAGGCTATAGATACAGAGAAAGTAACATTAAACTTTAAATAAAAGTCTGAAAGTTTATTTATTGGTTTAATAAACAATATTATTACTGAGATTTTTATGAGAAAGCACGAAATCCTTTGCATAGGCAGAAGGTTTCGTGCTTTAATGTTTTATCAAGTGTTTATAATAAGGCAGAATGAAATTACTTTATACTTTTAGAGCCTTATTTTTAATTGGCTGAATTAAAAGTACGGTTTTAAAGGGAATAAGACTCTAAAAGTTAGGTTTTGAATTTTTGTATATTATTTTTTATATACCGCAAAAGAATGTGCTAAAATACGCCGATATGCCGCAAAAATAGTATTGATATTGCTTTATTTGTGCGGTTTGGATATAATAAAGCTGTATACTGTATAAATCATTTTATATTTTGGTGAATGTATTATGGATAAGATTTTGATTAAAGCTTACGCTAAAATTAATTTAACCCTTAACGTGTTAAGACGGCTTGAAAACGGATACCACGAGCTGGAAATGATTATGCAGTCCGTTGGTCTGCATGATACTGTTGAGGTGGAAAAAAACGATTTGGGCACAGTTCGTGTATTTTCAAACAGCTCAAAGGTACCTTTAGGTCCCAATAATACGGCCTATAGGGCGGCAGAGGGCATAATTGAAAAGTACGAGCTTAAAAATGGTGTTGACATACACATTCAAAAGCGCATACCTGTTGCCGCAGGTCTTGCAGGCGGAAGTGCTGACGCGGCGGCTGTTATTAAAGCTATGAGAGAGCTTTTTCTGCCATCAGTGCCTATTGAGAAGTTTCATAAATTTGCTTCGGCAATAGGCAAAGATGTACCGTTTTGTATTAAAAACGGAACCGCTTTTGCTTTTGGATTAGGGGACAAGTTGGTATACATTAAAGACTGTCCGCTTTTTTACACCGTTATAGCTAAGCCTGATATTGACGTATCAACTGCCGCGGTTTACAAAGCCCTTGAAATTGACAAAATAACAAAGCGGCCTGACACTAAAGCTGTACTTAGGGCTATTGATATGTCAGACAAAAAAGCTATATCAGAGAGCGTACTTAATGTGCTTGAAACGGTTACAGCAGTAAAGTACCCGGTTATATGCCGCCTTAAAGAATTTATGATTAATAACGGTGCTTTGGCAAGTGCCATGAGCGGAAGCGGGCCGTCTGTATTTGGTCTTTTCGATAGTGAGGAAAAGGCACAGTTTGTATGTGAAAGCATAAAAAAAGAATTTGGCATTACAGAGGTTTATTCAACTCAAACAGTTAATCCGAGGGATTGAGGAGGAGTTTTGTATGGAATATAAGTTTGAAGTAAATGCTAATGAGTATCTTCCGTTAAGAGAAGTTGTTTTTAACAATCTGCGGGATGCTATATTAAAGGGCCAGCTTAAGCCAGGCGAGAGGCTTTTGGAAAATCATCTGGCTGATAAATTAGGAGTTAGCCGTACACCTGTAAGGGAAGCTTTAAGAATGTTGGAGCAGGAAAACTTAGTTGAGCTTATACCACGCAGGGGCGCACAGGTACTGGACATAAGTGCAGAGGATATTAAGAATATATTGGAAATAAGAAAGGCGCTGGAAGTAGTAAGCATACGCCATGCCTGCCAGAAAATGGATGAGGAAAGCCTTAAGGAGCTGAAAGCGTATAACGCGGAGTTTGAAAAATCTTTTGAAAATGAGGATTATGAAGGCGTAGCTATATCTGACGAGAAATTCCATGATGTTTTATTCCGCTCAGCAGGTAATTTAAAGCTTGTAGCCATTATAAGCAATATTCAGGCACAAGTATACCGCTACAGAATGGCATACCTTAAAGTTTATGAAACAAAGACAGCCGTTATAAATCACCACAGAAATATAATAGAGGCTGTTGAAAAGCATGATGAGGCTATGGGTGAGAAGGTTATGGCTGAGCATATAGAGCATCAGACACAGGTTATATTGGAATCACTTAAAAAGTAATTTTTAGTTAAAAAATGCAAATGCTATAAAAATTATAAGGGAAATTACAAAGAAGGTTCTCAAAAGGGAGGCGCGCAGTGTGAGTACAAAAAGGAAACCGACGGCTAATCATAGCATAAGAACCTACGGCGCCGAAAATCGCAAGGCCGCCAGAGAAAAAAAGCAGAGAGAAAAAAAGATAAAAGCTATTACAGCTTTGATTTTGGTTCTGGCGGTTATTATATTTATTATTTTTCAGGTGTTTTTTGGCAAAAATGCATATAATGTTATGGTAGGGCAGAATGTTGTATGCACCATTGATAAAACAAATCTTACATCAGAAGATATTTTAAATACGGCTACAGCGTCTTTAAGCAAAGACCTTAATACTAATGTTAGAATAAAAGACGAAATTACATTGCAGCCTGTTCATGCGTCGTCTAAGGACATGGTTACAGTTGAGTATGCCGTTACAAAGGTTAAAGAGGCGGCATCTTATGAGGTTGAAGCTGGTATAATTTTAATAGACAACAAAAAAACAGTTGTTTTGGAAACCAAAAACGAGGCCGAAAACCTGCTGGAGAGCATTAAAGGCAAGTTTGCGCCGGAAAATGCCGATGTTACAAAGTGCACATTTGAGCAGAATGTATCAACGGTTACGGATTTTGTAGACTCGTCTGAAATACTCTCTTTTGAAGAGGCATACAAAAAACTGACATACACAACCGAGCAGGACGATGTATACACTATTGCTCAAGGTGATAGTGTTTGGTCTGTGGCCAATAAGTTCGGTATGACTATAGATGAGCTTAAAAGTCTTAACTCAATGACAAGTGATACACTTAAAATAGGGCAGGAAATTAAAGTAAAAAAACAAGTACCGTTTTTAACAGTTAAATACAACCCTTAATAGCGGAGGTGTTTTTATATGAACAGCAGGATACTTGTAGTTGATGATGAAAAAAACATTGTTGATATTATAAAATACAACTTAAAAAAAGAAGGCTATGACGTTATAACGGCAGGTGACGGAGAAGAAGCTATTAAGCTTAATGAGGAATATGAGCCTGACTTAATACTTCTTGACTTAATGATGCCTAAGCTTGATGGCTATGCTGCATGCCGTAAAATACGCGAAAAATACGATACGCCTATTATTATGCTTACAGCAAGGGCTGAAGAGGTTGACAAGGTTTTAGGTCTTGAGCTTGGCGCTGATGACTATGTTACAAAGCCTTTTGGCACAAGAGAGCTTATGGCAAGGGTTAAGGCAAACCTTAGGCGCCGTGCTGTAAATGACGAGGAGGGCGCAGATAAGGCAAAAAGCAAGGATGATATATCATTTGGCGGTCTTACAATTAACATGAAGCTTTTTGAAGTAAAGAAAAATGGTAAAACAATAGACCTTACGTTAAGGGAATACGAGCTTTTGAAATTTTTAGCTTCACAGAAAACTCAGGTATTTTCAAGAGAAACTTTGCTTGAGAAAGTATGGGGTTACGAGTATTTTGGCGATGTGCGTACGGTAGATGTTACTGTAAGGCGCTTAAGAGAGAAAATTGAGGACGATCCGGGAAAACCTGTGTATATACTTACTAAGCGCGGTGTAGGTTACTATTTCGGCGCTTAAGCCGGGGGTTATGATATGATGAAAAGCATTAAGGCCAAGCTTATAGCCATGTATCTTGGCCTTGTAATGATTGTAATGATTGTATGCGGAAGCTTTATACTTATAAGCTTACAGGACATTGAGTTAAAGCGCGCTGAGGAGCAGATGCGGCTGTATACCGAAAAGATAAAAGAACAGGTAGTTCTTACATGTGAGGAAACAGGCTTTCAAGATGGGCTTATACAGTTTACCCAAAACGGTTCAAGCTCAAGTCAGCTTCAAGGCAATATTATAAATACTGACGGAAAAACAATAGCCTCTACTGTAGGGGCTAAAGGCGTTCAGGAGGAGTATAAAAACTCTGTGATAATAAGCGCACTTTCCGGCACAGCATCTTTTTCCAAAAAAAATGCCATAACCGAAAATGGCGATATATATATAGAATACGCCGAGCCTGTGCTTATAAGTGGTGTTGTTAAGTATGTAATATTTACAAGAATGGACGCATCCAGCATATACGAGAGCATTGACCAAACAAGGCGCACACTTGTGTTATCTGTTGCTATAGCATTTGTTATGGCGGGCATTATGGGGTATTTTTTCGCCAACACAATTACAGGACCTATACTTACACTTACAACAAAGGCTAAAGAATTGGCTAAAGGCAAGCTTGACCAGACGGTTAGAGTTAATTCCGACGATGAAATAGGCCAGCTTTCTGAAAGCTTTAATTTTATGGCTATGGAGCTTAGCAATACATTAAGCGAAATGGGCAAAGAAAAGAATAAGCTGGAAATAATACTCCATAACATGACAGACGGTGTTATTTCATTTGACAAATCCGGAGAGCTGACTCACTTTAACAGTGCGGCTATGGAGCTTTTAGGTGTTGATAAGCTTGAAAACAACTTGCAAAGTTTTATAAACCATTACGACATTACAAGTGGTGTGTATATTGATATGGTAGATACCAAAACTACCAAAAAAATAAATTTCTGGGTTGGGGAAAAATACATTAACGCTACATTTTCGCCGTATTTAAGCGAAAAAGACATATTTGCCGGTGTGGTAGTTGTTCTTCAGGATAACACCGAAATGAAGCGTCTTGACGACATGCGAAAAGAATTTGTGGCTAATGTTTCCCATGAGCTGAGAACACCTCTTACAACGGTTAAAAGCTATGCAGAAACACTTCTTGACGGTGCCCTTGATGACAGGGAAACGGCAGAGGAATTTTTGGGCATTATAAACAACGAAGCGGACAGGATGTCTTTCCTTGTGCGTGACCTTTTACAGCTTTCACGCTTTGACAATAACCAGATTGAGCTTAGCTTAAGCCGTATTAATGTAGACAGCTTTATAGCTGAAAATGTTAAGGCTAGCCGAATATTGGCTGAAAATAAAAAGCAGAACTTAATATTTACGCCTTTAGGCAGAGATGTATTTATATCCGCCGACAGAGGAAGAATTACCCAAGTTATAAATAACGTAATAACAAACGCCATTAAATACAGCCCCGAAGGCAGTACTGTAAATGTATGGGCCGAGGAAGAAAAAGACAGTGTAAAAATAATGGTTGAGGATAACGGTATAGGTATATCCAAAAACGATTTGCCAAGAATATTTGAAAGGTTTTATAGGGTTGATAAGGCCAGAAGCCGTGCTATGGGCGGCACTGGTTTGGGTCTTGCTATTGCCAAAGAGATTATGGAGCGCCATGGCGGCAGCATAAATGTTGAAAGTGAAATACTTAAAGGAACTAAAATGACACTGTGTTTCCTTAAAAATCCAGAAAAAAGCAGCAGTAATATAAAAAGTGTTTGATTTATGGCAGTTTATGCTCTAAAAGCGGGTATTTTGAATTAGTGGGATATACTGTAATTTAAAAGTAACTGCCATGTAACAAAAATGTAATATATATAGTGTATAATACTTTTTGTAAGCGATAATATATAGTTATATTTATTTGTAACTGTATTTTCAACTGTATTTTTTAACTTACACTCTAACTTATATTACTAACTTTTTCAAACTTTTTGGTTTTGGCTGGAACATGAAATTTAATATACAGCCAATAATAAAAGTTTGGGCCGAAGGCAAATTTTATTTGGAGGTGCATGGCAGTGAAAAAAATCCTGTTTGTTTTTATGCTTTGTTTTTCCGCTTTATTAGCTTGTCCGGCTGCCTATGCAAAGGAAGCCGATACAGACGCTTTTGAGATTACAAGCGGACTTGATTTTAGTAAAGATACAGTATCTACATTCGACAATTCCAAAACTATTTCTGGTACAGCCGAAAAGGATACTGAGATTAAAATAGAAGTATACTCAGTTGATTCAGAAGATATGACATTAACAAACGATTATGACCTTACTGTGGGAGTTTCAGGTATATTCTCGCAGATTATAGACTTAAGTTTGGGCGAAAATTTTATTGTTGTTTCATCCGGTGATTCAGACGAAAGCAAAGCCGAAATTACAGTAAACCGTAAAACGGAGGCTGTTAAAAGGGCTTTGGAAAATGGTGTATATCTTCCGTAAAAATGAAAAATAAAGTATATGGTGATTAAGTATGGCAGGCAAAAAAAACAGTATGTTTAAAAATATATTTGTTATAGTGCTTTTTGTCTGTGCTGTTATTCAAACAGGTATGTTATGGCTTGACGGTAGCTCGAGCCATAACTTTTTTTATTATTTGTTTGAACGGCAGTTTGCAGAAAGCGGCTCAAATGGGCCTGTTGAGTCTATTGCGCCTAAAGACACAGCTGTGGGAAACGGCAGCAATATATTTAAACTGCTCTATGGTACTGATGAAGGCATTGACAAGGCTGTAAGTTCTGTTATAAAAAATGCCGTTTCAGATTCTGATGTTCAGGTGGTAACGGATTTTTTGTGGCAGGAATGTCTTAACACTAAGTGCGCAGTATATGAGTTTGGCATTACAGTGCCTTTTAATGAGTACTTTAATGGTATAGGTGTTTCGGAAAAAAAGGCTCCTGATAATATGAGCGGCTTTACAAGCATAGTGGCTGTGCCTTTTGATGATGATAATAAAAACAGTCTTATTTATTTTATAGATACTTCTTCATCATCTAATGAGGCTGTACTGTATACAGCTGATGTTTCGCCTGAGCTGTCAAATGAGATAGATAAATTACTTAATGATTCATCCAACAAGTTAAGCTGCATATCAACGGCTGTAAGTGGGTTTAATATATTTAAAAATAATGTTTTTGTACCGCAGTTTTCCGCTGATAAAAGCGGGTTTTACAGCATTAAGGAAAGTCCATGTATTGATTTATCTGCTGATGTTACTATGGAATATATGGAATCCGTTACAGACCAGTATTTTAACGGATATACAAATAAAACGGTTTCTTTTGAGCCATCTGGTGTTTATACCATTGCGGACACAACTAATGTTGTTAAGTGTTACCCTTATAATGTGTTGGAATACTTCAGCTATAATGCCGAAAATACTGACCAGCAGCAAAGTTTATCTTCGGCGTATTATGTATGCAGAGAATTTCTTAATAAGGATACATCTATTAAAACTGATTATTATTTATCGGATGTGCGCATTACTGGCGAAGGAGTTTTATTCTGTTTTGATTACTGTGTATCAGGCATGCCAGTTGTTATAGGCGGGGATATAAGAAATAAATATGGAATAGAACATGCAATGGAAGTTCTTGTTTCTGGAAACAATGTAAGAAAGTTTAAAAAATATAATTCAAATTTTGCTGAAGACCGTAATTTTGACGAGAATATATATATTGATTTTCTTACGGCTGTTAATTACTCCATGGTTTTAAAAGGCGGCGACAACAACCAGATTGACGGCATTGTATTTGGTTATTATTTAAACGGCGAAACTGATGAAAATTTAAGCGGTATATGCTGGTTTGTTAATATTGATTCCACTGTTTATATAATAGACACTGAGGACGGAAGCCTAAGAATTAAGTAGTGCCTATGGAGGTTAGCTATGGATTGGAACAGAGTTAAAAGCATATTTATATATATACTTATAGCAATAAATATAGGCCTGTTTGCACTTAATTACAAAGAAGGCCAGAAATATACTTTAACAAGTGAGCAGGAAAGAGCTGTTTATGAGCTTTTAAGCAATAACAACATAGGCATATATACTGACCTTATAAAAAAATTCAACCCTATGCGGCAGTTAGCCGTTACAACACCTGTTTTTGACAACGACAGTATACGCGGTACATTCTTTGACCAAGATGAAGAAATTAAAATTACAGTTGATTTTGACCAGACGGTTTTTAAAAGTGAGAGTAAAACAGTTACTTTATATGGAAATATATTGGTATTTGACTGTCCTAATGGTACTGGAAAGCTTGAAAATTTTACTAAAAAAGAAGCCGCCGAGTATGCCGAAAGCTTTATTGATAATTTAACTTTTGACAGTAAAAACAATATTAAACTGGAGAAAGTATCTGAATACGAAAAGGGGTATATGGTATACTTTAACGAGCTTTACGGCAAAAACAGTGTGTTTTGCAGCTCAAGAGAGGTTTATGTTACAGAAAACGGCATTATATCAATGCGTGCTGAGTTTTACAATATTGAGGGATATATAGGTGAAAAGCGTCAAATCTGTTCCTGTGATGAAGCTTTGCTTACAGTGCTTTATGCCATAAAAAACAGTAATAATGAAATGCCTACAGGGGCATATATAGAAAAAATAGAATTGGGGTACGACCTTCAGGTGCAAAGCGATATTTCACAAGTTAATACTTTAAAGCTTGTGCCGTGTTACAGGGTTTTTATTTCGGGGTTTGAAAAGCCATTTATAATAGACGCTTATACTAATACACTTACTGAGATAAAAGACAGTACTTTTATTCAGGATGAAGAGTAAAACGAAAATAGTTCAGTTTAAAAAGCCAGTTAAAAAAAGCTGGCTTTTTTTGGTGTTATATTTAGTTATATTTGGGTATTGAAAAATTTATTGTAACAGGTTATTATTGTTCATTATGCTTTAGAGTTTTGTCGGGCATTAAAAATACTTTTCACAAAAGACATAACGTGCTATAATTATTATAACTATGTAAACTATACGGCATTGCCGTTTTGATATTATATTTGGATTAATTTGGAGAGGTTTGAATAAAGATATGGACAGGCTCGTAGTAAAAGGAAAGAAAAGACTTTCGGGCAGCGTAGTAATTAGTGGGGCTAAAAATGCCGCTGTTGCCGTTATACCGGCAGCTATAATGGCAGACGGTATATGTGTTATTGATAACCTTCCTTATATTGAGGATGTAAGATGCCTTTATACAACATTAAACAAAATAGGCATCAAGTGCACATACGAAGACAAACATACACTAAAAATAGACAGCGTTAATGATATATGCACTAAGGTTACATTTGACGAAGTGCGTAAAATGCGTGCCTCTTATTACCTTTTAGGCGCGCTTTTGGCAAGGTTTAAAAAAGCGGAAGTTGCTATGCCGGGAGGATGTAATTTCGGTACAAGGCCTATAGATTTGCATTTAAAAGGATTTAGGGCATTAGGTGCTGAGGTTGAGGTAAATGGCGAGATTGTATGTGTTAAAGCCGAAAAGCTTAAAGGTGCCAGTATATATATGGATACTGTAAGTGTTGGGGCTACAATTAACATAATGCTTGCCGCTACTATGGCAGAAGGTATAACTACCATAGAAAACGCAGCTAAAGAGCCACATATTGTTGATGTAGCTAACTTCCTTAACATGATGGGTGCTAAAATTAAAGGCGCCGGAACAGATGTTATAAAAATAGTAGGTGTAGAGCACCTTCATGGCGCAGAATACACAATTATACCAGACCAGATTGAAGCCGGAACTTATATGATAGCGGCAGCTATTACAAAAGGCTGTGTTAAAGTACAGAATATTATTCCTACACATATGGACTCTTTAAGCGCCAAGCTGATAGAAATAGGAATAAATATAGAAGAAGGCGACGATTACATAACTGTAGATGCAACAGATGTTGATTTTAAAGCTACAAGCATACGTACAATGGCTTATCCTGGGTTCCCTACTGACTTACAGCCGCAGATGGCTGCACTTTTAAGCGTATGTGAGGGAACAAGCATGATAACTGAAAATGTTTGGGAAAAACGTTATCAGTACATAGACGAATTAAAGAAATTAGGTGCTAAAATAACGGTGGAAGGCCGTGTGGCTATTATAGAAGGCGTTAAAGAGCTTTCTGGTGCCAATGTTGAGGCTACGGACTTAAGAGCAGGCGCGGCTATGATTATAGCTGCTTTAAACGCGCGTGGTGAAACTGTTATAGGCGAGGTAAAATATATCGACAGAGGTTACGAGGAAGTTGAAAACAAGTTTTTGGCTTTAGGCGCCGATATACGCAGAGTCTCTGTTTGATACGGAGGTAATATTAAATGACTAAATTTTGCCCTCTTGTAAGCGGAAGCAGCGGCAACAGTATATTTATTAAAAGCGAAGGTACTAATATACTTATAGACGCTGGAGTAAGCGGCAAAAAAATACAGGACTGTCTTAAAAGTATAGGCGAGGATTGTTCACAGCTGGACGCTATATTTATAACCCATGAGCATACTGACCACATAAAGGCAGTTGGTATACTTTCAAGAAGGTTTGATATACCGCTTTATGCAACTGAGGGTACTTGGGGCGCTATGGAAGGCCTTATAGGCAATATTGACAGAAAAAACAGAAAAATTATATACAGCGGTGAAAAAACACAGCTTAACGATATGGTACTTAAGCCTTTTTCGATACCGCATGACGCTGCTGAGCCAGTGGGATACAGTGTTTTTTCTGAAGGTGTTAAAATGACTGTGGCTACAGATATAGGCCATGTTGATGATGTGGTTAAAGAGGCTGTTGCCGACAGTGATGTGCTTTTGCTGGAATCAAACCACGATATAGAAATGCTTAAAAGAGGGCCATATCCTTACAGCCTTAAGCAGAGGATACTTGGTCTTTATGGACATATGGCAAACAACAGCGCTGGAAGCCTTATAGGTGAGGTGTTTTCAGGACGAATGAAAAATATATTTTTAGGACACTTAAGTGCCGAAAATAATACTCCGGATTTAGCATACTCAACTGTAACTGAAATACTTAAAAAAAGCGGTATTTCAGCAGGAAAAGACGTAAACATAACCCTTGCCCAAAGGCACTGCCCAAGCGGTATTGTTACATTTGGTATTTAAAATGGCAGGTATTAAAACATGAATATAAACATTGTCTGTGTAGGCAGACTAAAAGAAAAATATTGGACCGACGCTGTAAACGAATATGCTAAAAGGCTTGGAAGATATGCCAAAATTAAAATAATTGAGCTTAATGATGAAAAAGCGCCTGAAAACTTAAGCGATGCGCAGAAAATACAGGTAATGGAAAAAGAAGGCGACAGAATACTTAAAAGTATCCCTTCTGGAAGTTTTGTTGTAACTCTTGAGATAGACGGCAAAAACATTAGCTCTGAGGAGTTAGCGAGCTTTATAAAAAACAAAATGGTAAACGGCGTAAGCGACATGACTTTTGTTATAGGCGGTTCTTTGGGGCTTAGCAAAGAAGTTACAGGCAGGGCAGAATATCACTTGAGTTTTTCAAGAATGACTTTCCCGCACCAAATGGCAAGGGTAATGCTTCTTGAACAGATATACAGAGCAGAAAGAATAATCTGCAATGAACCATATCATAAATAATCAGGAGGTTAAAGACATGATTAAAAAAGCAGGCTCATTAAACAAAATTGAAATGAAAAACGCAAAAGGCGGTTTAAACAGCATTTTTGCCGACCTTATACTTGAAGGCGATGAATTTACAAACGCTGGTAGACTTTTTAACTTTGTTACATTCCCTCCAAACTCATCTATGGGTTATCATGTACATGAGGGTGAAAGCGAAACTTATGTAATACTTAAAGGTCATGGAATTTACAATGACAACGGAACAGAAGTTGAGGTTTCAGCCGGAGATGTTACATACTGTGCTCCAGGCGAAGGACATGGACTTTTAAACAACACGGATGAGGAGCTTGTTATTGTAGCTCTTATTATGTATGATAAAAGATAATTAATAAACTTACTTTAAGGCGGGCAATAGCCCGCCTGTTTTAATTTATTGGGCATTGGCTATAATATGCATGAGTACCTATTAAATGGAAGTGATTATATGATTTATTGGATTTACATGTTTATAATAGCTTTAATTATGCCTGTTATTATGATTATATTTGGAAATTTGTTTTTACATAGTACGCCTAAGGATATTAATATTTTTTGGGGCTATAGAACGCCTATGTCTGTAAAAAACATTCAAACATGGCGCTTTGCTCATAACTGCTGTGGAAAAATTTGGAGAAAATGGGGAGTAATAACTGGAATTGCTGCAATAATTATTATGACATGTTTTATAGGTAAAAGCGAAAGCACTATAGGAGCGGTTTGTGGTATTTTAAGTGTAATAGAGCTGGTTATTGTTGTTGCTTCAATTTTTACTACAGAAAAAGAGCTGAGAAAGAATTTTGACAAAACGTGTACAAGGCGCTGAATTTTGAATACAGAAAAAGAGCTTGGAAAAAATCCAAGCTCTTTTTAAATATTTAAGTTTACGATTCCACAGCCTTTGACTGAGCTTTCTGCAAATCCTTTTTCCACCAGCCTTTTTTCTTTGTGTAGTAAAGGAAATAAACAATAAACAAAGATGATGTTATTATCCACGAAAGCGGGAATGTAAAAAGTATTGTATGCAGTGTCTGATTTTTTGGTACAGCTATAGCAAGCCAAAGTACACGAGGTATGCATACACCGGATATAGCTAAAAGCATAGGTTTAAAGGAGTTACCTGTTCCACGCAGTGTACCTGAAAGCACTTCTATGCAGATATACCATATAAAGAACGGCGGAAGATAATGCATTATAATAACACCTATGCTTATAACTGTTGGGTCTGTTATAAACAGGCTTAAAAGATTGCTGCTGAATGTATACAGACAAAAACTTATAAGCAGTGTGGCTACAAGAGCCATTATAAGACATTCTTTAACGCTTTTCATAACACGGTCTTTACGTCCGGCGCCATAGTTTTGTCCGGCGAATGTTGTCATTGAAGTACCGAATGACGCGATTGTCATCCAGAATATGGTTTCTATTTTGCTGTATGTGCTCCAAGCGGCTACAGTATCTGTTCCCAAAAGGTTTACGTAAAACTGAAGGAGTATATTTGGTACATTAAACATAAGTGACTGTATGCCGGCAGGAAGGCCTACTCTTAACATTCTTATAAGAAGATTAAGACGGATTCCCAAGTGTGCCGGATATATTCTATAGCAGTCTTTTGATATAGCCAGTGTACCTATAGCCATAATAGCACTTATAAGCTGTGAAAGTATTGTAGCAAGTGCTGCACCGGCAACACCCATATTGCATACAACAACAAAGAATAAGTCAAGGCCTATATTTATAAAGCAAGTTATAATAAGGAATATAAGCGGCCTTTTTGAGTCGCCTACGGCACGGAGTACAGATGCACCCATATTATAAAGCATGTTAGGCACCATGCCTAAAAAGTATATCCTTAAGTAAGTAATTGAAAGGTCTATAATATCATCTGGTGTAGCTATGGCTCTTAAAATTGTAGGTGTAAGTAAAAAGCCTAATATACATACTACAAGGCCAAAAAGCGCTGAAAAAGTAATAGCGGTATGCACAGAACGCTGAGTATGGATATAATTTTTTGCACCATAAAATTGTGCTATTATAACTGACGCTCCAGATGTTATACCTATTGAGAAATAAACTATAACATCTATTATTTTGCCTGTCGAGCCGCCTACGGCTGAAAGTGCTTCTTTGCCCAAGTACCGGCCTACTATAACGGTGTCGGCCATATTATACATCTGCTGGAAAAAAGCGCCAAAAAGCAGTGGAAAGAAGAATATAAGCAGCTGCTTCCAAATGACGCCTTCGGTAATAGCATTGTTTTTAACTAATTTAGAGTTTTCCATAATTACCTGCCTCCTGATGACGGTAAAATATTAAATTTTGTTAACCTCAATCCCGTTTGATAACTATACAATACAAAATATAAATATGCAATACATTGGTGTATTAAAATTTTAAGGGTTTTATTGCGTGTAAAATATTAAAAATTACATGACGTTATTTCACATTATTTGAATTACCAACATTTTAAATGGCTTTTTAACTACTCTTTTACGCACTTTACACAATAAAAACCCCGCTATGAGCTGTATAGAGAGTTATGCAAAAGTAAGGCATGAAAACAATAATATATGTAAAAATGTACAAATGAAATATATTTAATTTGGTGAAAAATATTTCATAAAAACTATTTACTTTTTGAAGACCCGATGATATAATAATAATCACAAAAGGGAAACAGATTAATAAGCAGTTATAAATTTAAAGATATTAATTAATTTAATATCGGTTTATTTATTCCAAGCTTATTTAATCAGCTTTACATTTTAAAATACCTCAAAATGTTAAGCCATTGTTTTTCTCTTAATCTAACTTAGGAAGGGGATGTCTGCTATGGTAATGAGCGAAGAACCATACTCAATAAGTGAAACACAAATCCGCAGGTATGCTGTAGCAATAATGAGAGGCGGTAAGGTAACAGTTTAATCTGTTTATATCCCTGAGTTAAATCTAATATAATGTGTGGTTTTAAAATTTAATTTTAAGGCTGTACAATTAATTTGGTTATAAGTTTTCAGGCGGTATAGATAAGATTCAATTAATATTCTAAACCGCATGAATTGAAAATATAGTAAAATATATAAGCTATAGCGCTTGTGGTAATACCTTAATACAAATAAAATTAACAAAGCTTTTTATTACAGGCGGAAGTTGAAAAAATATAAATTTCCCTTAGGATTAAGTTAAGGGCTGGCTTAAAAGTTAAAAGCCTTTAAAATAATTTGTTTATCACCTTAAAGAAGTGAAATTCAAATTACTGTAATATTTAAGCCAAGTTAATAAGTATTAACAGGTATTGAGTTTAAAATTTAATAGAGATTACGAAGAATAGAACATTTTAACACTACTAAAAGTCAACCGTATAAAATAAAAATATAAGCATGTAAACAAAGATTATTATGATTGCAAGAATATTATCTGCCGGATAATTTAAAACGGTTTACACTTTCGTTACAGAAGAAGTAGTTAGGAGCTAAGTGAACGTTTAGTATTTACAAAGCGTTGATTAATTATAATTCAGTAAACCGAATGTATATGAAAAATGTTTGTTGGGGCGGATAAAGATTCTTAAGTTAATTAAATAATTACCTTGCTTAGTTTAATATGGTACAGCTTTTAGCCAGATAAGAAATGAAAATTTCTTCGGCTCAAGCCGTATAAAAGCCTTAAATTATTAGATAATATAGTAATATATAATTTTAGGCACGGCAGGGATTAACATAGATTAAACCTAAAAAAATATTATGGCCATGGGATTAAAAACCCCATGGCTTTTTTATATTAAAAAAGGAACTCCATATATGAGTTCCATAAATAATAAACATTATTTAAAATATTTATTGATAAATAATTTTACAGCTAAAACAATAGCTATAATAACAACAGTTACTACAGCGTAAAATATAATACTTGTATACCATGGGGCAGAAGTTACAGCATAAAATTCTGGATTGCGGCAAAAATCACCATACTGCCATATGCACTGGCCTATAAATACACCTATAAAGGCGCCTATTATGCAATTTAAAACACGGTTAAGCTGTTTTATAGTTACGCCACCCAATTTTTAAAATACATAAAACAATTATTCAGACAACAGTAGAAATTTAAAAAATTAATATATGTTATTTTTCTATTATATATGACTGAAGGCTTTTTTTACAGCCGTTTTTTTCATAAAATATTTCAGCTTCAGGCTGTGAGCCAAAATACAGCAAAGTAGGTGTGTTTTCTTTAGCAAGATTTAAAAGTTTACTGCCTATTCCATGTTTTTGATACTCATGAAGAACAAGAAGTTCTGTAATTGTTCCAAAAAAATAACCATCGGTAAGAATACGAAGGCAGCCTACAAGTACACCGTTATTATAACATGTGATATTAATTGTTTTAGATAAAGCCTCATGGGTCTTTTTTAAGTCATAACCGCCTTTCCATATTTTATTGGCAAAAGAAATAAAGTCTAATGCTTTAAGTTCTGTATCATTTACTTTATAAATCATTTATTTTTACCTCTTTATTATAAATCAGCCTGAAATTAAAAGTATAAATATATTTTATCAGTCAATACAAAAAAATAAAATAAAAAAGGCAGAGAATATTTAATTCTCTGCCTGAAAATGCTTTATAAGCTATAAGATATTATATTTTTAATATCAGTGTGTTTTGTTGTATTCCTCAAGGTCAACAACTGCCTGATACATAAGCTCTTTTGTAATCTTGTAAGGTGAGCACTCGATATCGTATTTTGTAACTGCGCTGTCAAGAGCAGGGCCCATTTCCTCAAGTTTAACTTCCATATCTGCAAGTTTTGTAGGAAGACCGATTGACTTCATGAATTTATAAATTCTGTCAAGAAGTTCCATCTGTTTGTCCATCATAAGCATGCAGAGTACGCCGTAAGATACAACTTCACCATGAAGGTGTCTTTCTTCAATCTGTGGAAGAACTGTCATGCCGTAGAATATAGCGTGACCCATGTTAGAGTTGTATTTATAAGAATCGATAAGGTAAGATACCATACCGCTTGTAACTACTACTGCAAGAACAACCTGCTCAAGAGCAAATGATGTTTTGCCTTCTTTAACGCCGTCGTAAGCTTCTTTACCATACTGAAGAAGAGGCTCGCCTGTCATTTTGCTCATGCAAAGAGGAAGAGCGTCTTTCATAGCAAGCTCGGACTCATGGCCTCTTGCTGAGAAAGGTACTTCTGTAAATTTAGCAAGTGTATCACCGATACCAGCCCAAAGATATATTGGAGGAGCCTGAGCGATTATGTCGAGGTTGATAAAGTTATGTATAGCTGGTCTTGGAGCGATAAATACGTCTTTCTGTACGCCGTTTGGATAGTACATAACGCCGATTGCTGTTGTAGAAGCACATGTTGCAGCAATAGTAGGGAATGTAAAGAAAGGTTTTCCTGTCTGGCTTGCTGTGCATTTAGCGCAGTCGATAGCTTTACCGCCGCCTACAGCAAAAATCATGTCAGCGTTTTTAACTGTGTCAAGAGCTTTAAGTCTGTCTACGTTCTCGTATGATGCAACACCGCCGTACCACTCAAAACCGAGAATTTCAAGCTCTGAATCCTTTACAGCCTCTGTAATGTATGGTTTTGCAGCTGCAAGAGCTTTCTCTCCACCTATAACAACGATGTTTTTACCATATCTTGAGCAGATAGGTACGAGCTGTTCATATGTCTCCTGTCCGTAGCCGACTGTATATCCGGCAAAAGTAACTGTTTGTACGCTCATTTATAACACTCCTTTGAATTTAATTTAACATAATTAAACTATATGTTTATATTATTATAATGCAAAGAGGTAAATATTTCAATTGTTAATTTAGATTAGAAGGTTTTTTAATAGAAACAATCTGTTTTTAAATGCATATTACTCTGTTTAAAACCTATAAATTTTCAAATTTTTTGTTTATGTGGTATTTAAAATAATACAATACTGGTGTAAAATTAGTTTATAAGCTAAATTTTGAGAAAATTTTAATGATATTAAATTAACAATAAATTATTTTTTAACATAAAAATTTCAGGCTGATGGTTAGGCCGCTTTACCATGTTTTTATATAAGCTATGCGGTTTTTACGGGGGATAGTATGGATTTAAGACAGGATTATTTAGATAAAATAAACTTTATTGCCTTTACATCTTTTAACGCCGGGCAGATAGAAGAAGCTCTTTTAAAACTAAATTACAACATAGAAGTTTCGGTATGTGATGAGGAGTATGTTTCAAGGCACTGCCGCGAAAAAATGGACAAAGGCAAAACAGTTTTCCTTTTTTACGGTATGGACAGCCGTATAGTGGAGTATGGCCGAGATGTATGCGCCTTAATGGTTAGAAAAAGCACAATAGACTTTTATAAAACAGATTTTGACAAAAGCAGATTCAGCAAGGCGGTACTTCTTTTATATAACGGTGAAGAAGCAGATTGTGAGTTTTTATCTCAAAAGTGGAATATAAATGTTGAAAAATTTAATATTTCATGCAATGAAAGCGCAAGAAATATGTTTTTTGACAATGCCGACAAAAACGCAATATTTATAGGGCCAGATGACTTTGCTTATGAATTAAGATGTCGTGGCTTTACATATAAAACAGCTTATTTAAGCGCTGAAAGCGTTTTGCATGCCATTGACAGTGCCAAAGAAATAGCCGCAGTTAAACAGAGGGAAGAAGAAAAGAACAAAGAAAACGAACTGAGGCTGGAACAATACAAAGTTGTATTTAACTTTACTAATGATGCTATACTTGCTATTGATGAAAACGGAATAATAATTGCTGCCAATGACATGGTTTATAAATTTCTTAAGCGAGATAAAAACCAGCGTTTAGAGGGTCAGCACATTTATAATGTAATTAAAGGTACTAAAATGATTAAGGCCATGGAAAAAGATGGCGGTGACATAGGAGATATATTTGAGCTGCCTTACGGTACTGTTCTTACTCACAGAATACCTATTGAGGTTGACGGCAAAAAGAAAGGTGTTGTTTCCACCTTTCAGGACTTAGCCGTTTTGCAGGAGCACGAGAAAAATGCACGTTTGAGTCTTACAAAAAACAAGAAAGGTTTTTTTGCTAAGTATGGTTTTGACGATATAAAAGGTTCGTCATTTGCTATTACAGAAACCAAAAACGTAGCCAAAAGTTATGCATTTTCGGATTCTACAGTGCTTATACTGGGAGAAACAGGAACGGGCAAGGAGCTTTTTGCCCAAAGTATACACAACGCAGGCTTTAGAAGCGGCGGACCGTTTGTGGCTGTAAACTGTGCCGCAATACCTAAAAATCTTTTAGAGGCGGAGTTTTTTGGCTATGATGAAGGCTCATTTACAGGCGCCAGCAAAGGCGGCAAAATGGGTGTTTTTGAAATGGCGCACATGGGCACAATATTCCTTGATGAGATAGGAGAGATGCCCCTTGAAATGCAGGTT
Source organism: uncultured Clostridia bacterium (assembly GCA_944377425.1). Classification (GTDB taxonomy): domain Bacteria; phylum Bacillota; class Clostridia; order Lachnospirales; family Anaerotignaceae; genus Neoanaerotignum_A. The sequence goes on from CALWEX010000017.1 coordinate 32,564, forward strand.
CAGCTTTTAAGGGTTATACAGGAAAAAGAAATACGCCGAATAGGAAGCGACAGAGTTATACCTGTTGATGTACGTGTTATAGCAGCTACCAACAGGGATTTACAAAAAGAAGTTGCAAAAGGTAATTTCAGAGAGGATTTATATTATAGGCTTGATGTGCTGGAACTTAAAATTCCACCTTTAAGAAAGCGTAAGGAAGATATTGAGGAAATAGCCGTTGAGTTTTTAAAAGATATAGATTATAGGAGTTTTAAGGCCAATGAGGCCTTATGGCGTGAAATAATAGAGGAGCTTTCAAAATATGAGCTAAGGGGCAATATACGAGAGCTAAGGAATATACTTGAGAGAATTACTGTAATGATGAAAAACAGCCGTATTAACACCAGTGCCCTTTTTACCGAAATAAGCCGGGCCCTTGCGTCATCGGAGCAGGGTGAGCAGGCCCACAGGCGGAAAAACCAAACAATTAAGTATGATGATAATGACATGCCTGAAGAAGATACAGCTCAGCAATGGGAAAAACGCCGCATTATATCTGCCCTTAAAAACAATGGGCTTTCAAGAAAAAAAGCGGCACAGGAGCTGGGCATAAGCCGCTCAACACTATGGAATAAAATGAAATACTATAAAATAGAACTGTAAATATGAATTTATAAAAAAATTAATATTATAGCTGTTTTCAGCAACGTATTTTATGGTATACTTAAAAAGCAGTAACTTTTATCCAGTTATAATACAGTTATGAAGCGGGATTAAAAGGAGGACTTTGTATTTGGAAGACCTTAAAAGAATTAAAACTATGGTAAGCTTAGCCGTTTATGACAAGCATTACGGCGAAAAGGACAGAAAGATTACATCTAAATACAGGAGAGATTATGTTTATTTACGTGGACTAAGTATGCGCATAGGCGTGGCTATGGGCTTTTTTATAATCTGTGGTATGTATTATCTTTATGAGCTGGTTATAAAAAATGCCGATATATTTGAGATGATTAGTAAAAATACCATTATAGAAATTGGTGTTGCACTTTTAGCTATATTAATAATATACACATTTATTTGCTCTTTTACGTACAAAAGAGAATACGAGGAGGCCCAAAGGCGGCTGGATATTTATGAGGAAAGGCTTAAAAGGCTTAATGTATCAGGCGGTCTTAAGGGAAGAAAAATATCTGTAAAGGGGAAGGAAAATGGAAGAGTTATTTCTGATTCGTCAAAGACTGATAGGGATTTATAAGCTTAATGAGGATAAAATCAATATCGCATGTAAATTTTTGGCGGGCATAATAACTTTTTTGTTGATGAGCTATTTATCTGCTGGAAATTTAATAGGTACAAAAAAACTTATTATAGTTCTTTTAGGTGGTATATTTGCATCTGTTTCGTCTCCAGCAGTTTTTTTGGCAGTGGCGGCAGTGGCGACAGTTATTTTTATAGCTTCGGCATCTGTTGAAACGGCAGTGGCAGCTTTAATATTTTTCTTTCTTTTATATGTTTTTTACGGAAGAGTTTTTCCTAAGGAAAGTTTACTGTTTGTAGCTATGTTGGTTTGTTTTAAGTTTAAAGTGCCTTATGCAGTTGCTTTTTTAGGCGGAATATATTTTGGGGGAAAAGCCATTTTTCCTGTGGCTGCGGCAATGTTTACAAACCAAATAACGCCTATTATGCAGGAATTTATTAAAATGTCACCGGCTGCGGAGTTTTCTGCATCAACTATGCCGGATGTGCTTTTTAATATGTATACATATATTTTTTCAGAAGCCGGAATGGCTGTTATATCAGGCAGTTTTTATGCAGCGGCGGCTATGGTTTTAGCCGTTGTAACATCTTGGGCCATAAGCAGTGCACATATTGACCATGAAAAAGAAATTGCCATTATAGCCTCGGCAATAGTCACTGTTATAGCCATGTTTTTGGCTGTAATTATAGGCGGAAGCAAGTTTTCTGTTGTGGGACTGCCGTTTTTCGTATTTTTATCTGCGGTAATTGCTTTTATTATAAGGCTTTTTGATGATTTACCCGACTACAGACATACCGAAAGAGTACGGTTTCAGGACAAAAACTATATTTATTATGTTAAAGCCGTGCCTAAAATGAAAATGCCTCCAAAAGAGCGCGACGGGAGTGAGGATTAATGGATCATTATATAATAAACCTTTGGGATAGCTTTAGGTTTGCCAGTGTATCCATGCCTACGGTGGGTGTCAGGGATATTCTTGATATTCTGATAGTCGCTTACCTTATATATAAAATGATATTTTGGATTAAGGAAACAAGGGCGTGGGTTCTTTTTAAGGGCATACTTGTTATTGTGATATTCGCTTTGGCTTCATACATGCTTAGGCTTAACACTATATTATGGATACTGCAAAACACAATATCTGTTGGTATTATAGCAGTTATAGTTGTTTTCCAACCGGAGCTGAGGAAGGCCTTAGAGCAGCTTGGAAAGAGCAAGCATTTTTTTGCTATGCTTAATTTTGACACACCGGAAAAAAGCCGTGAGTACACAGAAAAAACCGTTGAGGAGGTTATAAAGGCTTCCGAAAAAATGAGCGCTGCAAGGACTGGTGCCCTTATGCTTATTGAAAGGGATGTGCCTTTAGGTGACTTTGAAAGAACAGGAATTAATATAGATGCTGTTGTTACAAGCCAGCTTCTTATTAATATATTTGAAAAAAACACTCCGCTTCACGACGGCGCTGTTATTATAAAAAATAACCGTGTTGCCGCTGCTACATGCTTTTTGCCTCTTACAGAAAGCAATGACATAAGCATGGATTTGGGCACAAGGCATAGAGCCGCTATAGGTGCCAGCGAGGTTTCGGACGCTTTTGTTGTTGTTGTTTCAGAAGAAACAGGTGCTATATCTATAGCTAACGGTGGTGTACTTTACCGCAATTTAAGTGTTGACGCTATGCGGCGCATGCTTTTACAAGGCAAAAAGAGCAGGAGTAAGAAAAAGAAAATATTCTGGAGGAGGGGCAAAAAAGATGAGTAAGTTTAAAGAAACTCTCACAAAAGACGCCGGCTGGAAACTGCTTTCCGTTTTTATAGCCATTTGCCTCTGGTTTATTGTTATAAACATAGAAAATCCCGTTGAAACAAGGATTTTTACGGCTAATTTGGATATTATAAATGCTTCTTACGCTGAAGAAGCCGGAAAGACAATTACAAATGCCGATGAAATAGAAAATACTAAGGTTTCGGTAAGGCTTAGAGGCAAACGAATGGTGCTGGATAAAATTCAGCAGAACAAGTCCTTTTCGGCATATATAGATATTTCGTCTATAGATATGGAATCTTCCCCAGATGAGGTGAGCCTGCC
>CALWEX010000018.1 GCA_944377425.1 uncultured Clostridia bacterium
GTAGTCAAAATATTGATATTTAGAAATACATACATAAGAAAAGACAGTCATACAACTGCCTTTTCTTCGATCTATTTCATTTTATTCCTCTTCTGCCTGTACTGCACTTTCATCTTCTGCGGAAGGATAACCACAAAGGTCATAAAGCTCAGGAGGAATAAAGCTTACTGCAAGCAGCTCCTCCTTTGGAAGTTCATTGTACCAATTCAGCCACTCCAATGTTTCTTCTGATAAATCAGAAGTTTTAAATGTTTTGTCATGAAACTTCACTACATCAAATTCATCTGAAATTGGCGGCTCTGAAGGATTCTCCACTAAATACCATTGCTCACTGACAAAAACATAGTAATCATTGATATTCAAATAGGAAAATTCTTTTTCTCCATTATTGATAACAAAGGTATAGCTTTCTCCACCAGCATATACCTCATTCGGCGCCTTTCCATCAGGAAAGTCCACATGCAGCAAATCAAGACTAAGAGCCCAGTCAATTACATCTGCTATTTCATCAGAATTTAACTGCCTTGAATTATCTGAAGAATAAACGGAAAAGGTGTATGTGATGTCTTTTATATCCGCTGGAAACAATATTGGTTCTATACCGCATACCACAACTTTTTCACTGTTATTTTTGTAATTTACAGTTAACCAGTCAGTACCATTCAAAAGCCATACATCCCCTGATGAATTGCTGTACTGAGGCTCGCCCCATACCTCTAATAATTGAGCTCTTTTATATCCAGATAATAGGTTATTCACTTCAGCCTCATCCATTTGGGCAATAGACTGTAAATTAGGAAGATTATCATTGCTCTTTCTATTATAAAAGCTATAGTTCCATGCAAAACATGCTACCACCAACACTGCCAAAAACGCTAAAATCCATTTCTTTTTTGTCCCTTTATATTTTATCAACGCCCAGACACCCCATCCTATTCCACAGACGAATATCATAAACAACATGTATATCGCAAAAAACAAATACAATAATCCTTCCCAACCAACTACAGCAAAACTTAAAACAATCCACATCAATACCACGGCAGCTAGAATCATTATTGGAATAAATCGTACAAACATAGACTTTGCCTTAAAGCATATCAATATCTGGATAGGCAAAATTACGATAAGGGAAAAAACAATTACTAAATTTGTTACAGGAATATCTCCATACCAAATATCAAACATAGAAATCCCCCATATTTTTTAAAACCCCAATTTACCAAAAATATCGTTTTCTTTGTAACCGTATCTCTAGGCAGTTACTTCCAAAACAAATCTATTGAACAACTATTCTTATTCCTTTGTCAGTTCTGTACCATAATGTTCTGACCAAAAACCGTTATCCAAAGCAATAGTAAAAAATGGTGTCATTTTATTATATATTTCCGTATCAGTAGGTTTTGGCAAGCTAAGAATGTACTCAATAAATTCTGGTGTTACAGGTCCATGAATTATCTTTCCATATTTCCAGCAGCTTTCTTTCAACTCGCCAAATGGAAGTACCATTTTTATTTCCTCTTGCTCTTCATTCCAGCAGTGTATTTCAAAAGTCTTAGCCATTTTCAACTGCTTAGACATAATTTTTTTCCATTGTAAATTATTCATTTCCGCTGCATCAAATTTGATATAGCCCATTTATATTTCCTTCTTCTATAATGCAATTATAAAGTCTTTTGGAGTATCTTTAAATATATATAATCATACAAAGTAGAGCAAATATATATCTTTTATATTTATAACGAGCCAAATTTCATTTTTTAGACACTTTTAAATAAAAAAGCAGGAAATCTTTTGATGATTTCCTGTAAAACTTATAGTTTAATAATTTTTTTTAAACGCTAAATAATTTATGCAAAACTATTTACTTGTTTCTTTAAGAACAATTTGATTTTCAGCAACAGTAATTTCTTTATGAATATGTAAAGCCATAAATATAGTAATAATAAAAGAAATAACATCTGCAATGGGTTGAAATCCTTTCAAAAAACCAAATACCACAAGCGTTCCCATAGCAGTAATTCGTGTAACTGCTCCCATTCCAGCAATTACTGAATCTGAATAGCTATTTGCTGCACGATTAATCAATGCAATAGAAAGGCTTGTGAGAATCTGAAATGTCAATGTAGGAATTCCTATCTTTAGTATTTCTGTCAATATTTGCTTTGTAGGAAAATATTCCTTTAAACTAAAAGAAAACGCACTTCTTTTTCGCAAAATATATATAAGATACACAACAGTTGACATCATTTGAGAAATTGATGTAGCTATCGCTGCACCAGATACACCCATATTTAAAGTGTAAATAAAAATTGGGTCTAATATGATATTCATTACTGCCCCAAGCAATAAAGCACACATGGTTGTTTTTGCAGCAAAAACAGACTTTTTACGATACTTAAACCATAAAAAGTCTGCCTTTGAAATAAAGTTATAAATATAAAAATTTGAATGAAAAAGCTTATTTATATTTTCTTTTTAATATGGACAAATAATCTTTCTATAACATACGCAACAATAAATACTAAAAGTATTGCAATACCAGCTGAACCATAGTTATAGTTCTGTAAATTTCTTGAAATTACATAGCCTATACCTCCAGCACCTACCATACCAAGTATTGCGCATTCTGAAAAATTAGTTTCAAGTCTCATACCAGTCCAAGCTACTATCTGTGAAAACGCAGCTGGAAGAACAGCATTAATAAATATACTTAATCTGCTTGTACCTGTAACTTCAAGAGCTTCCATTGTTTCATCGGATATACTTTCAAAACTTTGAGCAAATGATTTTGTGAAAAATGCTGTTGTATGTACGCAAAGACCAGCAACACCGGCTTCAGATCCCATTCCTAGGCAAACCAGCATTAAAAGCACCCATACTGGAGTGGGAACAGCTCTTAAGAATGTAAAAAATGATTGTGTCAAAACAGAAAGCCATGTTATTTTAAATATATTTCTTGCGGCTATCATGCCGAATGCAATTCCAAGAATCAAGCTGTAAAGAAGTGATAAAACAGCTATTGAAACCGTTTCAAGCATAGAGCTAAAAATTATATCCATATCCGAAAAATCAAAGTGCGCCAAATCCCAAAATACAACACCTACATCTGGCACACGGGATAAAAGCTTAAGCCAGTCTATATTAAGATAAATAAGGCTTAAAACAGTAAGAACAACAACACCTGTTAAAAATCTTGGAACAAAAGTATTTTTATCTTTACAGCCTACAGGTATTTTATTACTTGCTTTTTCGGCAGAATTATTTCTTACAGTGCTTGGTATAACGCTTTCATCTGTCATTTTAAAATCTCCTTTCTAAGCTTTCCGGTTATTCTGTCAACAACAATAACCATAGCAGCAATTAAAAGTATTATGCTGAAAGCTATATCATACTGAAATCCTTTTATGTACGAAAACAGTGTAAGACCTACTCCGCCACCGCCAACCATGCCTACAATTGTTGATGCTCTTATATTTACCTCTATACAGTAAAGGAACCACGATAAAAAACCATTTAAACATGATGGCAGTATTGCCTGCCAAACTCTTTGCCAAAATCCGGCACCTACAGCCTGAAGACTTTCCACGCAGTCCTGCGAAACATCTTCTATTGTTTCTACAAATGCTCTAACCATGAAAGCAAAACTTGTAATTAAAAGAGCCACAAATCCAACTCCCGTTCCTATGCCTAAAGATGAAAAAAGTATAAATGCCCAAACAAGAGCCGGTATATTTCTTAAAAATGTAGCAAAGCCTCTTACATATTTAGCCAGTTTTGGAAAAGGCGATATCTTTTCACTGGCAAAAAGAGATACAAAAAATGCCAGTACAGCCGCTATTGTAGTAGATGACATTGCTAAGGCAAGAGTTACCACTACGCTGGATAATACGCCTGGTATACGGCTTGCCTTTGGCAGTGCCGGTGGGAAAAAGTCTTTTGTAATAAACGCCCAAAAAGCATCGCTGTTTTGAGCAAGAGTCATTATATTAAAATTTGTATAAAACGATGTAGCTATAAAAAGAACTAATGCCACTGCAATAAAAATTGTGTACATTCTTTTTTGCTCACGCGCAATCAGCGGAATCCTTTTTGTCATTGCCGGCTCCTCCAATCATTAAATTCTCGCGAGATGTATTATAAATACGCTCAATAACATCATCGGTTAATTTTTCAGGAGGCCCGTCAAAAACAACTTCACCTTTTGAAAGGCCTATAATTCGCGTTGAATATTTTATAGCCACGTCAAGCTGATGCAGGTTTACTATACATGCAATGTTTCTTTTGCGTGTCATATCTCTTAAAAGGTCCATTATTGTTTTGGCACTTGATGGGTCAAGTGATGCTATAGGCTCATCACAAAGCAGGAGCTTTGGATTTTGCATAATTGCCCTTGCGATACCTACCCTCTGCTTTTGTCCGCCCGAGAGGTCAGAAGCTCTGTTGTAGCAGAACTGCTCCATTCCAAGTTCATTAAGAAGATTTATGGCTTCTTTTTTATCTTCTTCGCTGTAAAGGCCAAATATCCCCTTTAAACCATCCATGTATCCCAAACGTCCATGAAGTACGTTTTGAAGAACAGAAAGGCTGTATACTAGATTATAATTCTGAAATATCATACCAACTTTACGGCGGAGTTTTCTTAGCTCTTTACCCTTTTGCTGAGAAACTAATAAGCCGTCTAATGTAATATTTCCGTCACTTATAGGTATAAGTTTATTAATAGACCTTAATATAGTTGACTTACCAGAACCTGAAGGCCCTATTATAGATACAAATTCACCTTCATTTACTTCAAATGACACATTTTTAAGTGCATGAACACCATTCGGATAGTGTTTTGATACGTTTTCAAATTTTAATATTTTATCCATATTGATTCTCCCACCGAAAAACTTTAGAGCTTTTATTCTTCTCCGTTAATTATATTATTAAGCTCAATAATAGGCTCATAATCACTCATATCACAGTCTACAAAACGAGCTCCTTCTTTTTTGATTACCTCTGTAAAATAATCCTCATTATCATAAGATGTAAGGAAATCTTTTAATACTTGCTTTGTGTTATCATCAACTGAGCTGGCTATAACCATAGCTTCAGCAGGTATAGCGTCTGACTCATGAATTATTTTAACATCGTCTTCTGTTGCATTTCCGTTTGCAATTTCTGAAGCAAGTATCTGGTCCGAAATAGGCACTACATCAACATCACCTTTAATTACTGCTTGAAGGCCTGCCTGATGTGAACCTGAAAAGCTTACAGCCTCAAAAAAATCTCCGTTTGTGTGAAGCATATCTGAATTCAAATTGTCATCTGGAAAAGCTTTAATAATTTCAGCTGTTGGAACAAGATTTCCTGATGTTGAATCAGGGTCTACAAAAGCAATTGTCTTTCCTTTAATATCCTCTATTGAGTTAATATCACTGTTTGCTGAGTTTGTAACAAGCACTGAATGATAAATAGCTTTTTCAGGGTCACCATCTTCGGCTTTCATGGCAATAGGCTCAATGCCTGCTCTTTCAACACCAAGTGCTATAGCTAATGGTCCCATATAAGCCATATCTGCCTTACCTGTTCTTAAAGCCTCTATAATAGCGTTGTAATCACTTGCCTGTATTTCCTCAACATCACAGCCAAGAACTTCGCTAAGGTCATTTGCAAGTCCCATACGAGCGTCTGTGCTCTGTTCTGTAGATTCATTAGGAGCATAAGCTATTGTAAAAACTCCGTCTTCGCCGCCTGCCGATGCTGTTTCACTCTGCTGAGATGACGATGTTGCTGATGCTTGGGAAGATGAACTTCCATTTGAGCTTGAACAGCCTGTAGCAAACACTGCTGTTCCTAAAACCAAAGTCATAGCCAATGCACATATTCTTATATTCTTTTTCATTTTAAAATTCTCCTTCTCTTTAAAATAATGTACCTGAATTAAGCTTTATATATGCTTTTAAGTATGTCCTCTATAGTATCCGTTGTAATATTTATAGGGTTATTGTCGGCACGGCCTTTTGTTATGCCATGCTCTGCCAAATAACTTATTTCATTGTAATCAACATTCCATTCCTCAAGGCTTGATGGAATATTGGCACTTTTAAGTATGCCGTGAATTCTTTGGGAAAGCTCATTTACATTTTTAACTCCCAAAGCTTCCAAAAGAAGTGCAGAATTTTCTGTTTTAGCCTGATTTATTTCAAAAACCGGTGCTAAAAGCATACTTACTGCTGTTCCGTGAGGTATGTGGTACTTCATTGTAAGCGGATATGATATTGAGTGACATGCTGTTGTTTTTGTATTGCTAAAAGCCATACCTGCCATAAGGCTTCCCTGTGACATGTAGATATGTGCTTTTTTATCACCTTTTACAAGTTCATCAATATGGCTCATTATTGTTCTTACGGCATATAGTGCAATACCTTTTGAAACAACATTTGAACCATTTGCCCAGTAGCTTTCAACGGCATGGGCTACAGCATCAAGAGCAGATGATACAGCAAGGCTTATAGGCATTCCATCTGTAAGATTTGGGTCTACAACAGCTGCATATGCGTAATTTTTCTGAGACTCAACAGACATTTTTACACCTTTTTTAGGGTCCCATATTGTAGCCCAGCAAGTTACCTCGCTTCCTGTTCCGGCTGTAGTAGGCACACCTATCCATTTTGAAACAGGTGCTTTATATTTTTTTTGACTTATAATATTCCTTAACTCATCAACAGTAGATATATCATTGCCGTATATACAGCAAAGTGATTTTCCTACATCCATTACGCTTCCGCCGCCAACAGCTATTATTACATTAGGTGAAAAGCTTTTTGTCTGACTGTAAATATTAAAAAGCTGTTCAACTGTTGGATTTGATTCATTAAAACAAATGGATTTTACTTTATATTCTTCAGATTTAACAAGGTTTTTAAATACTTCTGTTTCAAGAACATTTTCGTTCCATATAATTAAAAGAATATTTTTTGTTTCAGAAGAAATTTCATTTATAATACGCGGTATTTCGTTTACAGCACCTTCTGACAGAATTGTATGTACTGGGTTATAAAAAAGATTCAATTACATTTCCTCCCCGCTTAATGTTTTATTTATTTTATCAATAACAGTTGGAAGTTCTGTAATGTTGTCTATAACAAAGTCAGCACCGGCTGCAATATATTTTTCTTTTGCTTTTTCTTTTCTGTTTTCAATTTCTGTTTTGTCAGTTGTATTATATTCTTCTTCAGTGTAACCAAGTATATTTGAACCTGTTAATATACCAACACTCCATGCACCTGCATTTTTTCCTTCGTAAATATCAGTTACTGTGTCACCAACTTTTACAACTGTTTCAGGCGGATAAACATTAAAACGCTTCATACACTCATAAAGCATAAAAGGCGTTGGTCTGCCTATACCTGTTACATCAGGTGTAACAACACAATCCGGCTCATAACCAAGTTTTGCAGCAGACGGTGTAACATGTGTCATCATTTCAGATGTGTAACCGGTTGTTGATGCTATAATAATATTTCTGTTTTTAATAGTATTTACAGTTTCGCAAACACCTTTAATAGGTTTGCTGTATTCAGATACAACATTTCTTAATTTATCTTCAAATTTTATATAAAGGTCATTAACATCGTCTTCTGTCCAGTTTCTGTTGTATTTTTCTTTCCACTGTTTAGTTGCAGTTTCAAGATTGAGAAGTGTGCGAATATGAGCTTTCTTCTCCATACCCATAGGACCGTTTATTTCATTTCTTGTAAGATTAATTCCTGCTTCTTTAAATACAAGTTCAAAAACTACCATAGGTGCTGATGAGCCATAGTCAACTGTTGTTCCAGCCCAGTCAAAAACAACCATTTTTACTTTTTTATTTAATTCCATAACTATCTCCTTATTTGCTTTATTTTACTGTTTTAATTTTTATATTTGCTGTTTTTTGCTGTTTATGATGAAATGATATATTTTTTATGCCGCAAATACAAGCACAAATAAGTAAACTCTTTGTTAAATAAAATGTAAATAAAAATTCAAATTGTTAAATTTAAACAAAATACAATAAATTGTATTTCCTTAATAAAGTTTTTACATTTTACTAACATAAATAAGCCTGTCTAAAAAAAATAAGTTTTGGTATAATTGTTGTTAGTGCAGAATTTAATTGGGAGATGGAAATTGAATGCTTTACAATGAAAGAGTGGAATTGATACTTCAGCAGGCACAGCTTTTAGGCACAGTTAAAATAAGCGATTTAACAGAGCTTTTGGGTGTTTCGGTTGATACCGTGCGCCGTGATTTAAAAACAATGGAGCAAAATGGATTAATAAAGTGCATACGCGGCGGAGCATGTTTGCCGGAAACAGTATCATCTATATCAAACTTTACAGGACGGGAAATAATACATATTGACCTTAAAAGAGAAGCGGCACGAAAAGCGCTTAAATACATTAAACAAGATTCTATAATTGCGCTTAATTCAGGCACAACAAATACTATTCTTGCTCAGGAATTGGCTTTTAGGAAAGAAAAATTTACTGTTATTACAAATAATTTGGCTGCCATGAATATTTTAATGAGCAATCCAATGATTAATATAATAGCTATAGGCGGAGCTGTTGACATTATGGAAAAATCCACTTATGGTTCTGTATGTGAAACAGAATTCAGCAGGTATCACCCTGATATAGCTTTTCTTTCAATAAATGCTGTTAATTATAAAGATGGGTTTACAGATTTCAGATTTCAGGAAGTTGGTATTATACAGCTTTTATCTCAAAAAGCAAAAAAAGTTATTGCCGTTATGGATTCCAGCAAGCTTGGAAAATGCTCAAAAATGAATGTTCTTTCAATAGATAAAGTAGATGTTTTATTAATGGATAACCATGTTTCTCAAAGTTTAAAGGAAGAATATAGAGATAAAGGCGTAAATATAGAATAATTATTAACACGAAACAAACAATAAAACAATTTTTTATGTCAATAGAAAAATTGAAATGATAAAAATAACTGAATATTGAGGCAACACACTTTTCTATTATTGTGGAAAAATAAGTTTATACAAAAAAGCACCTGCTTAAGCAGGTGCTTTAAAGTTTTAATTCTAATAATTTAGTCAATTCTTGTTATATGGTAATGTTATGTGTACTTGATTATTATTTCATATATAGTATAATTTTTTTAAATAAAACAAGAAGAAAGGAATGTGCTATATTAATGATTTCTTTTACAACAGAAAACAAAACTGTTAATGTATTTCCAAGTAATGAGCCTGACAAACCTGTGGTATATCTTAATACATTCAACCATGAAGGAGAAAAGGTGTTTCAGCAATTACAGGCATCAAACTGCCCGGATTTTACACTGGTAGAAATTAGCAATTTGGAGTGGAATCACGATATGGCTCCTTGGAGCATTCCACCTATTTTTGAAAATTCAACTCCTTGCAGTGGCGGGGCAAACGACTATATTAAACTTTTACTTGAAAAAATTATTCCACAAGCAGAAAAGAAAATTAGCGGCAAACCAGCTTGGCGTGGAATTGCCGGTTATTCCCTTGCTGGGCTGTTTGCCATATATACTATTTATCAGACAGATGTATTTTCACGTATTGCCAGTATGTCCGGTTCTCTATGGTTTCCTGGAATTAAGGAATATATATTTTCCAATGTTGTAAAAATAAAACCTAACCATTTGTATTTTTCTCTTGGTGATAGAGAGTGTAAAACACGTAACAAGTTTCTTAAATGTGTTCAGCAAAATACTGAAGAAATCGTACAATTCTACAAAGACCAAGGAATTGATACTATATTTCAAATGAATCCTGGTAACCACTATAAAAACTCGGTGGAACGCAGTGCTGCTGGTATCATATGGCTTTTGAACAAATAGCATGAATTCATTTGTCATGCATAGCATATATGAATTTTAAGTTGTTATGAAAATCTAGAATAATAATTGCTCTAGGTTTAACATAGCTCTGTTCATCCTCACTGTCAATCATCATCTCCTGCTTTAAAATTGTATATAGGCCGAATGATTTTCACCACTTCAGCTGTAGGACCAATGTTATCCAAAATATCCTGCATATCTTTATAAGCCATGGGACACTCATCTAAAGTTGCCTTACTAACAGAAGTTGTATAAACTTCTGACATTTGTTTTTTAAACTCAGAAACCGTAAATGACTGTTTTGCTTCTCCTCTGCTCATAAGTCGTCCAGCCCCATGGGGCGCAGAATAATTCCAATCCTCATTTCCTTTCCCAATACAAATTAAACTGCCGTCACGCATATTTATAGGAATAAGAAGCTGTTCTCCTGCTTTTGCAGATACTGCCCCTTTTCGCAATATCATTTGCTCAGTGTCAATGTAATTGTGAATCGTGGTAAACTGTTCCTCAACATGTAGCTTCATTCCCTTAACAATATCATCCATCATCGCCTGACGATTGAGCATGGCAAATTGCTGGACAATCTTCATGTCATGGATATACTGTTCAAACAATTCTCCACTAACATAGGCAAGAGGTCTTGGAATATTAGTCTGTTTCAGGTTCTTCACACGCTTGATTTCTTTTTGAATTTCTTTCTCACGGCCCTCTGCTTTCATTTTTGCGACCAGAAGTTCTAAAGAAGCGTCATCGGTATGGTTCAATACTTTGTAGCCTTCCTCCTGATAGTACTTTGCCACTTCCACGCCCAGATGCCTGCTGCCGGAATGTACCACAACATAAATATTGCCTTCCTCATCCTGATCAACTTCAATGAAATGATTTCCGCCGCCCAAAGTGCCAATACTTTTCTCAGCACGAGGAATATCAATATATTTTGCACAATATAATTCCAATAAATCAATGTCGTTCAAATACTTATGTGCCTTCTCTCGAATGGAAAATCCAGAAGGTATTTTCTGATGAATCAATTTATCTAATTTTTGCAATTCAATATGGGATTCACGAATGCGAACAGTTTCCATTCCACAGCCAATATCTACACCTACAAGATTGGGCACAGCTTTATCCTTAATGGTCATGGTTGTACCAATGGTGCAGCCTGCGCCTGCATGAATATCAGGCATCAATCGAATACGGCTGCCTGTTGTAAATTCCTGATTGCACAATTCTTGTACTTGGGCAATGGAAGCACTGTCTACAACATCCGTAAATATTTTTGCTTCGTTATATCTTCCTTTAATTTCAATCATAAATTCCTCACAATTTTTATAGGTTATTAAATTATATCATCTACCTCGTCAATTTTTTCTACATCAGTTCCTGCATGTCACTGCAAAAGCGCTATTATACATCGCCCCTTTGTTTTAACAAGTCAAAAACTTCATTCATGTCCATTTCAAACATGACGCTGTCTGCCTTTACTGGTGCAAAATAGTACGCTACTTTTTCTTTGCCAAATTCATGCTCCAACTGTTCCCACTGAACAGAAGGATAAATACAAAATGCAAGAGTGTCACTGCCAAGAGAGCCCATGAACCAACGGATTTGATACTTTGGCGATACATATTCCTGTAAACTTCTCAATGTTGTATCTCGGTCTGTGCAATCTTCTGCATAAGGTATTGCTGTAGAAATACCTTCCTTCTCCAGAATAATATCTACACCACGTTCTTTTTCAATTTCCGCACATGTAAATATAACTTTGTCTTCGTTTGGTAGTTTTTCATTGAAATATTTAATGATAGATTCGTCATACTCGCGCCAATCTAACCAAATTAAAACATCGCTTTCCCAGAATGCATCTAAATATTCCTTTGGTGACAGCAAAAAGTTTCTGATTTCATCCATTGTGTTACCTCCTTAATCAAAATCCATCCAAGCAGAATGCTTCCCACAATTAAGATACTGGAACAAGTAGCATTGTAGATTTCCACCATTGACAGATTTCTGAACCATTTCTTTTTGCTCATCATCCCACATATG
>CALWEX010000019.1 GCA_944377425.1 uncultured Clostridia bacterium
TCTAAAATTTCAAAAGAACGTGTTAATAAAGTAGAAGACGTTCTTAATATAGGCGATGAGGTTACAGTTAAACTTTTGGAAATTGACCAGCAGGGCAGACTTAACCTTTCTATTAAAGACGCTAAAAAATAATATTGTCCAATAAATAATAAACAGCGTTTTCCTTATTAAAATAGGGAAAACGCTGTATTTATATTATTTTGTATGTCTAAAGAAGGTAATTTATATGCAAAGTATTGAAGAAGCGCTGCAAAAACTAAGTAAATCAAAATTCAGAAGAAAATTTAAGCTTGATAAAAATGATTTAAAATATATAAATGAAAAAGGCCTTGATGTTGTACGCAGCCATGCCAAAGACTTTGTGCGTTTAAGGCTTGCTCCTGATTATATACCAAATGATGGTAAACAAACTCCTATGAGAGGCCATCCTGTTTTTAAGGCTCAACATGCAACTGCTTGCTGCTGCCGTAAATGCCTTAAAAAGTGGTATAATGTGCCGGAAAATAAATATTTAACTGAATTACAGCAGGAGAAAATTGTTAATTTAATAATGGCTTGGATTCAAAAGCAGATAAATTATTAATTAGGCTTATGCTTTCTTGACAATACAGCTTATAATGATAAAATATACATATACCCCTTTATGTATGGAGGTTTTGAATATGAGACAATGCATGGATGCGGATAATTTACACCGCAGGCTTAAAAAAATAATAGGCCAAGTACAGGCTATAGACAGAATGGTTGACGAAGATGTGCCATGTGAGGATATTCTTTCTCAAATAAATGCCGCAAAATCAGCTTTGCACAAAGTAGGCCAGGTAGTTTTGGAAGGCCACATTAACCACTGCGTGCGTGACGGAATAGAACACGGTGACGCTGACAAAACAATAGAGAACTTTACAAAAGCTGTAGAGAGATTTGCAAATATGACTTAACAAAAAACAGGATAAAATATTATTTATATTTTATCCTGTTTTTTATTTGCCGTGTTGACAACCTATACCCCTATGGGTATAATAAACATATACCCCTATAGGTATGAAGGAGGCTATTATGAAAACTTTAGTACAACAGCTAGAAAGATTTTTGGAGTATGGCGGTATTAAAAAAGACATAACATTGCTCATTATATCTGGTATATCACTTATAATAAGCATATTTGATTTAGTTCAACTGCCGTTTGATACCGCTTGGGTTGCTATTATTCTTTGCGGTATACCTATTATTATGGAAGCATTTATAGGTCTTGTTACAGCCTTTGATATAAAGGCTGATGTACTTGTATCTTTAGCACTTATTGCATCTGTTTTAATAGGTGAGGATTTTGCAGCAGGTGAAGTTGCCTTTATAATGCAGCTGGGAGCTCTGCTTGAAGATTTAACAGTAGCAAAAGCAAGAGCGGGCATTGAAAAGCTTGTAAAACTTACTCCACAAACAGCACGAGTTATAAAAAATGGCAGTGATGAGATTATACCTGCTGAAAATGTAGCAGTAGGAGATTTATTGAGAGTTCTGCCAGGAGAAACAATTCCTGTTGACGGAGTTATAGTTTCTGGTCAAACATCAATAAATGAGGCTGTTATGACAGGCGAGTCATTACCGGTTGATAAAACATCAGGAGACAGTGTTTCTAGTGGTACGGTAAATCAATTCGGCGCGTTTGAAATGAAAGCAACCAAAGCTGTAGAGGACAGTTCTATTCAAAGAATGGTAAAACTTGTTCAGTCAGCTGATGCAGATAAAGCCAAAATAGTTGGTATTGCAGACAAATGGGCCACTTGGATAGTTGTTATTGCTTTAATATCAGCGGCGCTTACCTGGCTTATAACAGGCGAGATTATAAGAGGAGTAACCATACTTGTTGTATTTTGTCCTTGCGCTCTTGTTTTGGCAACTCCAACAGCAATTATGGCTGCTATAGGAAATGCTACAAAACATGGATTCCTTGTTAAAGAAGGTGATGCTTTAGAGCGTCTGGCTTCTGTAAATAAAGTTACATATGATAAAACCGGAACGCTTACATACGGCAAACCTAATGTTATATATGTAAAAAGTTTTTCAGAAAAATATTCATATGAAGATATATATTCTATTACTGCGTCAGCTGAAAAATATTCTGAACACCCTTTAGGGAAAGCTATTATTAATAGCTACAGCAAAGAAATTAAAAAACCTCTTTTGGAAGTAAAACAATTTGATATACTTCCAGGTCGAGGTGTAAGGGCGGTAGTTAGTGGTGTTTCAGTTTTGGCTGGAAACACAAAAATGCTTGAGGAAAACAATATCATTATTGATAAAAATATTATTGATGAAGCTCAGGAATTTTTATCTAAAGGTTCAACTGTTATATATACAGCAATAGATGGTATTTTAGCTGGTATTTTAGTGCTTTCTGATACAATAAGGAATGAAAGTGCAGAAATGATAACCAAACTTAAGGGCATTGATGTGGAGCCTGTACTTTTAACAGGAGATAACGAAAAAGCGGCAAATTCAATAGCTGAAGAGCTTAATATAAACAAAGTACATGCTAATTGCCTCCCTGAAGATAAATTAAAATGGATAGATTATTATAAAAGCAACAAAGATTTTGTATGTATGATAGGTGACGGAATAAACGATGCACCAGCATTAAAAAAAGCAGATGTAGGAATTGCCATGGGTGGCATTGGCAGTGATATAGCAGTAGATGCAGCCGATATAGCCCTTGTTAATGACGAAGTAAAAGAATTGCCGCATTTAATAGCCCTTGCTAAAAGAATGATGGTTACAATTAAGTTAAACCTTACTTTTTCAATGACACTTAATTTTATTGCCATAATTCTTGCCATGACAGGAATACTTAATCCTGTAGTTGGGGCTTTGGTACACAATGCTGGCTCAGTGCTGGTAATTATTAACTCTGCATTGCTTCTTAAATGGAAAAACAGTAAATTCAGTTGATTATTGAAAAATATTTTAAAACAGTGGACAAATTTAAAAATATGTCCGCTGTTTTTATATTATTTTGTGATATAATATATATCATAAAACAATAGTATTGCATTATGCCGCGTCATTTGTTAAAGTAATATACTAAACAGCCGTTTTAAAAGCTGTATTTTATAATTTTTATGAATAAAATAATATATTATGGAAAACCTTGTAAAAAAGCCTGTTGACAATATGTTTGCGGCTACTTATAATTGGTATAAATAACCATTTATTAAATTAACGTTAGTTTGACAGATAGTATTTTTAATTAATTTAACCGGATTAAAGGATGTCACGAAATGATTATGTTTTAGTTGATATCTTTTTATTATCAAACCGCCAACACATTAAAATTAAAAAATCTAATGAAATAATAGTTCTTAAAAAGCAAATTATTTTGTTTGATATTTATTTATAGGTTTTTATGCCTTTGGGTATGAATGTGTTGCTAAATTAAGTTTCCAACCCAAGTGAGTTATAAAGTTTATTGTATTAAACAATAATGTATTGAAGGTAAGATTAAGCTTTGTTTTAAACAGCGGTCGGCCAGTGTAAAAAATTAAAAGGCTTTTTTTGGTTTTAATTAAAGCGGCATGGCGGCTTAAATAAAATAACGGATAATGCTAATAAAGGATAAGGAGAATAAGACTATGGCAATTTATATTAATGAACCATCACATACTTTTGGAGAATATTTACTTATACCTGGATATTCATCATCAAAATGTATACCAGCTAATGTAAGTTTAAAAACTCCACTTGTAAAATTCGCAAAAGGTGAAACACCTAAAATTTCACTTAACATACCTATGACTTCAGCTATAATGCAGTCTGTATCAGATGACAAACTGGCTGTAGCTTTAGCAAGGGAAGGCGGACTTTCATTTATTTATGGTTCACAATCAATAGAAAGTCAGGCTCAGATGGTATCAAGAGTTAAGTCTTACAGAGCGGGATTTGTAGTAAGCGACTCTAATATCAGTCCGGAAAGTACTCTTGAAGACATATTGGCTTTAAAGAGAAAAACAGGACATTCAACAGTTGCCGTAACAGAAGACGAAAGTTCTACAGGTAAGCTTGTAGGTATTGTTACAAGCAGAGATTATCGTATTAGCAGAATGGACAGCAGCACAAAAGTTAAGGAATTTATGACTAAATTTGAAGACCTTATTTGGGCTGATGATAAAACAACATTAAAAGAAGCAAATGACATTATTTGGGAAAACAAGCTTAACTGTCTTCCTATTATAGATAAAAACCAGAGACTTGTATCTATGGTATTTAGAAAAGATTATAACTCACACAAAGATAATGAACTTGAATTAATTGATACATCTAAGAGATATATGGTAGGTGCCGGAATTAATACAAGAGATTACGCTGAGCGCATACCAGCTCTTATTGAAGCTGGCGCTGATGTGCTTTGTATAGATAGTTCAGAAGGATACAGCGAGTGGCAGAAAATCGTTCTTGATTATGTTCGTGAAAAATACGGCGATACAGTTAAAATTGGTGCTGGAAATGTAGTAGACGCTGACGGATTCCGTTTCCTTGCAGAATCAGGTGCTGACTTTGTTAAAGTTGGTATTGGCGGCGGCGCTATTTGTATAACAAGAGAGCAGAAAGGTATAGGCCGTGGACAGGCTACAGCTTTAATTGAAGTTGCAAAGGCTCGTGATGAATATTTTAAAGAAACAGGTATTTATGTGCCTATCTGTTCAGACGGCGGTATAGTACATGACTACCATATTACACTTGCCCTTGCTATGGGTGCTGACTTCTTGATGTTGGGAAGATACTTCGCTCGTTTCGACGAAAGCCCTACAAAGAAAGTAAACATCAACGGTAATTACATGAAAGAGTACTGGGGCGAAGGCAGCGCAAGAGCAAGAAACTGGCAGCGCTATGATTTAGGCGGTGAGGAAAAACTCTCATTTGAGGAAGGTGTTGACTCATTTGTTCCTTATGCCGGAAGCCTTAAAGACAATGTAAGACTTTCATTAAGCAAAGTACGTTCTACAATGTGTAACTGTGGATGCATTACAATACCTGAATTACAGCAGAATGCTAAAATTACATTGGTATCTTCAACAAGTATTGTAGAAGGTGGAGCACACGACGTTATATTAAAAGACAACAGACAGATTCTTTAATTATAAATAAAATAAAAGGCTGTAGCATTTAGTGAAATGAACCCAAAAAGTTAGACAATATTTTGAAGTAAAAATTGTTCAAGAAGCCATAAGGGCTTGTTTCCTGTAAAGAGCAGGTGACAAGCCCTTTAGCTTTGTCTTAATACGACTATTGTTGTA
>CALWEX010000020.1 GCA_944377425.1 uncultured Clostridia bacterium
CAGAGCTTCCGTTACCAGATAAATATTCAAGTACAATTTGTTTTTTTAATTCAAATGAATATTTTGCCATAAAAAACCGACCTCCCTATTGTTAGTTTTAGGTCTAACTTTTGGGGGTCGGTTCAAAAACCGGTTTTTTTATTAATATAAATGCGGGTATAGTTCCGCTTTTTTAAGGGGCTTAATTAAACAAAAACACACTGAATTAAGAACATATAAAATATTGTTCCGCCACCTATTGAAATTAATGTATTGCTTTTCCATAAGTGCAGAACTGCTGTAAGCAATATAGCTGAAATTTCGGCGGCGCCATGGTAGCCAGATGTAAAGTCAACTGAGCGTACGCAGTAAATAATTAATGTGGCTATAATAGCAGCCGGAAGTACTTTTCCAAGGTAGTTTACTATTTGAGGTACTTCTTTTTTGCCGCCAAAAAGTGCAAAAGGCACAAGACGTGTTGCAAATGTACAAAGGGCAGCAATGGCTATTGCTATAATTGAGTATATTGTTACTGACATACTTTAACAGCCTCCCTTTTTGTATTACCATGCTCAATAAATCCGCGTAAAGCTATTAAAGAGCCTACAGTTAATATAAGTGAAGGAAGTATAAAATTATCGGCTCCAAATACTAATATGCATAAAACAGAGCAGATAATTCCGGCATATACTGGTATATGTGATTTAAAGCTTTTCCACTGCTCTACAAATATTACTACAAAAAGAGCTGTCATGGCAAAATCTACACCTGCAAAGTTAAAGCTTAAAAGCTGACCTAAAAGAGCGCCAGCAACACAGCCTACAATCCAATAACAGTGGTCTAAAAGTGCTATGGCTTTAATTATTTTGCCGTCGTCTACTGTTTTGGAAAGAGTTGTTGAGCAGAGCATTGAGTAAGTTTCGTCTGTAAGTGAAAAAATCATGTAAGGATACATTTTTCCTGCTTTTTTAAATCTTTCAATAAATGAAAGACCATAAAACATATGTCTGCTGTTAAGCAGAAGTGTTAAAATGGCAACTGTGGCAAAGGGTGCCTGAACAGCCAAAAGACTGGCTAAAAGCATTTGCCCTGAACCGGCATATACAAACACACTTATAAAAAATACCCAAATAAAATTGTATCCGGCTTCATACAGCAATAGGCCGCATGCAGAACCAAGAAACAGATAGCCAAAAAGTACTGGAAGTGTTTTATTAAATGCGTATTTGATTGCCGATTTATCCATTGCCATTTCTCCTTAGTAAAACAGTAAAAAAATTTCTAAACAGTATTGACTTAATTTGGTTGTTATTATAACATTTGGTTAAGTATTTGTAAAATAAATGGATTTAATTATATAGTTGATTTTTTTTAATGGGTGAGAGGTATGGAATTAAGGAATATAGTTACTTTTTTAAGGATAGCAGAGCTGCAAAGCTTTACAAAAGCAGCAAAACAGCTGGGTTATAATCAATCTACTGTTACTGTGCAGATTAAGCAGCTAGAGAGCGAATTAAATATACGCCTTTTTGATAGAATAGGAAAAAATATACGCCTTACAGAAAAAGGGGCAGAATTTTTTGAATATGCCAATGAATTAGTAGCTATTGCTGACAAAGCTAAAAAAATAGCCGCTAAGCCTTCTGAACCAACTGGAAAGGTAAGAATAGGCATGTTAGAGAGCCTTGCAATGTCTATTTTTCCAGAGATACTTTATAACTACCACAAGCTTTATCCTGATGTTGAAACGGTGGTTAAAGCTGACGCCACATTTCCGCTTTTTGACATGCTTAACCATAATGAGCTGGACATGCTTTTTATTTTTGATAAAAAGTATTATAATCAGGAGTGGATAAGGAGCTATGAAAAGGAATATGATGTTGTTTTTGTAGCTTCATCAAAAAATCCGATTTCAAATAAAAAGAATTTAACTATGGACGACTTACTTAAAGAGCCTTTTATGCTTACTGAAAAAGACGTAAGCTACAGAGCGCCTTTTGACGAGTATTTATCAAGTATTGATAAGAGGGTGGACCCATTTCTTGAAATAGGAAATACAGAAACAATTATATATTTTTTAAAAAGAGACATGGGTGTTTCGCTTCTTCCTTATTATACTGTTAAAAAAAGTGTTGAAGACAAAGAGCTTTCAATTCTTGACATAAAAGAGTGCCCTATTAAAATGTATATTCAAATTCTTTACCATAAAAACAAATGGAAAACACCGCAGATGCAGGCTCTTGAGGATTTAATAAGGACTCAGCTGGGTTAAGGAGGTTTTTTAATTGGATAATATTCAAAAACTTAAAAAATGGGTTGAAGAAAGCAATAATATTGTGTTTTTTGGCGGAGCTGGAGTTTCTACTGAAAGCGGAATACCTGATTTTAGAGGAGAGGCCGGAATTTATCAGACAATAAGTGAGTATGGAATAAATCCTGAAACTATATTAAGCCATACTTTTTTTGAAAATAATAAAGAAGTATTTTTTGATTACTGCAAAAAACATCTTGTATTCCCTGACGCAAAGCCAAATGCGGCTCATTATGGTTTGGCTGAGCTTGAAAGACAGGGAAAGCTTAAAGCCGTTATTACTCAGAATATAGATAACCTTCATCAGGCGGCAGGGAGCAAAAATGTACTGGAGCTTCATGGAACACTTTATAAAAATTACTGTATTAAATGCGGTAAAAAGTTTGATATTGATTATGTGCTTAACTCTGATGGTATACCTAAATGCGATAAATGCGGCGGCGTTGTGCGCCCGGATGTAGTGCTTTATGAAGAAAGCCTTGATATGGATGTAATGCAGAAAGCTGTTAATTATATTGCTTCATGCGATATGCTCATTATAGGCGGAACAAGCCTTGCGGTTTATCCGGCGGCTGGACTTATTAATTATTATAACGGAAATAAGCTTGTTTTGATTAATAAATCTACTACAAACCTTGATAATAGGGCGGATTTGGCACTGCACATGAACATAGGTGAAGTTTTCAGCAAAATAATGTAAAATTTTTTTAAAAAATTTTAAAAAAATGGTTGACAAACCCTGTTTCCTTTCGTATAATAAATATCGCACTGTGAACATTGAAAAAAGAATAACATATAAACCAAAACCCAAAGTTAATTCACAGCTCGAGAGAGCGAAGTAATTTTAGGAAACAAAAGTCAGTGAAAAACTGAGAGACAAACTTTAATTTGAGAGTTTGATCCTGGCTCAGGATGAACGCTGGCGGCGTGCTTAACACATGCAAGTCGAACGAAGAGTTATTAAATGAGAGCTTCGGCAGGAATTTAATAAATCTTAGTGGCGGACGGGTGAGTAACGTGTGGGCAACCTGCCTTATACTGGGGAATAATCACTGGAAACGGTGACTAATACCGCATAATGTCTTCTTATGGCATCATAGGAAGAAGAAAGGAGCAATCCGATAAAAGATGGGCCCGCATCTGATTAGCTAGTTGGTGAGATAACAGCCCACCAAGGCGACGATCAGTAGCCGACCTGAGAGGGTGATCGGCCACATTGGGACTGAGACACGGCCCAAACTCCTACGGG
>CALWEX010000021.1 GCA_944377425.1 uncultured Clostridia bacterium
AAAAGCGCGAAACGAGATTCGAACTCGCGGCCCTCGCCTTGGCAAGGCGATGCTCTACCACTGAGCCATTCGCGCATATTATGCAGTCGAGGGGACTTGAACCCCTACCCAGTTTACCCGGACTAGATCCTTAGTCTAGCGCGTATGCCAATTCCGCCACGACTGCACATTTATTAAAAAATCATCAGCATTGGTAATTTTATCACTACATGTTACTAAAGTCAATACTTTTTTAGAAAATTGCGAATTTTGGCATAAAAAGCAATATATATTAAATATGTATTACTTTTTTAAACCTAAATAGACAGATTATAATATTGATATTATAATTAAAATTAAGTAGAGGGGGTAAATATATGAAAAAAATAAAAATCATATTTATATCTTTAGCTATTATTATAATTAACTGTCAATTTATATACGGCTCCCAAGCACAAAATCCTTACACCGAAAAAATTGTTTGTCCTATTTTAACATATCACGATGTACGGCTTGATTCTTCATACACTAACGATTGGACTGTTTCTGCCGAAAAATTTGAAAATGACATAAAACAGTTAACAGAAAACGGTTACACACCTATATTTACAAAAGAGCTTGTAGATGCATTTAACGGAAAGTGTGAGCTTCCTGAAAAGCCTGTTATTATTCAGTTTGATGATGGTTATCAGTCTTTTTTTAATATAGTTTATCCAATACTTTATAAATATAATGTAAAAGCAGAAGTTTATATAATTACAGACTATACAAAAGACATACC
This sequence comes from uncultured Clostridia bacterium, assembly GCA_944377425.1. Lineage (GTDB taxonomy): Bacteria > Bacillota > Clostridia > Lachnospirales > Anaerotignaceae > Neoanaerotignum_A. Next base: position 761 of record CALWEX010000021.1, read on the forward strand.
TTATGTTAATAACGCAGACACATTTCTAAGCTGGCCACAACTTAAAATTATGTCTGACTCAGGTTTAGTATACATAGGTCTTCATGGCAAAACACACAAAGCTGTTATAGGAAGTGAGTTTACAAAAGAAAAGCTTCAAAATGATTTTACCGCAGCATGGAATGAGATAGAAACTCATTTAGGCCCTCAGCCTCACTATTATGTGTACCCAAATGGTCTTTTTAACAATGAAACTTTAAAAAGCCTCTCCGACTCTGGTGCACAGATGCAGTTTATATGGGTTTGGAACCTTTCACGTAATGTTAAGAACTACAATATACTTCCAAGGGCAAACATAGATAAAAATCAAGATATAATTTCATCTATTGAATATTTTAATAACGCTTTAAAGATAAAAATCAAATAAAGCATTATTTAAACTACCACAATAAAGCATTAGAATTAATAAAATATAAACGCTCTTTTAATTAAGGGCGTTTTATTTATTGTATTTTAGGGCTTAAAAATAAATATTTTTAATACTATAAAAGTTTAAATCTTACTTAATTATTATCCAAAAACCAAATTCTTTAAATAAAATTAAAGGCATAAGCTTATTCAAGCCCATACCTTTATTAAAAACTGTTATTTTAAATATACATCATGCATATCTTTTAAGCTCATACTTTCTTCCTTGTTGTTTCCATCTTGGTCTGTAAATCCATATTTAATCTCATTTTCATCCCAGAAGTAACATCTCATGCTTTTATAGATATTTTCACCTTTTATAGTTGACATCAAAACAGCATTTTTGCCATCGTAATCAGAACTGTAAATTTTGAACGCTCTTGAATTTTCATCTTCTTCTCTAATCATATAAAGCAATTTGTCATCTGTAAACATACTGGAAGCATTAGAAATTTGGTAAATTACATTTCCGTTCCAATCATACCAATACAATGTAACAAATGACTCAACATCATAGGCTTTTGGCGATGCAAATATAAAGTCCTCTGAGCAGTCTAAATAACCATTGCTGTACGCTCCAAATGTAAGACCACTGCTTAATTCTTCAATGCTGTTTTTAAAAACATCATAAATAAAAGATACATTTTGCCCTGGCCCATAATATGCCGTAATAAGAAGTTTATCAAAATGCCGACCAACTAAATCCAAATCACTTTCGGTAAAATTCCATTCATTTACTCCTTTAAGCTTTATTATGCTTATTAAAGTCTTTTCCTGTGTTTTATTATCTACCAACACAATACCTGCATTAAAATCAAAATAATCAGCAGATTTTAAATCATTAAACTCAGACAATGTAAATGTATTGTCGCATTGAACATTATCTTCAAGAGCAATAAAATCAAAATTATATTTTGTAAAAAAGTCATTTATCTTACTTTCAATTACGGCATCATGTGTTTTATCATAACCTCTATATAAAACCGTTATTGCTTTATCTGGATAACCGGCTGAAATATAGGAATCAGCCAAATTAATATAGTTTTGAGCAAAATCAGGGTCTGATTGAAGCGCTTTTTCAAAGTTCGCTGCTATATCATCAAATTCGCTATTGTCAAAAACCATGTTTTCAGATTGTGTCTGCTTTTCAAATAGTTTATCTTGTATTTTGCATGATGTTAAAACAGTTGAAGCGATACAGCAAATTACAATCAGCAGCGCTTTTTTCATAAAATACTCACCTCTCTACAAAAAATTCCAAACAAATAACTTACATTAAAATTATACCATAAAAAGCTAATATTAAAATAAAATATTTAATTCCAAATAATAAGTTAATTAATACTTAATAAATGCGAAAATTTAAGCCTATAGCTTAAGGTAAAAATACATTTTGCTTTTTACGCTTTTCAAATGTATGATACTTGTTTAATTTAACTCATATTTTCCGAGTTTGTAAAAACTTTATACAAATTATACTTCAGTTAATTTGGAATTTATAGTGCAGTAGAAAAATATTTTATTTAAACTATTTGCAGCACAAAAAAACCGCTAAGGCATTTAATCCTCAGCGGTTTAATATTAAAATTTAGAATTACTCAATGATTTCTGTAACAGAACCAGCGCCTACTGTTCTACCACCCTCACGGATAGCGAAACGAAGACCAACGTTCATAGCAACAGGAGTAATAAGCTCAACTGTCATCTCAACGTTATCGCCAGGCATGCACATTTCTGTACCTTCTGGAAGGCTGATAACACCTGTAACGTCTGTTGTTCTGAAGTAGAACTGTGGACGATAGTTGTTGAAGAATGGAGTATGACGTCCACCTTCTTCTTTGCTTAATACGTAAACCTGAGCTTTGAATTTTGTATGAGGTGTGATTGTACCAGGATGAGCGAGAACCTGTCCTCTCTGGATTTCTGTTCTCTGAACACCACGAAGAAGTACACCAATGTTGTCGCCAGCTTCAGCGAAGTCAAGCATCTTTCTGAACATTTCAACGCCTGTAACAACAACTTTCTTCTTCTCGTGTGTAAGACCAACGATTTCAACTTCGTCAGATACTTTAAGCATACCGCTTTCAACTCTACCTGTTGCAACAGTACCACGACCTGTGATTGTGAATACGTCCTCAACTGGCATGATGAATGGCTTATCTACATCTCTCTGTGGCTCAGGAATGTAGTCGTCGATTGTGTGCATAAGTTCAAGGATAGCATCTCCCCATTTGCCGCTTGGATCCTGAAGAGCCTGGTAAGCTGAACCTCTGATGATAGGAATATCATCACCTGGGAATTCATACTCGTTAAGAAGCTCTCTGATTTCCATCTCAACAAGGTCAAGAAGTTCTTCATCGTCAACCATATCGCATTTGTTCATGAATACAACGATGTAAGGAACGCCAACCTGTCTTGAAAGAAGGATGTGCTCTCTTGTCTGAGCCATAGGACCATCTGTTGCAGCAACAACGAGGATAGCACCGTCCATCTGAGCAGCACCAGTAATCATGTTCTTAACGTAGTCAGCATGGCCTGGGCAGTCAACGTGAGCGTAATGTCTCTTCTCTGTTTCATACTCAACGTGAGCTGTAGAAATTGTGATACCTCTTTCTCTTTCTTCTGGAGCCTTATCGATATTGTCGAAAGCTACAGCTTCACCAAGACCTAATCTTTCATGAAGTGTCTTTGTGATAGCAGCTGTTAATGTTGTCTTACCATGGTCAACGTGACCAATTGTACCGATATTAACATGTGGTTTGGTTCTTTCAAATTTTGCCTTTGCCATTTTAAAAGTCCTCCTTTAAATATGCGTTATTCGCTTAAAGACCTGCCAAAACGGCAGATACTATCAAACTAATTATATTAAATAAAATACCCTTTTGCAATACCCTTTTTCCAGTATTATCATGGGTTTAATTATTATTCAGCTGTTTTTCTGCCAGCAAGAACTTTCTCCTGAATGTTCTTTGGACATGGCTCATAATGGTCAACTTCCATTACGTAGTTACCACGGCCCTGTGTTCTTGAACGAAGGTCTGTTGAGTAACCGAACATTTCAGCAAGTGGTACATAAGAATGGATAATCTTAGCACCATTTCTGTCGTCCATACCTTCAATACGTCCACGACGAGAGTTAATGTCACCAATAACATCGCCCATGTACTCTTCTGGTACAGTAACAGTAACTTTCATTATAGGCTCAAGAAGAACAGCATCACCTTTCTTCATAGCCTCTTTAAATGCCATAGAACCAGCAATCTGGTAAGCCATTTCAGATGAGTCTACATCATGGTAAGAACCATCGTATACTTCAGCCTTAACACCAAGAACTGGGTAGCCACCAAGAATACCGCTCTGCATAGCTTCCTGAATACCTTTGTCGATAGCTGGAATGTATTCCTTAGGAATAGCACCACCAACAACGCTGTTTATAAACTCGTAGTTGTGCTCAGCATCTGTTCCGATAGGTGTAAATTTAACTTTACAATGACCATACTGTCCACGACCACCTGACTGACGAACGAATTTACCTTCAACGTCAACAGCTTTGCGGAATGTTTCTCTATATGCAACCTGAGGAGCACCAACGTTAGCCTCAACATGGAATTCTCTTAAAAGACGGTCAACAATGATTTCAAGGTGAAGCTCACCCATACCAGAAATAATTGTATCGCCTGTTTCCTGGTCTGTATGAGTCTTGAATGTAGGGTCTTCTTCAGCAAGTTTAGCAAGTGCAATACCCATTTTATCTCTGCCAGCTTTTGTCTTAGGCTCAATAGCAACAGAAATAACTGGCTCTGGGAATACCATTGACTCAAGAATTACTTCATGGTTTTCATCACAGATTGTATCACCTGTTGTAGTAAACTTAAATCCTACAGCAGCAGCTATATCACCAGCGTAAACCTTGTCGATTTCCTCTCTGTGGTTAGCATGCATAAGAAGGATACGTCCGAAACGCTCTTTTTTGCCTTTTACTGAGTTGTAAACATAAGAACCTGCTTCGCAAGTACCTGAGTAAACTCTGAAGAAAGCAAGCTTACCAACGAATGGGTCGTTCATAATCTTGAAAGCAAGAGCTGCGAAAGGCTCTGTATCTGAAGAATGTCTAGCAACTTCCTCACCTGTAACAGGGTCAATACCTTTAATTGACTCAATGTCTGTAGGTGCTGGCATGTAATCAATAACGCCATCAAGAAGTTTCTGAACACCTTTATTTCTGTATGCAGTACCGCAGAATACAGGCATAAGCTCGCATGAGATACAAGCTTTTCTAAGAGCTTTTTTAAGCTCGTCGATTGTGATTTCTTCACCGCCGAGATATTTTTCCATAAGCTCCTCATCAGTTTCGGCAATATCCTCAACTAATGTTTCTCTGTATTCGTTAGCCTGGTCAATCATATCCTCAGGGATATCCTCTACTGAGATATCTGTACCAAGGTCGTTATTATAAATGTAAGCTTTCATCTCCATAAGGTCGATAATACCTTTGAAGAAAGCTTCAGCGCCGATAGGAAGCTGAACTGCTACCGGATGGCAACCAAGTCTTTCTCTTATTGACTTCATTGAGTTATAGAAGTCAGCACCCATGATATCCATTTTATTAACGAAAATCATACGAGGTACGTTATAGTTATCAGCCTGTCTCCAAACTGTTTCAGTCTGTGGCTCAACACCGCCTTTAGCGTCAAGTACGCACACTGAACCGTCAAGTACACGGAGTGAACGCTCAACTTCTACTGTAAAGTCAACGTGACCTGGTGTATCGATGATATTTATTCTGTTACCCTTCCAATGAGCTGTTGTAGCAGCGGAAGTAATTGTAATACCTCTTTCCTGCTCCTGTTCCATCCAGTCCATAGTTGCTGTACCTTCGTGGGTATCACCTATTTTATAGTTACGGCCTGTATAGTAAAGGATACGCTCAGTGAGGGTAGTTTTTCCGGCATCGATATGCGCCATAATACCAATGTTTCTGGTATTTTCCAAAGTAAATTCTCTACCTGCTGCCAAAATTACTCCTCCTCCTGCTTATTTTAAATTACCGTAAATACTTTACGCCTTCCGGCATAAAACCGGAAGGCAAAAGTTCAAATTTCATCTTACAGTATTCCCAAAAAAGGAATGCTTTATTAAAAATAAGATGTTTTACACAATTACCATTTGTAATGTGAGAAAGCTTTGTTAGCTTCAGCCATCTTATGAGTTTCTTCTTTCTTCTTGCATGCTCCACCTGCATTGTTAAGAGCATCCATAATTTCGCCTGCAAGACGGTCTACCATAGTCTTTTCACCGCGTTTTCTGCTGTAAACAGTAAGCCATCTAAGACCAAGTGTACGTCTTCTGTCAGGTCTTATTTCCATAGGTACCTGATAAGTAGCACCACCAACACGGCGAGCTTTAACCTCAAGTACAGGCATGATATTGTTCATAGCCTCTTCGAAAGCCTCTATAGGATCCTTTCCTGTTTTCTCAGCAACTTTATCGAATGCGCCGTAAACAATTTTCTGTGCAACGCCTTTTTTACCGTCAAGCATAATGCTGTTTATAAGCTTTGTTACATTTTTGCTTTTATATAAAGGGTCCGGTAAAACCTCTCTTTTAGTTACATGACCTTTTCTTGGCACGATTCTTCCCTCCTTAATATAGTTAAATCATAGGTACTCGTGTATAATCAATATACGCGTTTCATGCCTTACACTACATTTATACTACGCTTTAGCAGATGTATATTAATTCGTACAAGGCACTACTTAAATTTTAATTATTTCTTTTTAGAACGTTTAGCGCCGTATTTTGAACGGGCCTGCATTCTGTTAGCAACACCTGCAGTATCGAGTGTACCACGGATGATATGGTAACGAACACCAGGTAAGTCTTTAACTCTTCCGCCTCTGATAAGAACAACAGAGTGCTCCTGAAGGTTATGACCTTCACCAGGGATATAAGCTGTAACCTCGATGCCGTTTGTAAGTCTTACTCTGGCAATTTTTCTTAAAGCAGAGTTAGGCTTTTTAGGTGTAGCAGTTTTAACTGCTGTGCAAACGCCTCTTCTCTGTGGAGAAGAAATATCTGTTGTTTTCTTCTTAAGAGAGTTAAGACCTTTCTGAAGAGCTGGAGCAGTTGACTTTTTCTCAAGAGTCTGTCTGCCCTTTCTTACTAACTGATTAAATGTTGGCATTAAGTGCACCTCCTCACAAAATTAATACATTCTGCCTACGCAATTTAATTAGTTCCTTAAAATCTGGCATTACAATAACGCCTGATTTCAGACACCGTAAAAGTTTATCATTTTACAAATTAAATGTCAAGATAATTTATAAATATTTTACCTGTTTTATACAAAAGATGCATAAAAATATTCCTACATTATAATATAATGAAGTACTCATTAAAAATTAATACATAGCTGTTTGTCTGTTTATTTTTTCCACTAAAAGTAAATATTACTCATAAAACTTGAGAATTCTTAAAAAATATATGTTACAAGCCATGTAGGAGTCAAAATTACAATATTTTTTTAAAGTAAAATTATATTATAAATTTGTGTTTATGTGTAAAAATAGCTAAAATATTGTCAACTAAATAACAAATTATGCTTTATATATCTAAAAATTCTAATTCTTCTTTAATAATTCCATTTTTAAGCATGATATAAAATGCCGTTTAGTTATTAATGATAAAAAAGCCGTTTTCTATCTGCCAATGTTTAATTATATTACCTATAGAATTTTTAAACAGCACTCTAATGTCCATATTGCACGTACATTTCAGTATTTTTATTATAAATCGTTCTTCCACCGTAAACTTTTAGTAAAAAAGTACATTTACTAAAATAAATAAACATAGTATAATCAAACTAAATCAAGAAAGTCTTATGTAACTATAGGCTTTTAGCTCATTTGTATTAATTAAGACCAAACCCAATTATCTAAATTTTAACAGGAGGCGCTTACATTGATTTCACTTGAAATGATTTATGATGCTAAAAGAGTATTACAGGATGTAGCAAGAACAACTCCACTTTCTCCAGCTCCAAAAATTGGTGAGGGAGTTTATATCAAATCAGAAAACCTTCAGCTTACAGGTTCTTTCAAATTAAGAGGAGCTTATTATAAGATACATAGTCTTACAGCTGAAGAAAAATCAAAAGGCGTTATTGCCTGCTCAGCCGGAAACCATGCACAAGGCGTTGCTTTATCAGCTACAATGAGCGGCATAAAATCAATAATCTGCATGCCTGCCGGAGCACCTTTAGCTAAGGTAGAAGCTACTAAAGGCTACGGCGCAGAAGTTGTGCTTGTTCCAGGAGTTTATGATGATGCCTATGCTAAAGCTGTTGAGCTTACAAAAGAACACGGATATACATTCGCTCATCCTTTTAATGATGAACGCGTTATAGCCGGCCAAGGTACAATAGGCCTTGAAATACTTTACCAGCTTCCTGATGTAGATACAGTTGTAGTTCCTATAGGCGGCGGCGGACTTATAAGCGGTGTTGCTTATGCCATAAAAGCAATTAAACCAGACTGCAAAGTTATAGGTGTTCAGGCAGCCGGCGCTCCAAGCATGTATGTATCAAGAAAGAATGGCGAACCTACAGAGCTTGCTTCTGTTTCTACAATAGCAGATGGTATAGCAGTTAAAAAACCTGGTGACCTTACATTTGAAATCTGCTCTAAATACGTAGACGAAATAGTAACTGTAACTGAAGATGAAATAGCATCTGCTATATTAAGCCTTATGGAAAATCAGAAAACTGTTTCTGAAGGCGCAGGAGCTGTTTCAGTAGCAGCTGTAATGTTCGGAAAAGTTCCTACAAAAGGCAAAAAAACAGTATGCGTAGTTTCAGGCGGTAATATCGACGTAACAATGCTTTCAAGAATAATTACAAAGGGTCTTTCAAAATCAGGAAGAACTTGCGAAATTACAACAAAGGTTGTTGATAAACCTGGTCAGCTTATAAATCTGCTTCAGATAGTATCAGAAACAGGCGCTAATATAGTTAGAGTTAACCACTCACGTGAAGCTAAACTTTCAGATATTACAAACTGCGTTGTTACAATGGTTCTTGAAACAAGAAACAGAGAACATGTTGAGCAGATAGAAAATGCTCTTACTGCAAAAGGCTATGAGCTTATTAAATAACAAATATTAAAAAGTAAGTTATGAAAGGTTATTAAAAAGTAAGTAATGCAATAATAAAATATAATAACTTATAAAAAGGAGGGAAAGCTTCGGAATATAAATAATATAAATTCCGTAAGCGAATAATTATGGCAAACGAGAAGAAAAAATTCAAATTAGGCCTGCTCCCACGGCTTATAATCGCAATCATCCTTGGTATTATTATAGGAAGTATTTCAAAGTCTTATGATTTTCCTGTAATAGTTCGCCTTGGTGCAACATTTAACAGTATTTTTGGTAACTTCCTTAACTTCTCAATACCTCTTATAATAGTAGGCTTTGTTGTGCCTGGTATTGCTGATTTAGGCGAAGGCGCTGGCAAAACCCTTGCCCTTACTGCATTAGTAGCTTACGTATCAACTATAATAGCTGGTTCATTTGCATTTGTTGTTGACACAACTATTTTCCCATCTTTCCTTAAAGTTGGTTCTATAGTTCTTGATAATGCAGCAAATGCTGAAGAAACAATGCTTTCAGGTTACTTCACAATAGAGATGCCTGCTATTATGGAAGTAATGAGTGCACTGCTCATATCATTTATAATGGGTCTTGGTATTGCTGTTACAAGATGCAAAGTTCTTAAAGACGTATTTAATGGTTTCCAAGACATAATAGTAAAACTTGTATCTAATATTATCATTCCACTTTTACCAATACATGTTTACGGTATATTCGCTAACATGACTTATGCTGGAACAGTAGTAGAAATAATGTCAGTATTCATTAAAGTATTTGCAATTATAATTATAATGCACCTTATTATAATCGTTTTCCAGTACACTGTAGCAGGTGCTGCTGCTAAAAAGAACCCATTTGGTCTTATAAAGAATATGGTACCTGCATACTTCACAGCTATCGGTACACAGTCATCAGCAGCTACAATACCTGTAACAGTTGAAGCTACAAAGAAAAACGGCGTAAGTGATATGATAGCTGAGTTTGTTTGCCCACTTTGCGCAACAATTCACCTTTCAGGCTCAACAATTACTCTTACAAGCTGCTCAATAGCAATTATGATGCTTAATGGTTGGGAAGTTTCATTTGCTAAGATGTTCCCATTCATACTTATGCTTGGTGTAACAATGGTTGCAGCTCCTGGTGTTCCTGGCGGCGCAGTTATGGCAGCTCTTGGTATTCTTGATACAATGCTTGGCTTTAACGAAGCTATGCTTGCTCTTATGATTGCTCTTTACATCGCTCAGGACAGCTTTGGAACAGCTTGCAACGTAACAGGCGATGGTGCTATAGCAGTATTTATGGACTCTATAACAAAAAAAGATAAAAAAGTCGCTCCGGCAGCCGAGCAATAAATAACAGCCCCCAACTTATTCCCAACTCTGTCGTGCTGAATTAAAAGGCGGCAGGGTTTGGAAAAGCTGAATATAAAAATATTATACCTAAATATACCATACACATTAAATGAAAGGATGATTTTAAATGCTTAAATTTACATCAACACCAAACGCTCCAGCAGCTATCGGACCATATTCACAGGCAGTAGAGGTTAACGGGCTCCTCTTTGCTTCAGGACAGGTACCTCTTATGCCAGGCACAGGCGAAGTAGTAGGAACAACTATTGAGGAGCAGACAGAAAGAGTTTGCCAGAACATAAAAGGAATACTTGAGGCTAACGGTCTTACATTTGAAAACGTTGTTAAAACAACTTGCTTCCTTGCAGATATCAATGATTTTGGCGCTTTTAACGAAGTATACGGAAAATATTTCGTAAGCAAGCCTGCAAGAAGCTGTGTAGCTGTGAAATCTATCCCAAAAGGACTTCTTTGCGAAGTAGAAATTATAGCTGACATGAACAAATAATTAAATCGTTATCTCATTTCCCAAAACGGAGGAAATCACTGTGTTATAAGTGCTTTTCTCCGTTTTTTAATATTTATTTACAAATATATATATTGTGCTATAATCAATTTGAATAGATTAAAATATTTTATTCACCACATTTTAATTATTCAATTTATTTGTTAAGGGGGAAATACAAAATGCTAACAATGGATATGGTCTATGATGCTAAAAATGTGCTTAAGGGCGTAACAAGAGTCACTCCTCTTTTTGAAGCACAGAAAATTGGAGACGGAATTTATTTAAAAAGCGAAAACCTTCAGCTTACAGGCTCATTTAAAATGAGAGGCGCTTATTATAAAATAAATTCTCTTACGCCAGAAGAAAAAGCCAAAAGCGTTATAACATGTTCTGCCGGAAACCATGCTCAAGGTGTAGCTCTTTCCGCCAAAATGAATAATATAAAAGCTTATATATGTATGCCTGCCGGAGCGCCTCTTGCCAAAGTAAATGCAACAAAAGCATACGGCGCAGAAGTGATACTTGTACCTGGCGTTTATGATGACGCTTATGCCAGAGCTTTAGAGCTTTCAGCACAATATGGTTACACAATAGCACATCCGTTTAATGATGAGCGTGTTCTTGCAGGACAAGGAACCATAGGCCTTGAAATACTGGAACAGCTTCCAGATGTTGACCAGGTAGTTGTGCCAATAGGAGGCGGCGGACTTATAAGCGGCATAGCTTTTGCCATAAAATCCCTTAAGCCGGAATGTAAAATAATAGGTGTTCAGTCTGAACATTCACCAAGCATGTACATTTCAGTAAAAAATGGTAAGCTTACAGAGGTACCAACAACGCCTACTATAGCAGATGGAATTATAGTTAAAAAACCTGTTGACCTTACTTTCCACTTCTGCCAGAAATATGTTGATGAAATAGTTATGGTATCTGATGATGAAATTATGGATGCCATGTTTAAAATGATTGAAACGCAAAAAACAATACCAGAAGGCTCAGGCGCTGCTCCTGTTGCTGCCATAATGAGCGGAAAAATTGACACAGCAAATAAAAAGACAGTTTGTGTTGTATCAGGCGGTAATATAGACTCCAGCAGACTTATAGAGGTTATGACAAGAGGCATTAAAAAGAGAGAAGAAGAAAAATAAAACTTATTATATATACATAAAAAGGTACAGGATTATATATCCTGTACCGATTTTTTTATAACTCAATAGGCTTAACTTTGTCCTGTTCTGTTATTTTACGTATTACCCTGCAAGGATTTCCTGCTGCAACAACACCATTTGGTATATCTCTGTTTACAACACTTCCAGCACCTATTACACTGCCCTCACCTATAGTAACTCCACCACATATAGTGCAGTTAGCACCTATCCAAACATCATCTTTTATTGTTATAGGCTTAGATGTACCTATACCCTCTCCTCTTTGCTGCGCATCAACAGAATGTCCGGCACATGCTATGCATACTCCTGGTGCTATAAAAGCATTTTTTCCTATATATACTGGTGATGTATCAAGTATAACACAGTTATAGTTAATTACTGTCAACCCACTTGTGTGTATATTAAAACCATAATCACATCTGAAAGAGGGTTCTATAAATGTAAGCGGATGACAAGTTCCAAATAGCTCTTTTAAAATACTGCTTCTTTTTTCCTTTTCATCCGGCGATGTTTGATTATATTGCCAGCAAAGTTTTTTAGCTTTTTCTTGCAAATGTGAAGGCATGTCCCAGTTGCTTGAGCAATAAGGCTCATTGCTTTTCATAATGTCTAATATATCCATAACTACTCCTTACAAATTTTTACTTTAATTATACGAAAAAATATGCCGCCGAAAAAACGGCGGCATAAAATATTAATTTAATTATGATAAACCTTCAAGTTCGGAAACATATCTTCCGTCTTCCTCAACAGGCTCAATACCTATATTGCGGTATCTTGGCATACCTGTTCCGGCAGGTATAAGTTTACCAAGTATAACGTTTTCTTTAAGACCGATAAGTGGGTCAATTTTACCTTTAATAGCTGCTTCTGTAAGAACTCTTGTTGTTTCCTGGAATGAAGCTGCTGAAAGGAATGAGTCTGTAGCAAGAGATGCTTTTGTAATACCAAGAAGCACTCTGCTGCCTTTAGCAGGCTCAAGACCTTGTTTTTCCATTTCGGCATTAGTATTTTCAAATGTGAGCCAGTCAACAAGGCTTCCTGGAAGGAACTCAGTATCACCGTTATCCTCAATCTTAACTCTCTTAAGCATCTGACGAACAATAACCTCAATATGTTTATCGTTAATCTCAACACCTTGGAGACGGTAAACTCTCTGTACTTCCTGAATCATGTAATCCTGTACGCCTCTTAAGCCTTTAATCTTAAGAATATCGTGTGGGTTTACACTACCTTCTGTAATTTCGTCACCGGCTTCAATATAGTCGCCATCGAATACCTTCATACGTGAGCCGTAAGGGATAAGGTAATCTTTTGACTCGCCTGTTTCTGGGTTAGTAATAGTAACCTCACGTTTTTTCTTAGTGTCAGTATATGAAACTGTACCAGCAAATTCTGAAATAATAGCAAGACCCTTTGGCTTTCTTGCCTCAAAAAGCTCCTCAACACGAGGAAGACCCTGTGTGATGTCGTCTCCGGCAATACCACCTGTATGGAAAGTACGCATTGTAAGCTGTGTACCCGGCTCACCGATTGACTGAGCAGCAATAATACCAACAGACTCACCAATACGAACTGTTCTGCCGCTTGCCATGTTAGCGCCGTAGCACTTAGCACATATACCAACTGTTGAACGGCATGTAAGAACTGTTCTTATAAGAACTTTCTTAATTCCGGCCTTTTCAACCTTTTCTGCCATATCCATAGTAATTTGAGTATCGGCAGGAACAATAACCTCATCAGTTTGAGGGTCTCTAATTTCATTTACAGACCAACGGCCTCTAATTCTATCCTGAAGACTTTCAATAAGCTCGTTGCCATCAGTAAATGCAGATACCCATAAGCCAGGAACTTCCTGACCTTCTTCTTTGCAGCAATCCCATTCACGGATAATAATATCCTGTGAAACGTCAACAAGACGTCTTGTAAGGTAACCTGAGTCGGCTGTTCTAAGAGCTGTATCTGTAAGACCTTTACGAGCACCATGAGCTGAAATGAAGTACTCAAGAACTGAAAGACCTTCACGGAAGTTAGACTTAATAGGGAGCTCGATAATACCACCAGATGTGTTGGCCATAAGTCCACGCATACCGGCAAGCTGCTTAATCTGAGCATTAGAACCACGGGCACCAGAGTTAGCCATCATGAATATGTTATTGTATTTACCAAGTCCAGCAAGAAGCGCATCTGTAATCTTATCGTTGGCAATGTTCCAAGCCTCAATTACTTTGTTATGACGCTCTTCGTCTGTCATAAGACCACGTCTGAATTTCTTTGTAATTAATTCAACAGTTGCCTCTGCTTCTGCAAGGAACTCACCTTTCTTTTCAGGTATAACCATATCTGATACAGAAACTGTAAGAGCACCTCTTGTTGAGAATTTATAACCAAGAGCTTTAATTTTATCAATAACAACAGCTGTTTTTGTAGAACCGCATCTGTTTATGCAGCGGTTAATAATTTTACCAATGGCTTTTTTATCGCAAAGGAAGTCAATTTCAAATCTGAATTTGTCTTCGTCCTTTGTTCTGTCAACATAGCCAAGGTTCTGAGGTATAGCCTCGTTGAATATAATACAGCCAACTGTTGTTTCAACCATCCTTGACTCTTTAACACCGTTAATCTCAAGTGTACGTCTTACATTAATAAGTTCCTGAAGTTTAATTTCGTGGTTGTCGTAAGCAAGAATAGCCTCAAGCTCATCTTTAAAGTTACGTTTAATTAAATCACCAGCATGTTTAATAACATTTCCGTTTTCGTCAACAATGTCCTGCTCATATCTCTTGTTAAAGTCATCACGTCTTAATGTAAGGTAGTACATACCAAGAATCATATCCTGTGTAGGTACTGTAACAGGAGCACCGTCGGATGGTTTAAGAAGGTTGTTAGGTGAGAGCATAAGGAAACGGCACTCAGCCTGAGCTTCAACAGAAAGCGGAACGTGAACAGCCATCTGGTCACCGTCGAAGTCGGCATTATAAGCTGTACATACAAGCGGATGAAGCTTAATGGCTCTACCTTCAACAAGTACCGGCTCGAAAGCCTGAATACCAAGTCTGTGAAGTGTCGGGGCACGGTTAAGCATAACCGGATGCTCTTTAATAACGCTTTCAAGTACGTCCCAAACTTCGCTCTGAAGTCTTTCAACCATTCTTTTAGCTGATTTAATATTGTGTGCAATGCCATCTTCAACAAGCTTTTTCATAACAAAAGGTTTGAAAAGCTCAATAGCCATTTCTTTAGGAAGACCGCACTGGTAAATTTTAAGGTCTGGACCTACAACGATAACGGAACGGCCTGAGTAGTCAACACGTTTACCAAGAAGGTTCTGACGGAAACGTCCCTGTTTACCTTTAAGCATGTCTGAAAGGGATTTAAGGGCACGGTTTCCAGGACCTGTAACAGGTCTGCCCCTTCTGCCGTTATCAATAAGGGCGTCAACAGCTTCCTGAAGCATTCTCTTTTCGTTTCTAACAATAATGTCAGGAGCGCCTAAATCAAGAAGCTTTTTAAGACGATTATTTCTGTTAATAACCCTTCTGTAAAGGTCATTAAGGTCACTTGTTGCAAATCTGCCGCCGTCAAGCTGAACCATAGGTCTTAAATCCGGCGGAATAACAGGAATTACATCAAGAATCATCCATTCTGGCTTGTTGTTTGAAAGTTTGAATGACTCTAAAACTTCAAGCTTTTTGATAATTCTAATTCTTTTTTGTCCTGTTGTTTCTGCAAACTGCTTTTTAAGCTCTGCGCTTTCTTTTTCTATATCAATGTCCTGAAGAAGCTTTTTAATAGCTTCGGCGCCCATTTGAGCATCAAATGAGCCATAGCCGAAACGGTCGCAAGCTTCTCTATATTCTTTTTCAGTAAGAAGCTGTTTGTACTGTAAAGAAGTTTCTTTAGGGTCAATTACAATGTATGACGCAAAGTAAAGAACTTTTTCAAGAGCTCTTGGACTCATAGAAAGTATAAGACCCATTCTTGAAGGTATGCCTTTAAAGTACCAAATGTGTGATACAGGGCACGCAAGCTCAATATGACCCATTCTTTCACGTCTTACTTTTGATTTTGTTACTTCAACACCGCAGCGGTCGCATACAATGCCTTTGTATCTAATTCTTTTGTATTTACCGCAGTGGCACTCCCAGTCTTTGGTAGGTCCGAATATTCTTTCGCAGAAAAGACCGTCCCTTTCAGGCTTAAGAGTTCTGTAATTTATAGTTTCAGGCTTTTTAACCTCGCCTCTTGACCATTCACGAATCTTTTCAGGAGATGCCAAGCCGATTTTAATAGAATCAAAAACTATTCCCTGTTCTTGAACTGCCATATCCTAAAGCTCCCCTCTCTTAGTTCTCATCATCAAAATCTTCATCATCAAGAAGCTCGTCATCGAGGATAGCATCATTATAATCGTCCTCATCATCAGCTTCACTTTCTTCCTCATCGCCAAAAAGTAAGTCTTTAAGGCTGTCTTCGGAGCTTTCGTCCGCTACATGGAAGTCATTTCTTCTTCTGAAGTATGCCTCGTCTTCTTCATCGCTGCCTTTTTCAAAACCGTCAATATTTACATTAAGGTCGTCTATATCATCAATAGATTCTTTAATCTCAACTTCTGTCTTGTCGGCTCTTAAAACGCGGATATCAAGAGCAAGTGACTGGAGCTCTTTAAGGAGAACCTTAAATGACTCTGGCACACCTGGCTCAGGTATATTCTCGCCTTTAACAATAGCCTCGTAAGTTTTAACACGGCCTACAATATCGTCAGACTTAACAGTAAGTATTTCCTGAAGTGTATAAGCAGCACCGTATGCCTCAAGGGCCCAAACTTCCATTTCTCCAAATCTCTGGCCACCGAACTGTGCTTTACCGCCTAAAGGCTGCTGTGTAACAAGTGAGTATGGGCCTGTTGAACGAGCATGAATCTTATCGTCAACAAGGTGGTGGAGTTTAAGGTAATGCATGAAACCTATTGTAACTCTGTTGTCGAAAAGCTCACCTGTACGTCCGTCACGAAGCTCTACTTTACCGTCACGGCTAAGTTTAACGCCTTTCCACTGTTCTCTGTGGTCACGGTTTTCATAAAGCTCATCATATATATCGCCTTCAAGGAGAGGTTTCCATTTTTCTGAAAATTCCTCCCATGGAGTATTTGCATAATCATTAGCCATTTCGAGAGTGTCCATAATGTCAATCTCGTTAGCGCCGTCGAATACTGGTGTTGATACCTTCCAACCAAGTACGTTAGCAGCAAGGCTTAAGTGTGTTTCAAGCACCTGTCCGATGTTCATACGTGAAGGAATACCAAGAGGGTTCAAAACTATATCCAGCGGTCTACCGTTTGGAAGGAATGGCATATCCTCAACAGGAAGAACTCTGGAAACAACACCTTTGTTTCCGTGACGGCCTGCCATTTTATCACCAACAGAAATTTTACGTTTCTGGGCAATATAAACTCTAACAAGCTGATTTACACCAGGGCCAACATCGTCGCCGTTTTCTCTTGTGTAAATCTTAACATCAACAATAATACCGCTTGCACCGTGAGGAACTCTTAAAGATGTATCCCTTACTTCACGTGCTTTTTCACCAAATATTGCTCTAAGGAGTCTTTCTTCTGCTGTAAGCTCTGTTTCACCCTTAGGTGTAACTTTACCTACAAGTATATCATTTGGTCTAACTTCGGCACCTATGCGGATAATACCTCTTTCGTCAAGGTCTCTAAGTGCATCGTCGCCAACATTAGGAATATCTCTTGTAATTTCTTCAGGTCCAAGTTTAGTATCTCTTGCCTCTGCCTCATACTCATCAATATGAACAGAAGTATAAACATCTTCCTGAACAAGTCTTTCACTTAAAAGTACAGCGTCCTCGTAGTTGTAACCTTCCCATGTCATGAAACCTATAAGAGGGTTCTTTCCAAGGGCAAGCTCGCCATTTGATGTTGAAGCACCATCTGCTATTATTTGACCTTCTTTAACCTCATCGCCAAGATTTACAATAGGTCTCTGGTTAAGGCATGTTGACTGGTTACTTCTCTGGTATTTAATAAGTTTATAAACATCTCTGCCTGTCTTTGTTTTAACATCAATTTCGTTGGCAGAAACTTTCTCAACAACACCGTCATGCTTTGCAACAACGCATATACCGGAGTCTTTAGCTGTTTTATATTCCATTCCTGTGCCTACAATAGGAGCTTCTGTCATAAGAAGAGGCACTGCCTGTCTCTGCATGTTTGAACCCATGAGAGCACGGTTAGCATCGTCGTTTTCAAGGAAAGGAATAAGAGCTGTAGCAACAGAAACCATCTGACGAGGAGAAACGTCCATAAGGTCTATTTTGCTTCTGTCTACTTCAATAATTTCTTCTTTATGACGGCCAGTAATCTTCTTATGGAGGAAATAACCGTTTTCATCAAGAGGCTCATTAGCCTGTGCTACGTTGTAGTTTTCCTCTTCATCAGCTGTTACATAAATATATTCATCTGTAACTCTTGGCTGGTCACCAGTTTTATCAACAATTCTGTACGGAGCCTCAATAAATCCATACTCATTAATTCTTGCAAATGTTGCAAGAGAGTTAATAAGACCGATGTTAGGACCTTCAGGTGTCTCTATAGGACACATTCTGCCGTAGTGTGAGTGGTGAACGTCACGAACCTCGAATCCGGCTCTTTCTCTTGAAAGACCACCAGGACCAAGGGCAGAAAGTCTTCTCTTATGAGTAAGCTCTGAAAGAGGGTTATTCTGGTCCATAAACTGTGAAAGCTGGCTGCTTCCAAAGAACTCTTTAATGGCTGCTGTAACAGGTCTTACATTTATAAGAGCCTGTGGAGTAACTATGTCAAGGTCTTGGATAGTCATTCTTTCACGAACAACTCTTTCCATTCTTGAAAGACCAATACGGAACTGGTTTTGTAAAAGCTCACCTACGGAACGGATACGTCTGTTTCCTAAGTGGTCGATATCGTCCACATTGCCGTAACCAGCGTCAAGGTGCATTACATAGTTAATAGAAGCCATAATGTCTTCAAATGTTATATGTTTAGGCACAAGAAGATGTCTTCTGTCTTTAATAGCGGCAGCAATTTCTTCTTTAGTGCTGAATTCATCAAGTATATTTTTAAGCTCAGGGAAATAAACTTTTTCTTTAATTCCAAGCTCATTTGCGCTAAGACCATATTCCGCAATAAACGGATCAAGGGATACAGCAAGGTTTGTAAGAACCTTCTTAATTCTTTCTTCCTCAGGAGATTCAATAAATACATAACCTGCACCGCTGTCCTGAATTTCGTCGCAAAGGCCCATGTCAAGTCTCTGGCCTTTTTCTGCTATAACCTCGCCTGTAAGCGGGTCAATAACATCTTCAGCTAAAACAGCACCGTTAATACGGTTTCTAAGGGCAAGTTTTTTATTGAATTTATAACGTCCAACCTTAGCAAGGTCGTATCTCTTAGGGTCAAAGAACATACCGTTTAAAAGAGAACTGGAGCTGTCTACTGTAGGCGGCTCACCAGGACGGAGCTTTTTATAAATCTCAATAAGTCCTTCTTCTCTTGACTTGCTTGGGTCTTTTTCTATAGTAGCTGTTATTTTAGGCTCATCACCAAAAAGCTCAACAATTTCGCTGTCGCTTCCTACACCAAGAGCCCTTATAAGCACTGTAACAGGAACTTTTCTAGTTCTGTCTACACGAACATAAAATACATCATTGGAGTCTGTCTCATATTCAAGCCATGCGCCTCTGTTAGGTATTACAGTAGCTGATAAAAGCTTTTTGCCTACCTTATCAAAGTCTGAAGCGTAATAAATTCCAGGTGAACGCACAAGCTGGCTTACTATAACACGTTCAGCACCGTTAATAACAAATGTGCCTGTATCCGTCATAAGCGGAAAATCACCCATAAAGAGTTCCTGCTCTTTAATCTCGTCAAGCTCTTTGTTATTAAGTCTTGCCTTGATTTTAAGCGGAGCCGCATAAGTAGCGTCTCTTTCCTTGCATTCCTCAATAGAATACTTAGGCTCATCGTCAAGAGAAAAATCAGTGAACTCTAAAACAAGGTTACCGCTGAAATCTGTAATAGGCGAAATATCTTCAAACGCCTCTTTCAGCCCTTCTTCAAGAAACCACTTGTAGCTGTCCTTCTGCACTTCAATCAAATTAGGCATTTCAAGCACTTCTTTGATTGTAGAGTAGCTTTTTCTCACACTGTCGCCCATTCTGACAGTATGGATTCTGTTTTTCTTCATGGCTTTACTCACTCCTTGATTTATTTGAAAAACTATGATAAAAACAAAAATTTCTCCCACAAACAAATTGAGACCTTTGTTTATACCGCCTTTGATCAGCGATAAAACAAAAGTCGTCTGTTTTTAGGTTTTTTTTAAATTTTTTTGAAAATTTTGTAAAAATCTTACATAAAAAAATTTGTTTTGATATAAAATTTCTGTACTTTTTAAAGCACTTTTTACATAAAAATTTTTTATATTGTATTCCACAGCCCAATGTGCTATACTAACAGCATGGTGAGGTGGGTATTTATGCCCTTCTGACTGAGCTCTCATAAGCATATCATTATATTGCCTTGATGTCAAGGCTTTTTTATTTATATTCCAAAGAATACGGAGGTATGAAAGCATGTTAAACGAAGAACTTAAGCAGAAATTGTATGACACAGGTTACAAATACGAGGAAAGCTACGGCGGATGCTGTCAGTGTGTACTTGGTTCAGTTAAAACAAACCTTGGCCACGTTGGCGAAGACACATTTAAAGCTGCAACAGCAATGGCTGGAGGCATTGCCGCAAGCGGAAACACATGCGGTGCCTGCACAGGCGCAATACTTGCCATTAGCTCATTCCTTGGCCGTGATTTTGAAAATTTCGGTACTCCTGAGGGCCTTGCAAATAAAGATAAAGTAACAATGATTGCCAGAAAAGTTTTAGAAAGATTTGAAAAAGAATATAGCACTTTTGCTTGTTCAGAAATCCAGAAAAAACTTTACGGAAAATCATATAAAATGTATATACCTGAAGAAAAAGCTCAGTTTTTAGCAAACGGCGGCCATGGCCCTAACGGCTGTACTCAGGTAGTTGCAAAAGCTGCTGTTTGGACAGCTGAAATACTTGAAGAAGAAGGCCTTCTTAATAAATAAAAAA
Organism: uncultured Clostridia bacterium; assembly: GCA_944377425.1. Classification (GTDB taxonomy): domain Bacteria; phylum Bacillota; class Clostridia; order Lachnospirales; family Anaerotignaceae; genus Neoanaerotignum_A. Next base: position 21,539 of record CALWEX010000021.1, read on the forward strand.
GCTTTTATTTAGTACATATAAAATAGCGCAGCATTATTAGTTTATAATAATACTGCGCTTTATTTTTATTTAATTTTTAAGCATACTAATTGCAACTATATCAAGCAAAAACACAATTAGTGATGAAACAGTAAATGTTGAAAATATAAACCATGAAAATAAATTAAGGTTTATACATATAATCAAAAGAATCATTGTTTGCCTTGCTGTATTGTTTTTTAAATTTAAAACCGATGCAATTAAAGCACAAATTGAAATACAGCCTATTAAAAGCGGCATATAATTTCCATATTCTGCCGGTATCATGCTAAAATACGAATAATAACTTGCAGTTACGTTTGATGGCAAATTTATTTTAATTCCTAAAGGCATAAGCATAATTAAAACAGATAAAAGTATACATAAAAAAGCTATTATTTTTTTATTCATAAATACCCCCAGCAAAATTAATCAAAATGTACTTCGTTCATATAATCACACAAAGGCATAAGAAACATAAAATCATTAAGACATATATCGAATATTCGCCTGTCAAGGACTTCTTCGCCTAAAGGTGATGTATAGTCTATATATATGTTCCGCCTTAAATACCAGTTGTTTATTTCGTCACTTCTTTCTCCGGCAAACTTCTTTTTATACATATCTCCGCCCAATTTAAACTTACTGTTGTCATACTTTTTAATAAGTCTTTCAAACTCCGAAGGGTTAGCATCTATCTTTTTTCTGAAGTTTGTCATATATTCCGGCTTAGATTCATACATACCCATGCCTATAGAATAGTACTCTGCACCAATTTCAAAATACAAAACAGGCCTGTTCTTCCACTGTCCTGAATCCCTTTTAAAAACCACCCACCTATGGTCTCTGTATGGCTCTTTATTCTTTGAAAAACGTATATCCCTATTTATGCGTGAAACAGAAGGAACAGTTTTAATTCCTGTTAAACGGCAAAGCTCCTCGTTCATTTCCTTTGCAAATAAGTCCATAGGTTCTTTAACACACTCAAAATATCTCTGCCTGTTTAAGTCAAACCATTCTTTGCTGTTGTTAAATCTTAGCTCAATAAAAAACTCACTCATACGGCTGTCAAAGCCTTCAAATGATAATACTGTATTTTTAGCCATTTATCAAATCCGCCTTTTAAATAAAATTAACCCGGAAAAAATTCCGGGAGTATAATTACATACATTTATGGACAAGCTCGAAATGTTTTTCAACTGCCTGCTGGGCAAGAGCCATATCTCTTTTAAGTATTGCATCGTAAATATTCATGTGGCAGTTTAAAATATCCCTTGCCTTGTCATGTTTTTGAAGTATTACGGAGCGGTTAAACTTAACGCTGCGCTCAAGTATAAAGCCTATATACTCCAAAACCTTAATAAGTACTTTGTTATTGGACATAGAAAACAATATGCTGTGGAACTTAACATCAAGCCGCGCTCCTGCGTCAGCATCATCTATTTTCTGCTCCATTTCGTTTAATATTTCTTTAAGCTCGTTAAGCTGGTCTATGTTGCTGTCAGCATTTTTAATAACAAGCTGTATACCAGCGATTTCAAGAAGCATTCTAAATTCTATAAGGTCATCCTCTGTACTACCTTCTTTAAGCAAAAGCGGCAGAACAAGGCTCAAAAACGGCTGAACATTAAAATCAGACACAAAAGAGCCTTCACCCGGACGTATATCTACAATACCCATAATCTCCATAACACTTAAAGCCTCTCTTAACGAAGCACGGCTTACATTAAGCATTTCGGCCAGTGTTCTTTCCGGCGGAAGCTTGTCTCCGCATTTCAGGCTTCCTTCTCTAATAAGGTAAACTATCTGCTCAACTATATTTTTATATATCTTTTTCGTTTGTATAGATTTTATTTCCATTTCCCGTTCCCCTTAACCCTTTGTAAAATTCCTATATTATTTATTATAAAACCAACAATTTTTTTGTCAATGTTAAATGCTGTTTTGACCCTTCCAGCACACGTATTAAATATGGCACAAAAAAGACAACCATCACACCTACTAAAAATTTACAATGATTTCCGGGTTTTATTGATTATACGGCAAAAAAATGTTATACTAAATAAAATATAATTTAGGTTAAGGAAGGTGTTTAATATGTTTATTCGTGGTGCACAGGCAGAAAAAAACTTTTTACTTTCAGCTGCTGAAAAAATGTGCCTTGCGGCAAGGACTGCTCCTAAAGCCAAAGGCGTTGATAAAATAGTAACAGGTATAGTTACAAGCGATGAAAAAGAAGCTTTAGCCAAAGAAATGCTCAGATTATTCGATGAAACCGGAATGCCGTTTTATAAACGCGACGCTCAGAACATTACAGACAGCGAGGCTGTAGTTTTAATAGGTACTACAGGCGGAGCCAAAGGCCTTAACTGTTCATACTGCGGTTATGAAAACTGCAAAGAAATGGCGCAGTCTGGCGGACATTGTGCTTTTGATGATATAGACCTTGGCATAGCTGTTGGTTCAGCAGTATCTTGCGCAGCAGACGAAAGAGTTGATAACCGTGTAATGCTTTCAGCAGGCATAGCTGCTACAAACTTAAAGATTTTAGGTGAAAAAACATTAAAGGTATTGGCTATTCCTCTTTCAGCTACAGGCAAGAGCCCATATTTCGACAGATAAATATTAAAAATCAAAAACGGCGGTATCCAAAGTTATTTTTGAATACGCCGTTTTTTATGTACTCAGTAAATCCATTTTTTAATAACATTGTTTATGTTCTGCTCAATGGTGGCCTTTTCAACACCCTGCGCTGTTATAATATCTGTTTTTCCTGCCTCGCTTCCGTCTGAAAAATAATACACTATTTCTCCGGCTTTGCATCCGGCATCAAAAGGCGCTTCAAGACTTTCATAAACTTGCTTCTGCTCTGTAATATCTTGGCCTTGACCTTTTTTAATGAGAGCTGATACATCACTTGCGGCCTTTACTTGAACAAATTCAGCACCGCCTTTTAAAACCTGTATTGTTCCGCAGTCAGCGCCCTTATCACAAAGTTTTTTAACTTCATAATTTCCAAATCCATAATCCAAAAGCTTCATTGCTTCTTGAAACCTTGCTGTATTGTTCTCGGCAGCCATTATAACAGCAATAAGCTCCATTCCGTTGCGCTCTGCTGTTGCACTTAGGCAGTACTTGGCAAGGCCTGTAGAACCAGTTTTAAGGCCAGTTGCGCCACTGTACCACTTTATAAGTTTATTTGTATTTGTAAGGCCAAACTCACTTTTACCTTTTTTTGTTTTGTGTGTTATAGTGTCCATCCATGTGGTTGTATACTCTCTTACTTCCGGAAAATTAGTTATAAGTTCCCGGCTCATAATAGCAATGTCTTTTGCACTGGATACATGGCCGTCGGTATCAAGTCCGCAGGCATTAATAAAAACAGTATCGTTCATTCCCAGCTCTTTTGCTCTTTCATTCATCATTTGAACAAAACCGTCTTCGCTTCCACCTATAAACTCTGCCATAGCAACAGCAG
>CALWEX010000022.1 GCA_944377425.1 uncultured Clostridia bacterium
TGGACTCTGCTCTCCGGCGGTAATTTTTTCACCGGTCGCTGTTTATTCTTCTGCGGATACTTTCTTTTCATTTCTGCTCCTTTCCGGCATAAAAAAAGAACATGAATGTTCATGTTCCTGCCATCACATTTTTATAACTGCTGTTCTTTCATATTTTCTTTCATCGCTTCTGATAACTGAAGCGTTCTGGTTCCGCAATCACCTCCACTCATTTTTTCTTTTATATAGCTAAAAATATCTATATAAATTTTTGGCTGCCATTCTGAAGTTCTTTTGTCTATCCTTATTGTCTCGGAATTCAACTATGTACACTCTTAGTGCCTCTAATAAAAAAGACGTTTTTGCGTCTCTCAAAAATCCTCTGCCGGACAAATCTCTATTTTTCCTTCTGAACTAACGACCATAAGCTCATCGCCATTGAGTCCTGCTTCATTTATCAGTGTTTGGGGAACTGTTATGTATTTCTCGTTTTCTTTCTCACCTATAACCAGAATTTTAATGTCACTTACTTTTGAAAGCCTGTCAATCAACTCGTTTACTCTGTCACATATGCGGAAATCTCTTTCGCCATCTTCATTCATTTCCTTGTCGTCAGTAATAATAATCTTCATATGGTTTTTCCCTTCTTTCATTTATATACTTATTCTCAATATTCCTCAGTTCCAGTTACACTTCAACCGCTTCTTAAAAAAATTATGGGTTTATATTTCTATTCAATAGAGAATATAAACATTACTGACTCAAAACATGAAAAAATCAATTCTGATTGTTTCCTCAACTTCTTCTTTTCTAAATTCCTGCGGCTCAAAAAACATTTGACTGTATCTTTCTATCTGTTCATCATTCAATGAAGTTAAATTTCCTTCATTGTCGCTTCCGCACACATAAAAAGTTCCAGCTATAATATCCCCGTTCCAGAGCCGTCTGTTTCCGTCAAGACCAATCAGTTTGCCATCATCATTGAGCAGTACGCATACATTTTCCTCCAAACCAATAATATCTATCAGTCCTCCTACTGCCTCCTGCATTGAATTTAAGTCATTCTTTAAAATGTGTTCTTGTGGATATTTATGTGGTTCTATCATTAAAACTCTGATTTTTTCTTCTTTCACATATTTTTCTCCTTTGTAAATACGGTTTATTTCTAATTGCATTCTTGTTATCTCTAAAAATAAAAGCCCTAGTTTATTGGAAACTATGGCTTTTTATAATATAATAAATAGGTATTTTATATGTGCATCAAATCAATTATATAAATTATTAAATTTTTTGATAAATATCTTTTTTAATCATTTATGAAGGAATATGGAGCTTGGAGTATTTCTGATCATCCCTCCTTCTCCGTACTATAAAAAGATACCATAAACTGGTATCTTTTTTATTTAATTCTTATTTGTGCAAAAATAACCTCTAAACTCTTTTAGAAAAATCAAGCATTTAATTTCAAACCTATAAATTAAAACCCTGTTTATTTAACTTTCTTTAGCTAGTAAACAGGGTTTTATTTTTCTGTTTTCCTATTAATTCTTCTTTGACTCGGCAAAAACAAGTCTATCCCCTGAAAGAATTATTGTGTTTCCTGTAGGTATTATTGTGTCAAGCCCACGCTTTATTAATATAACCAGCTTACCATCAGACTTAGATATTTTATAAAGAGGCATATTAGCTATTTTGTCGTGGCGGCTTACTACTTTTTCATAAACATGTATGTTGCCCTTGTCCTCAAATGCCCTTGCTGATAAAACAAGTGTGTCACCTTCAATAAGCTTTGTACTGCCGTTAGGCACTATAGTTGTATTGTCGCGTATAATCATAACAATAAGCAAATCTGTCGGCAGTGCCAATTGGCTTAATGAGCGTCCGCACCAAGAATGTGCCTTATTTATAAGCACTTTAATAAAATCAATGTCGCTTTCTTCCTCGTAATCGTTGAATGTTTTACTTACATCCTCATTTTCGTCTATCATTGAAAGTTTAGAAGATATCCAAGGAAGAAGCGTGCCTTGTATTGATATAGATAAAAGAACTATACAGAATACCAAATTAAACAAATTATAATTGGTCTGTGTTCCCTTAATTACAGCCGAAATTGCAAAAACTATTGACGCAACTCCCCTTAAACCAGCCCAAGACACAACAGAAAGCTGCCTAAAAGACTTGCTGAAAGGCAAAAGCAGTATTCCAGATACTATAGGTCTTGCTATTAATGTTAAAAACACCATAACCATAAGTGCCGGAAGTAAAACAGACGGCAAATTAACAGGCGTTACCAAAAGACCTAATAAAAAGAAAATTATAACCTGAGCTATATCAGTTATTACATCAAAAAAATGCACCAAAAACTTCTTTTGCGAAAGGCCAGAGTTTCCAAGCAAAATACCGCACAAATAAACGCTTAAATACCCGTTACCATTAAACATAGACGGTAATGCATAGGATACAAGTATAACGCCGAATAAAAACACTGTTCTGCTTTGCTGCGAATCAAAAAAGTTTTTGCCCAAAAACCATACGGCTAATTTGGCAACTACTATTCCGCTTGCTATACCAAATGCAATCTGCTTAAAAAGAAGTATTGGAATTGATATATTTTCTCCTGACATAATGGCAATTATAACAGTTGTCATCATATAAGACATAGGATCGTTTGAGCCTGACTCTATTTCCAAAAGTGAGTCTGTACGATATTTTAATGCCAATTTTTTAGAACGGAGTATATTAAAAACCGATGCAGCATCGGTAGAAGAAATAACAGAGCCAATTAAAAGACTTTCAAGCAGCGGAAGCTTTAATACAAAATGAGTAAACAGCCCCACAAGGCCTGCTGTACCTGCAACACCTAATGTTGAAAGCAATACCGACGGTACAATTACCGGACGCGCCACCTGTAAATTAGTTCCAAAACCGCCATAAAACATAATAAATATTAAACTTGCTGAACATATTATATTAACAAACTCGTAGTCGTTAAAAGATATATGCAGCAGACCGTTTTCACCAAAACACATACCTAATGCAATAAATACTATAAGCGACGGAATAGGAAGTTTATCTAAAAATTTATTCATTAATATACAAATTAAAATAGCTGCTCCTATGAGCAACAACCCTTCATTCATAGCCGACCCCCTTAATAATAAAAAACCAATAATTTTACATATAATATTTTTTATTATAATACTAATACATGCTAAATTTAAATTATAAAATAATTAATAATAATATAATAAACAATAAATATTAACTTACAATAAATTTTATGACAATAAAAAGTTAATTTCACAAATTTTACTTTACATAAAACCTATTGACATAAATTCTTTTAAATATTATAATTAAACCATACTAAAAGAGCACGACGTTTGCGAATCATAAAATTATATGATTTGTAAGCGTCTTTTTTTGTCTTAAAAATTCAGAAAGGAGATGTTTAAAATGAAAAACAGAGAGTTATTACTTGATATATTCTGGGAAGTGTTAGGGAGCATACTTATAGCCACAGCTATTTATAACTTTGCCATATATGCCCAATTTCCTATGACAGGCTTTTCGGGGATAGCCCTTATATTTTACAGGCTCTTTAATCTTCCAGTAGGCTTTACAACCATAATTTTAAATATCCCTGTTGCCCTATTGTGCTATAAGCTTATAGGCCGGGAATTTATGATAAAATCAATACGCTGCATGGTTATATCTTCTCTTTTTATAGACTATATAGCACCAGCTTTTCCGGTATATACAGGCAGCAGAATGTTAGCCGCAATATCCACAGGTGTTTTAGGCGGTATGGGTTATGCAATGATTTATGCCAGAAAATCGTCTACAGGCGGTTCAGACTTTATTATAATGGCCTGCAAAGCATTAAAGCCTCATTTAAAGCTGGGCACAATAGCCTTTCTTTCGGATATAGGTATAATACTTGCTGGCGGAATTATATTTAAAGACATAGACGGCATAATATACGGCATGATTATTAATTTTCTTTTTGCTGTTATGGTTGACAAAACAATGAGTATGCTTAACTCCAAAAAAGTCGGCTTTGTAGTTACAGAAAACGGCGAAATGTTATGCGATGCCATAAACGACTGTTCCGGCAGAGGTTCTACAATTCTTTACGGCAAAGGCGGATATAAAAAAGGCGAAAAACAGGTTGTTCTTGTAGCATGCAGTGACAAAGAAATGTCAGCCATAGAAAAACAGGTTAAAAACACAGATGAACAGTCTTTTATGATTGTTATGAACTCATCTGAAGTACACGGAGAGGGCTTCAGAGTAATACAATAATTCAATATTGTAAATAAAAAATCATCCGTGTTTTTACACAGTATTTTATTTAAACATACTGATTTATCAACAATTATAATAAAATTTATCACCAAAATGTTATTAAATTTTTATTTTATTTAACTTTATTTATTTTATATCAGCATGTAGCTCCGCCTACAAGGTGAACCTGAGCGCCTATAATATCGTCTTTTCTTAATAATAAGTCGTTAGATAACAGCTGGGACTGTACGTTTTCAAAACCTAATCTTTCTACTGTATCAGAAAAACGCTCGCCTGTAATGCCCTGCTCTCTGAAAAGAAGTATAGCCTTTTCAACAACATCCAAAACCTCGTCCTCAGTTGTAAATATCTTTTCAAGTGCCTGACCGTGAGCTATCTTTTTGCCCCATCTTCCGCCAATATATATCTTGTAGCCTGTCTGGCCTGAGTTAATAGCGCCAAACGGACATTTACCTATACATCTGCCGCAGTGGTTGCATGCAGATTCATCTATAACAAGCTTTGAACCGTCATCGTTCATTTTAGCTATTTTAATTGGGCAAGTATTTACAATCTGGCATGTCTTGCATCCACGGCACATATCAGTATTGTAATCAGGAATTCTCTGACCTACTATACCCAAGTCATTAAGGTTTGGTTTAACACAGTTATTCGGGCAGCCGCCAACTGCAATTTTAAACTTATGCGGAAGCTTAACATTACTGTAGCCCACAAAGAAAAGCTCGTGTACCTTACGAGATATATCATAAGTATCAATAAGGCCATACTGACATGTAGTACCTTTGCAAGATACCACAGGACGTACTTTAGAGCCTGTACCGCCTGTAGCAAGGCCACCGTCTGCAAGGTATGCTCTTATAGCATCTACATTTTCAAAAGGTACGCCTTCTATTTCCATTGTGAGCCTGCCTGTCATGGCTATATTTCCATTTCCGTATAATCTTGCAGCTTCTGCAATACGCTGATTTTCTTCAGCTGTTATTTTTCCGTTTCTTGTTATAACACGGCAGTTAAAGTTATTTGTGCCTTTATTAATTAAAAATCCTAATGCTTTAACTCTTGTTATTTCATTAGCAGAAAGTGTTGTTCCTTCGCCTTTAGGCGGCTTAACATCATTAAAGAAGTTTGCGCCTTCAAGTACAACAGTATTTGTATAGCCGAAATGTCTTAATCTGTTCTGCATAAGGTATGCCAAGCGGCCTCTGCGGCATATAATAAGTATCTTCTCGTCTTTATCATATCCGGCTAAAGGTCCTGTAACTGTTGTAAGAATTATATGGTCTTGTGCCGCAACCTCGCCCTCATTTGTGGCGTCTATTGTGCGGTAGCCTTCAGCTGCGCCGTCCATATACTCAATAGGAGTCATTGAAATAATATCGCCGTTGATTTTATTTATAAGCAAATTAGCAGCTGTTACAACAGGATTAATTGCTGTTGAAAATGGAGGAGCGTAGCATAAATCAAGGTCCTGCAAATCTTCAACCTTAGCATCCATTGATATAGCCATAGCTACAGTATCTGTCCACTTATCTACTGCACCTGCGCCTGCTGCCTGAAGACCTAATATTTTATGAGTATTTTTATCAGCAATAAGCTTTAAAGCATTTAATGATGAGCCTGGATAATAATGCGCCTTGTCATCTGTTACAGTAAGGAATGAAATTACATCGTAACCCATTTCCCTTGCCTGTTCCTCACCAAGGCCTGTTCTTGCGGCATTAAAGCCTGTAAGTTTAACAACGGCTGTACCTAAAACTCCTTTATAGCTAACATCTCTGCCGCATATTACACCAGCAAGTACACGGCCTTCCATATTGGCAGATGAACCCATAGGCGACCAAACATATTTGCCTGTAATGCGGTTTTTAACTGTAGCACAGTCACCTGCTGCATAAACATCATTTACATTTGTTCTAAGCTTTTCATCAACTTTAATAAGGCCTTTAGCGTCCATTTCTATTCCTGAATCTTTAAGGAAAGCAGTATTTGCCTTAATTCCTATAGAAAGCACAACCAAATCAGCACTTACAGAGCCTTTATCTGTTTTTACGCCTGTAACTCTATCTGTGCCTGTAATACCCTCTATTTTAGTTGATGTCATTATTCTTATACCGCTTTTAACCATCTGACGGCGGCAGTAATCAGCTATATCCCTATCGAAGTTTGTCATTATCTGGCTTGCCATATCAATAACAGTAATATCAAGGCCTTGTGCCTTTAAGTTTTCAGCTGTTTCAAGGCCTATAAATCCACCGCCAGCAACAACGGCTTTTTTAGCACCTGTATTTTTAATAAAATCTCTTAAATTAATGGCGTCATCAGGAAGGCGCATTGTAAATACACCTGGAAGTTTAACACCTTCAAAATTAGGCACTATAGAAGAAGCACCAACTGATATAACACATGAATCGTAATTGTATTCCTCATCAGCACCAGTTAATAAATTTTTGGCATAAGCCTTTTTAGAAGCTGTATCTATTTTATAAACTTCTCTTAATGTACGTACATCTGCATTTGTAAGAGCTGAAAATTTTTCAGGAGAATTAACAATTAAACTGTCTTTGCTTTCAATAGCGCCGCCTACATAGTAAGGCAGACCACATCCAGCGTATGATATATCTTTACCGCTTGAAACGATTAAAACCTCAGCATCACGGTTAAGTCTTTTAATTTTAGCCGCTGTTTTTGTTCCCGCGGCAACACCGCCGATAATAAGAACTTTCATATATTGCCTCCAATCCATAAAATAATACAATTAATCACAAAACAAAACACAACTTTAACACTCATATTAAATTATAATGATATAAATTGCAAGTGAAAAGGTTTTCAGTCTTTTGTATTATTTACAAACAAAATTAAATCAGATATTATAATTATAAACAAATTAAGTATATTTAAACGTTCATTATTAAGGAGGCATAAAATGAAGGTATCTCAAAGACTTTTTGAATGTGTAAAAGATATATGGGACGGATACAACAAACATCCTTTTGTTTGTGAGCTTTCAAGCGGCAAACTCCCTATTGAAAAATTCAGATTTTATATGATACAAGACCATCTTTACCTTATGGAATATGCAAAACTTTTTGCTATTGGTCTTGTAAAAAGTCACAGTGAAAAAGATTTACGCATGTTTGCTTCGTTAATTACAGCTACAATAGACACAGAAAACGCTGTTCATCGTGAGTACTTAAAACGCCTTGGAATTACACGAGAAATGATAGATAATTCTAAAATGGGTATTGTAAATGAATCCTACACAAACTACATGCTCTCTGTAGGCTTTAAAGATGGTCTTGCCGAAATAGCTACAGCCGTTCTTTCCTGTTCATGGAGCTATAAATATATAGGCGATTATGTAAAAATCACTGGAAATTTAGAAAATAACCCTTATATAGAATGGATTGACGAATATTCCTCTGCTGAGTATTCTGCCGCCAACGACGAAATTATAAACTTTATAGACGCCGTTACAGAAAACTACACCGAAAAACAAATTAAGTATCTTGAAGAAATAATGATTAATTGCAGCCGATATGAGGCTATGTTCTGGGATATGTCCTATAACATGCAGTATTAATAATTTTTCATACCCCTTAAGGCTTTAAAATTATTTAGTTATTTTACAGCATATTTTTAACGGATATAAAAAATTTTATGTATTATTAAAAGCTTTTTATCTGTTTTACATGCATACCAAATTCAAATCAAAATATATCCGTTTATGCATGTTTAACAATTATTTTACCGAATAATAAAATTTTATATATTTATTGGCATAAAGCATTGACATAATTACGCCACGATGTATAATATTTACATAAGAACAAAAAGTTAAATCCAGCCCGGTGTTGTTAAAACATCGCCTTGAGGTATTTCACGGGGAGGTTTTTAATATGAAAAAAATTTTACTGCCTGTTGACGGTTCAGAACGCTGTATGAAATCAGTAGACCTTGTAAGAAAGCTCTACGACCCTAAAGAAGTAGAAATAGCCATTGTAACTGTTAAAGAAGACTATGAGTCTTTTATCCGCACTGAATTTGAGCCAGAAAAGGTATACGAAGAAAACATGCCTATGCTTGACGATGTGGAAAAACAGCTTGACGGATACAAAGTTTGCGATAAAAAAGTTCTTGTAGGCAAATCTGCCGGCACAGAAATAATAGAGTATGCTAACGCAAATAAAGTACACGCTATTATTATGACTAAGTCATCCAAACCTGGTCATCAAACAATACTTGGCTCTGTTACAGCTCATGTTGTTAAAAACTCACGCTGTGTTGTAATTATTACACCGGAGAAATAAAACTACATACAACAAAATCAATTAAGGCTTAAGCCATATGGCTTAGGTCTTTTTATTTTTAAATCAAACCCTTAAAAACACATGAGTATTTTTTATAATTTCGCATACTTATTAAACTTTTTTATAAAACAAAATAAAAAATCAGGCTTTTTATCGCCTGATTTTAGCTGTATAAATTACTTATATATAGTTATTTCGTCGCCATTTATAACAGTTTTACAGCCTGTTATATAACATACAGTGCCTATATTAAACATGTTTTTGCCTTCATAGCTGTAAACATCCGTTTTAATCTTATTTCCGCCGTAACAAAGCAATACGCTTTTTTTATTTTGAGCTGAGTTTTCGGCAATTATTGTGTTAAGCTCATTATCGCTTACAGTGCATAAATTATCCAGCATTACAATAAAGCCGTCTCCAGCTGTGTTCTGAGTATTTATATTAACACCAACAGCTGTTAAAAAATCCAGTATTTCCGGCATAGAAACGTAATATTCACCATTTATATAAAGCGCCTTTGCCCTGTAGTACCATTTGGCGTAAACATCAACAGTTTTAACTTCATAATTTATTTTTTCCGCTTCATTCTTTGATGATGTTTTTGAGTCACGTTCTTTTATAATCTCAATGCTTTCCGGCTCAGATTTTTTTACATTATTGTCGCCACTGTTCCACGGGTTATTTATATCCGGGTCAGTTGGGTCCCAGCCACGCTTTTGTATATCCTTTACATCTATTTTTATGGCTTCCGGCTTAGGAAGCGGCATTGCTTCGTTGCTCTTAAACATACGCACTTTTGTGCCCGAAGGGCAGTTGTCGTATATCCACTTTACATCAGCAACACAAAGCCTTATACAGCCCATAGACGCCGTTTCTCCCAGTTTATTGTATTCTTCATACTCAAGTGTTGATTTATCCGTTTTTAAATACGGCACTGAGTGAAAAAGTATATGACCCGTTATTCTAGTAGCATACTGGCCATATACATTACCAAAAAGCGCTCTCCACTCATATTTATCGCTGGTGTAAAACTCTCCTTCTGGTGTTCCTTCGCCAACAGAGCAGACAAAAGTTTTATATGGTATTGTATACTGTCCGTTTTGGTCTTTTTTATATACCATTACTTGATTATTGGTTAAATTTACGTCTATACTGTACTGAAAGTCAGTATTTTCCGCTTTAGCAAAGCACACATTTCCAATACACATTACAAATAATAAAAACACAAGTACGCTTTTTTTAATTCCCATATTACTTATTTAAAACACCCTCTTTGCATCAGTTTTTTATCAATTCAAAAAGCTCTTTTACTGAATTAAAAACATATTTCGGCTTATAATGGCTTAAACTTATTTCCTCTGCATTAGTCTCACCAGTAAATACGGCTACAGTATCTATACCGTTTTTAACACCTAAAAGTATGTCCGTATAAAGTCTATCACCTACAATAACCGTTTCTTCTTTGGTTAAACCTGTATTTTCAAGGCATATATCAGCAATAAGGCTTTCTGGCTTACCTATAAAAACAGGCTCTCTTTTCACCGCCTCATTTATCATACGGCATATAGCACCACAGTCTGGTATAAAGCCAAAAGGCGCCGGGCACACCAAATCCGGATTAGTTGCGGCATAGTCAGCATTTGTAAGGCTTAAAATATGGCAGGCTGTTTCTATTTTTTTGTATGTAAGCTCATTATCAAAGCCAACAAGCACACATGCTGTGTCTTTGTCGAACTCCTCTATGGCATTAACACCGCCTTTTTTCAGCTCTGCAACAAAAGACTTTGTACCTATAGTATATATTTTCCCATCTTTATATTTATTCCGTATATATTTAACCGTCGCGCTGGCTGCCGTTACAAAATTATCTTCTGTGGTTTTAAGACCCATTTGGCTGAATTTAAGTATATAATCAGAAACGCTTTTTGTGGAATTATTGGTAATAAATATATATTTTCTGCCTGACTGAGAAATGTATTCCAAAAGCTCTTTGGCTCCTTCAATAAACTTAGTTCCCACCGACACAGTACCGTCTATATCAAAAAGGAAAAGCTTTTTATATTTCAGCTCCATATTTAACTCCTCTTATTCATTTGTTTCTTTGGAGAGAAAATCAGCTAAAGTAAAACTGTTTACATATTTATCGACTACATCTTTAAGACCGTGCCAAAACCAAACAGTCTGGCATGCCTGCCCTCTCTGGCAGTCAACTTCATCGCCGTCTATACACGCTACCGGCGAAAGAGGGCCTTCCATTACTCTTAGTATATCGCCTACTATATAGCTTTCAGGGCTTTTGGCAAGGCGGTATCCGCCGCCGTTACCCCTAAGGCTTTTTAAATACCCTGCTTTATTAAGCTGCGGTATTATCTGTTCCATATATTTTATAGTTATGCCTTGGCGTGCCGAAATTTCTTTAAGCGGTATATATTCCCCTGTGTTATGTTCTGCCAAGTCTATCATTATTCTTAAAGCATATCTTCCTTTTGTGGAAACTCGCATTTAATCACCTCCGTTATATTTTATCTATAATCCGATAGGTTTTCAAGTATATTATTCCTCTGTAAGTTCTTTATACGAAACTTTGTATTTTATTAGGCGTTCTTTATCTTTTTCAGTTAAATTTTCAAGACGTTCCAATGCCATATTATGTCGTAAATCTGCTTTTTTAACACTTAAAGCTATTCCGCCTGTATTTTTTATTCTTTTTATATACTCGCTGTATTCTTCATCTTTACGCCTTGTAAGAGATACTAAAGCATTTGTTACATCTTCAGAAAAGCCTTGCTCTTTAATAAAATCCAGTGATATTTCCGAGTCCTCCAGCACATCATGCAGAAGCGCTGTTATAACCTCATTTTCTGTTGTCATTTCCTCTGCCAAATGCAGTGGATGCATAATATACGGATAGCCGCCTTTATCATACTGGCCTTCATGCGCCTTAAAAGCAATGTTTACCGCTTTTTTTATGTTTTGGCTGTAAAGCATATTTTATCTCCTTAAATTTAATGGGGCTCGCCTTACGGCAAAGCCCCGGTATTTGTTTGCTTAAATTTTAAATATCGTTTGATTCAATATCTGTAATATATCCGTCAGAATTTACGGTTATATCTACCTCTCTGTCAGCCTTTTTCTCGCCGTCTATAGCTTTTTCAAGGCCTTCAATATTTGATGAATAGTACCTTAAATCCACGTTAATACTGCTCTTATAATCATATTTTGTAGTAGTTCCGCTTTCAAATTCTATAGTTATTTTTTTGCCAGAAGTATCAATACTTGAAAGCAAGCCTGTACCACCTGAAATATAACCCTCTATTGAAACTATATAATTATCATCGTCGTACTCAAGTGTTACTTCAGCAATCTTATTATCATCGTTTAAAGCGTCAACAAGGTCGTCATAATCGTCTATATTGCTTCTTCCGTCATCAACATCAACATCTATATCGTCAGCATCATCCACTCTGTAGTTGCTTGATGAGCCTTGAATTTTAACAGATGATGATGAAATAGAACGTAT
>CALWEX010000023.1 GCA_944377425.1 uncultured Clostridia bacterium
CTTCTGACTCACGTCCATTTGGGTCAATATACTCATTTCCATACTTACCTGTTGTTTCTTTTATCTGATATGCCTTATTAGCGTATTCGATAAACTCTGTATCGTTCTGCTTTTCATTTGGAATATAAGCTTTACCCTTCTCACGCTTACGCAAATTGAAGTGCTTCATCTTGTCACGTAAGAAAGCTGCTTGATTACGCATCTCTTGGCTAGAAGCATCTGACTCTTCACTTATTGCAGCATTTCTTGTTGCCGCTTCTGTAATATCTGATACAGATTCTGCTACATGACGTATACTTTCCATCTGATGGCTAGATAAACCAGATACCTGCTCAACAATTTCAATGATTTGACCGATTTTCTTATTAATTTCTTCAAAAATTTCAGCTGATGCCGTAGCAATATTAGCTCCTTCTTCAGTTTGTTTTATGCTGTTTTCAATAAGTTTACGGCTTTCCTTTGCTGCTTCTGCACTCTTCATTGCTAAAGCACGTACCTCATTTGCAACCACAGCAAATCCTTTTCCTGCATCACCTGCACGTGAAGCCTCAATTGCAGCATTTAAGGCCAATATATTAGTTTCAAATGTAATATTATCAATTGACTTCATAACAGTAGCAATCTCTTTGGAAGCATCTCGCATATGAATAACAGAGTCGCACAATATTTTCATATGCTCATTGCTTGTTTGAAGGTCAACTTTGATTTCCTTAGTAACCTCATATGCAGCTTGTGCCTTTTCATCATTGGAATGAATAAGATTACTGATATTTTTCATTTCGTCAGAAAGATTCTGTGCTGCGGATGCCTGTGTTGTACTGCTATCAGCAAGCATGTGACTCGCACTGGCAATCTCATCTGCGCCAGATGCAACAGCATGCGCCGAATCCACAATCTCATTAAACATAATATCGTTAGACTGAACCAAACGGTACAGGCTCTTTCCTAAACTATCACGTCGTGAGCGAATCTTTACAAAAGCAGTCATATCACCGTCAGCAATACGCTGAACAACTTCAACATTTTCACGAATATTATCTGACATTTTTTGGAAAGCAGAAATCATCAGACCAACTTCATTATCAGAATTTTCCTTCTCTATCTTTGAAATCTCATCATTTGAAACACTTAAATCGACCGCACCAAATGATAATTCACTTGACCAATCTGCCACCATCATTATAGGCAATGCTATCTGATTAGCCAACCTTCTGCCATAGATAAATGAAAAGAAGATAATTGCAATCATAGCAAACACAATAACAGCAATAACTATATACATCAACAATTCAAAATTGCGTGTATTAGCTTCCATCTGCAAATAATACTCATTATCAATCTCAAGCAAGCCATCAATTACTTCATTAGCTTTTGGATCTAACTCTGAAAAAAAGCGCTCTACAGCTGTCTCAGGAGCGCTACTATGTATATTAATCAATTCCCCTGCCAAACTATGAAGCTCATCGTGAGATTTGGAAATTTGCTGCGCCATTGACTTAATTTTATCAGATTTGCCATTTTCTATATAATCATTCAGCCACTTACCAAAAGTACAAGTTTTAGAATCCAGACTGCCTGTAAAAGAAGTATCGCTCTCCAAGCTGTTAATCAGGTCTGAACGCCATTGATGATGTGAATAAATAATATTAGAAAGAGATACTCGCTCTGCATCTAAATTAGTCATATTGCTATAAAAAACAAACAATACACTTAATGATATGATTGTTATAACCCCTAACAGTGCAGATATCAAAGTAACTGTAAAGTATCCCTCCATAATACGCTTACGTATACTCTTTTTAATCTTACGCCCTGATTGCATGTTTTCCATCAGTTTCTTCCCCTCTTTCAGAAAATAACTATATTTCTATATATTATAGATTTTATCCAAAATGGAACTGCCCGCTCAGGTAATTCAACCTATCAATACCCAAAATACACAGTATACATGTCTTTATATATTTGGTTGAGCCTAAGGAACAGATAAAGAATAATATTTACACATTTAAATATTTATTTAACATACGAACATACTATTTTAAGGCAACAAATTAATTATATTTGTTATTAAAAAAGTGTTGTATACAAAACAAACTATTATATTACAATTATTAAATACACAAAATATCGTGTTTTTTATATATGCTTTGAGTAATAACTGCCATTTAACCAGTAATTTATCAAGACTATATTTAATAATTACCCAAGCAGCCAGGTTTGATATACTTAATTCGTATTTTTTGAAAAGATAACTTTTTTAAAACAAAAAAGTATTTTATATTTTGTTATTATTTCATTTACCCATAATTTACACTTATTCATAGTAAGTTTATTGGCTTTATTTCACTAAGTTCCAATGAAAAAATCTATAATTATTTTTTGTTCTAAAAATGTTATATGGTCTATAAAAATCAAATATTCAGTAACAAAAAATAACTTTTCAAACCACTGAGCACAATGGTATTACTGCTTTGATATTATATCACGTTTTTTGATTATCCATTATACTGTGATTATATAACCCTAATCTCTTAAACATTAATTATCAAGTTTTAGCATATAATTATTTCAAATTATGTTTTTCATATTATGTCTATTCAAATTTTATTTATATCAATTATTCTTCATACCTATTTATCCACATCACTTCCTTTAAATTTAATATTAGCTTACAAAACTAAGCTTTTCTTTAAATTTTTATATTCGCCTTTTTGTAATAGTAATTTCAATATGTTTTATAAAAAATTAATTATGATAAGACTTCCTAGATTTTCTGATACAAGTACAATATTTATACATCCAATATTTCTAATTCTTATCATTTATCAAGGAATTTATTAATGTATTTTCATATACTGTTAGCCTTCAATTATATTCTTCTGATTTCGCTTTATTTGTTTCATAATCAAAATTTTTCATTCTTCATAAAACAATAAAAATCCTTTAATTAATCACCTCACATTTCAAATCTAACTAAATAATATAATATCAACTTCATATACTATTTTTGATGTTTTAATTTAATACAAGCAGAATCTATATGTCTTATTTTTAATTAAGCTTTAAAACTCCATATAGTATACTAAACATCATGATAAAACCTAATTTAATACTATTATTGTGTTATAAATTTTCACTTTCTTTAAATTCATCATAATAGCTGAAGCCGTTTTTACCATTCTTTTTAGTACAATACAGTGCCACATCTGCCTCATGCAGCCACTTATTATAATCAATATCGTTTCTATATGCATAAGTTATTCCTATACTGCTTGTCATAGGTAAACATTCATTATTATTGAATTTGTTAAGTAATTCATTCATTCTTACATTTAAGTCTTCTTTTCTAATTTCGCCTTTTACAAAAACCATAAATTCATCACCGCCAAGTCTTCCAACAAAGTCAGACTCCCTGAATGTTGAACGTATAATTTCAGCAAAGCATTGTAAAGCTTTATCTCCTACCAAATGGCCTTTTTCATCATTAATATTTTTAAAATTATCAACATCAAGAAGAACAAAAACGCCACAAATCTCATTTTTACTTGAAAAAGCATATCTGCATACTTCTCTTTCAAAAGCATTTCTGTTAAGCACACCTGTAAGGGGATCAACTGTAGCAGCTTCAATTTGAAGGAGCTCACGTTCTTTTTGATTATGTATGTCTTTCAAATAAATTAAAGCATACACATTTCTGGAAATACTTTCTCTAAATAAATGGAAAACCATTTCCACCCAGTGCATTTGACCTTTTATCATTCGTTTATAATAAAAGCGCTTACAGATTTCACCACGTTCAAACATTTTATTCCAGTTCTCTTCATTCCTGAATTTCTTTACTTCCTCCAAGTCTTCAGGCGATAAATACTTCTCGAACTTTGTCATCATAAAATCTATAAAATGTTTTGAATTTTTTTGATAATCTTGTCTATATATGCTCCATAATCCACCTATAGATTTAATCTGGCCGCTTTCTAAATCAACTTCTGCATAGGCAACATTTTCTGAAAGCAGTGCTTTATAAAATTGCCGTATTCTTCTATGTTCAATTTCAAGCAGACGATAACTGCCAAAAGGTTTAGCTGTAACAATTACAGTATCAAGGTCCTTTTCTTCTTTGCTTGAGTGCTTCAAAGAAATTTTAAACCACTCATATGTGCCGGATTTTGTTTTTAACAGCACCTCAAACTCATCGAACTGCTCCTTCATACGTATCATAGAAAACAGATGTCTGAATTCAGAAGCAAAATGAGGATGTACTATTTCCGAATCAATCCATGACTGTGGAAAATTTGTTTCTTTTATATCGCTACCAGCAATTACAGACCGGCCATAATGGAAAATAGCAGTATGGTTTATATCATTATATTCAAAAACAGCTTTTGATTCGCTATCAGGTACTGCCCTTGGCCTGTCCACATCACTTATAATTCTATGGTATCCCTTTAAGCAAATCTTTCCATTTTCGTCTGGTACCCTAGCACCAATACATCTAACAGTAACTTCACCTTTTTGCGGATGCTGCCAAATATATTCCATCTGTACTATACTCCAAGACTCTATCATCCATTTTATAGTATCATTAACATAGTTATAATAGCCGCTGCTTATTCTGTTATACCAGAAATTGTAACACTCTTCATGGCCTGGCATTGAAGAAAGACCTAATATTCGTCTTAAAGTATCATCAACAATAAACTCGTTTCTGTTGTTCTTTTTATCTATATATATAACCCAAAGACCAACACTCAAAATATCAAGTATACTATGATAGTTTGCGCGAAGAAGACTGCGAAGGTGTATTTCATTTTTTTCCTGTCTCATTCTGCCCAGTAAAAAGTTAGACAAAACTCGTATTTGAGAATCATCATTAATAGCACACCTTGGATTACCAACACCAATAAAACCTATTACTTTTTCTCTATCACGTAAAGGAGAAACAATAAGTCTTGATATATCCTGAGTACTTAAAAGCTCCCAAAGTTCAGGGTTTGTTTTCTGCAATAGGTCAAGATTATATATAATAACCGATTGATTGCATTGGAAAGCGTCAATCCACTGTGCTACAACGGCACGTTCTACAGCTTGCAGGTTGTCATATTGCGGAACAACATTTTTTCCGCACCATTCAAATGTATTTACCCAATAACCATATACTTCGTTTAGTTCAAATAAATATGCTCTGTCAGCTTGATAAAACTCTCCCAAAAGCTTTAAAGCATCATTTACAGCCTCTTTATAATCTGTTGTATTAGTTAATATATTTGTATAACCAACTACTTTTTCAGCAAATGACAAACGTTCTTTTATGCCTTTACTTACATTTTCGCTATTTGTAATATCCATAGCAACTTCAAGTCTGAACTTTTTGCCATTATGTGTTATTAATTTATCTTTTAATAAGTAGCGTCTGCCTGAATACTCATTCTGGCGCTCCCAAACATAAAACTCATTTTCTTTTAAAAGATGATTAGTACAAAACTCACACGGCTTATTAAGACCTTGAAGTATTTTATAGCATTTCTTACCAGCATAATCCTTAACATTTAGCGATTTGCGCCCTGCGGCGTTAAGATAGCAAAGCTCGTATGTGTCCAAGTCGCTTACATAGAATATGTCGTTTTCAGCAGATAAAATTGCATGAGCCATTTCTTCTTCTGTCCATTGAATTGAAGGCAAGTTAGCAACTGAATATTGACTGCTTAAACACTCATTTTCTTTCTTAATTCTGTTTTTAAATTTTTCATTGTATTTATCAAAATACAGTGCCTCAAAATCATCAGGCGGACATGGTTTTGAGAAAAAATAACCCTGAAGCAATTTAGGTTTTAATTCCTTAAGTTCTATTAATTCGCTTACTGTTTCGATACCTTCACAGCATACATCCATACCTTGACTGTCAGCCAGCTCAATCATATTGCTTATAAGTCTATGATTATATACACTGCTCTGAAGCTCGCTTACAAAGCATTTATCAATTTTAATTTCATTTACTTTCATTTCTTTCAGTCTGCCAAGGCTTGAATAACCTGTGCCAAAATCATCAACTGAAATATGAATACCAATCTTTTTCCATGCTAAAAAAGTATCATTTATGTTTTGTATGCATAATAACGCCGAACTTTCAGTTATTTCTATAGTAAGACATTCAGCTGATACGCCTATTTTGTTTAAACAAGAAATAACATCCAAAGCTATATCCTTTTTGGCAAGCTGACAACAGGACATATTTACACTCATATTAAATTTAGGTATGCACTTCTGCCATTTTTTGCACTGTTTTAGAGCAGTTTCTAATACCCAGTTTCCAACAGGTATAATTAAGCCTGTTTCTTCCAATATAGGTATAAATTCTACAGGTGAAACTATGCCGCGTCTTGGTGAATAAAATCTCAGCAGAGCTTCTGCTCCGTAAAGCTTTAAAGAGTCTGTATACACCTGTGGCTGATAATAAAGAGTGAAGCCCTCAAACCCTGAGCGCACACTTTGATAAAGTTCTTCTTTTAATTCCAAAACGGCCAAGTTTTTCTCGTAATCCTCAGCAGAAAAGAAACTCAGCTTATTTTTACCACTTGCTTTAGCATGATCTAACGAGTTTTCAGCATATTGATATAAAGTGCCTGCATCCGGTACATTGTACTTTTGAAGTGGTATACAACCACCAGACAAAGTACACTGTCCTTTCATGCACTCTTGAAGGCGCGAAAATACAACTTTTACCGTTTCTTTGTCTGTACTTAATATAATAGCAGCAAAACAGTCACCATTAACACGATAAACTCTGTTTTCGCTTGTTGCATCTTCCAAATATTGCGGAATAAGCTTTAATATTTCATTACCATAACTCCAGCCTTTTTTAATGTTTATGCTTTTAAGATTATCTACACCAACAATAAGCAGATACCCATTTTGTCTTGTAAGCAAAAGCTTTTCCAATTCTTCTTTTAAACCGTCAATATTGAAAGTTCCTGTAAATTGGTCAGCTTTCTTAGTTAAAGCGCTTTCTGACAAACGACCTACCATAAACAATGGATTATCGTTTTTATCACGTATAACACTGCCATGGGCGTTAATCCATATAACATCTCCAAATCTATTAAATATCCTATATTCAATAGAAAGTTTCTTATGCTTGCTGAATACTTTTCTTATTTCGTTTATAAAAACCTTTTGGTCTGATGGATAAATTATACTTTTCCATTCTTCAAGGCTACACGATGTGCTGTTATTAAATAATGCTATTTTGCCTTTTATTCTATCTGTAAAATGTATTTTTTTCGTCTTAAAATCATAAAAGAAAAAATTATCATCTGATGTTTCATTCAGAAATTCTAAAATACCCTTATATTCATTTACAGCATTTTTCCAGTTTTTCTGGTCTTCCACACTAAATACTTCCTCCTTAGGCACTATTAAAGCGCAGTTAGTTAGCGTAAGCTAATCAAGTGCAAAGTATTGTCATAATATAGAACACTATCATTATTTATATCGACATAAATTCATTAAAATTAAATACTATACGGCTAACACCTTAATATTATTTGCTAAAACATAAAATTAAATATTTGAGGAACTATTAAATAAAGCTTTTTTAATAATTGTTTGAAAACCAGATATCACGTTTTAAAATTATGATTATATTAATTGTAATCATTGCCTATTATTAAGTACCTATAAGTTTATACTCATAAAAATTATCCCAATGAATATTTTTGTTGTACATATATTTAAACATAAAAAATCCACTTCAAATCAATGAAGTGGATTTTTATAGATAATTATTACTGCTGTAATGCTGCTAAAACCTGAGGTATAAGCTGTTTTTTTCTTGAAACCATACCAGGAGCAAATACAGATTCACCATCTGTTGAAATAGCGTTTGTAGCTGCCTGAATAACCTCTTTAGCTCTTGCGCCTTTAAATACAAGTGTTGTAGATTCATCAATAATATTTGTAAGCATAAATATAAGCATGTCCATGCCGCCTTGTGCAAGAAGCTCGTCCATAAATTTGCTTATTTCCGGCTTAATGCTTTCAAGGTCGCTACTGTTCATTGATGTAATCTGGCCAACGCCAAAACTCATGTTTGAAGCATTAAATTTCTTATAGTCTGTGTAGAAAATTTCTTCTGGTGTTTTAGAAGCAAGGTCGCTTCCTGCTTTAAACATCTCCTCAGCATGAGCTTGAACATCAACACCTGCTATTTCAGCAAGCTTTTCTGCTGCTTCTTTATCATCAGCAGTACATGTAGGTGAACGGAACATAAGTGTATCCGAAAGTATAGCAGAGCAAAGAAGGCCAGCTATATGAGGCTCAATTTTAACATTGTTCTCATTATACATTTTATAAACAATAGTAGCTGTGCATCCTAAAGGCTGGTTTCTGAAGAATATAGGATTGATAGTTTCAATATTTCCAAGTCTGTGGTGGTCAATAATTTCAAGTATATCAGCAAACTCAATGCCGTTTACTGCCTGATTTCTTTCGTTGTGGTCAACAAGTATAACTTTTTTCTTGTCTGTATCAAGGAATGACCTCTTTGAAATCTGGCCTATATACTTGCCGTTTTCATCAAGAACAGGGAAGTATCTGTGTCTGTTTTTAGCCATTGTCTCTTTTACATCATTTGTAAAATCGTCAATACTGAATGTAAGCAGGTCTTTTGTAGACATAAAGTACTTAACAGGCATACTCTGGTCAATAAGTCTTGCTATTGTAAATGTGTCATAAGGAGAAGAAATAATTATGCAGCCTTTCTCCTCTGCACGTCTTTTGATAATAGGTGAAACTGTACTGCTTGAGCCAAGAACTATACATCTAACACCTTTTTCAATAGCAAAATACTGGGATTCAAATCTATTGCCAAGTATTACAAGGTCGCCTTCTGAAAGGTACTCATCCATCATATCTGGAGTATTTGCGCCAATAAATACTTTACCACTGCTGAAGTTACCTTCTACATTTCCAGCAACAACTTTACCATCAAGAGTATCAACAATATTCTTAAAAGAAGTATTTGCTTTAGAAACAATGGTATTGTCGTAAACGTCCATATCAGAAGAAGCAATATCACCTATTGAAATTAAGCCTTCAAGATAGCCATCATTATTTGTAATAGCTAATGTAACAGCTTCTTCTTTTTTCATTTTAAGGTATGCTTCTTTAATTGAAATTTCGCCGCTTACTCCGCTTACTTTTTTAAGCTCAATATCGCATACTCTAGTTCTTACATCTTCAATAAGTTCTGGGCACTCTACACCAAATCTGTTTAAAACATATTCTGTTTCTTTATTGATGTCTCCTGCTCTCATAGCTCTGTAGCCGCCGCCATTTATAGTATTTTTAAGATTAGCATAGGCAATAGCTGAGCAAATAGAGTCTGTGTCCGGGCTTTTGTGACCAGTAACAATAATATCATCTATTTTCTTCACTTGAAAAACCCCTATCTGTAAAAATTTTGATATTGTTATTTTAAAACATATTAAACCAAAAGTCTACAAAAAACTATAAAAAACAGACATCTCCTTATTTTAAGAAGATGTCCGCATTAGTAAAATTAACTATTAAGCGTCAACCTTAGCCATATGACTAATTAAGTCAACAACTTTATTTGAATAACCCCATTCATTATCGTACCAGCTTACAAGTTTAACAAAATTATCGTTAAGCTGAATACCAGCTTCAGCATCAAAAATTGATGTTCTTGGGTCAGTTATAAAATCGCTTGAAACAACGGCATCTTCTGTATAGCCAAGGATACCTTTCATCTTGCCTTCAGAAGCGGCTTTAACAGCTGCTTTAATTTCTTCATAAGTTGCTGCTTTTTCAAGTTTACATGTAAGGTCAACTACAGATACGTCTAATGTAGGTACACGGAAAGCCATACCTGTAAGCTTGCCATCAAGCTCAGGAATAACTTTACCTACAGCTTTGGCCGCACCTGTTGAAGAAGGGATAATATTTCCAGCTGCTGCTCTACCGCCTCTCCAGTCTTTTTTAGATGGTCCGTCAACTGTTTTCTGTGTAGCTGTTGTTGAATGAACAGTTGTCATAAGGCCTTCAACAATACCAAAGTTATCGTTTATAACTTTAGCTAAAGGCGCAAGGCAGTTAGTTGTACATGAAGCGTTTGATACAATATTCATGTCTTTTGTGTACTTATCTTCGTTTACACCCATAACAAACATAGGCGCATCTTTAGATGGAGCAGAAATAACAACTTTTTTAGCACCGCCCTTAAAGTGAGCACAAGCCTTATCCATTGTTGTAAATACACCTGTTGACTCAACAATGTACTCAGCGCCTGCTTTAGACCAGTTTATATCGGCAGGGTCTTTTTCAGCAAATACCATAATCTCTTTGCCGTTTACAATAAGTTTGCCGTTTTCTGTTTTAACATCACCTTTAAAAACACCATGGATTGTATCGTATTTTAACATATATTCCATATAATCAAGGTCAATGAACGGGTCATTAACAGCAACAACCTGAATATCGTCTCTTTCTACAGAAGCTCTTAAAACAAGTCTTCCTATACGACCAAAACCATTTATACCAACTTTAACCATAACATCTAATCCTCCTATTGTTTAATTACTGCCGCAGGATTATTTTAAACAATAAACACACCTTTATTCATAATCAGTAAAACAATTAGTTATCGCCGCGCACTATATTTACTATAGAAAAAGCAAGAAGTACCGCCGAAACTGCCAATGCTACAGAGCTTAATACAAGTGTAAGAACTTTCATCTGTATTCCTCCTGTTTATCTAAAATAATTTACGCCTGACTCAAAAATTTTCTGGTTGTTATTGCCCGCGGCGTTTTTGTAAAGTCCATCGCCTATACGCTCGGAATGGCCCATTTTGCCAAATACACGTCCATCAGGACTTGTAATTCCTTCAATAGCCATCATTGAACCATTAGGATTGAACCTTATATCATATGTCGCGTTGCCTGTACTGTCTACATATTGTGTCGCTACTTGGCCATTAGCTATTAATTCATCAATCTTGTCTTTAGGTGCCACAAATCTGCCTTCACCGTGGGAAACAGGTATAGTATAAACCTCACCTGTATTTGTTCCCCAAAGCCATGGGGAAAGTGTTGAAACAATTTTAGTATCAACAAGGCATGATACGTGTCTGCCTATTAAGTTGAATGTAAGAGTTGGACTTGTTTCATCCAAATCCCTTATTTCACCGTAAGGCACAAGGCCAAGTTTAATAAGTGCTTGGAAGCCGTTGCATATACCCAGCATAAGACCGTCTCTGTTTTTAAGTAAATCCATAACAGCTTCTTTTACAGCAGGGTTTCTAAATACAGCAGCTATAAATTTACCAGAACCGTCTGGTTCATCGCCGGCACTAAAGCCACCTGGAATCATAACTATCTGTGATTTCTTAATTTCTGAAACCATTTTTTCTATTGAGGCTTCCAGCATTGGTACTGTCATATTAGCTACAACCTGAGTTGTAACATCAGCCCCGGCTTTCTCAAATATCCTTGTTGTATCATATTCACAGTTTGTGCCAGGAAATACCGGAATATACACTTTAGGTCTTGCAAATTTTGCCACTGATGCATTTTCTTTTCTGCCTTCATAAGGCTTAATCTCAGGTTTGCCGGTTAAAACAGCTGCTTTTGTAGGGAATACCTTTTCAAGCGGCTCCTGCCAGCATTTAATCATTTCGTCTATGTCTATCTCTATGTCTTTAATTGAAATGAATTTTTCTTTTGTTGTTTCTCCAAGAATAATAGCGTCAAGACCCATGAAGTCTATAACTTTTGTATTAGCAAGCTCAAGTATAAATGAGCCATACTGTGGCTTAAAGAGTGTTTCTATTGTAATATCCTCATCAAACTCAAAGCCTATGCCGTTTCCGAATGACATTTTGCTTATTGCCTCTGCAATGCCGCCGCCTCTTACTGTATGAGCGGAAACACATACGCCCTTTTCAATAAGGCCATTTACGAAACTAAACATCTTTTTAAGGTACTGATAATCTGGCAGATAGTATTTGTCCCTCTTCATAGGAAGGTAAACAACTGTATTGCCTGCTGCTTTAAATTCTGGAGATATTATATTGTCAACCTTAGTTACGTCAACTGCAAACGAAACAAGTGTAGGCGGTACATGAATGTCCATAAATGTACCGGACATACTGTCTTTACCACCAATAGCTGCAACACCCATTTCAATCTGTGCTTTAAAGGCACCTGCTAAAGCCGCAAAAGGTTTGCCCCATTTAACTGGGTCTGTTCCCAGTTTTTCAAAATATTCTTGGAAAGTAAGTCTTATGTCTTCTGCTTTTCCGCCTGCTGCAACAATTTTTGCCAAAGATTCTACAACAGCATAAACTGCGCCATGGAAAGGTGACCAAACAGAAATTTCAGGATTAAAGCCAAATGACATAAGAGTAGCTGTTTTTGTTTCACCCTTAATAAGTGGAACCTTAGCTGCCATAGCTTCTGGAGGTGTAAGCTGCTTTTTGCCACCAAAAGGCATAAGAACAGTTCCTGCACCTATTGTGGAATCAAATCTCTCAACTAAGCCTTTCTGGCTTGCCACATTAAGGCTTGAAAGATTATCAAGCCATGCCTGTTTTAAATCACTTTCAATTAAAGTGCTGTCAACGCATGTCTTTTCAAAATATGCTGTGCCTTCAGGCATCTTAACTTCAACATCTGTTCTTTGCTTAACACCGTTAGTATCAAGGAAATCTCTTGAAATATCAACAACAGCCTTGCCTCTCCAGTTAAGAACAAGTCTTCTGTTATCTGTTACAACAGCTACCGGTGTAGCTTCAAGGTTTTCTTCTTGAGCAAATTTAATAAATCTATCTTTATCCTCAGCAGCTATAACAACAGCCATTCTTTCCTGTGACTCTGAAATAGCAAGCTCTGTTCCGTCAAGACCCTCATATTTTTTAGGTACAAGGTCAAGATTAATATCAAGTCCATCTGCAAGCTCGCCAATAGCTACAGATACACCGCCGGCACCAAAGTCATTACATCTTTTAATCATTTTGCTTACTTCAGGATTTCTGAAAAGTCTTTGAAGTTTTCTTTCTGTAGGTGCATTACCTTTCTGTACTTCAGCGCCGCAAGTTTCTATTGATTCAACTGTATGCTCTTTAGAAGAACCTGTAGCTCCGCCACATCCATCACGGCCTGTTCTTCCGCCTGTAAGAATTATAACATCTCCAGGCTGAGGTGTTTTTCTTACTACGTTTTCTTTTTTAGCCGCAGCAATAACAGCGCCTATTTCCATACGCTTAGCTACATAATCAGGATGATAAATTTCTACAACTTGTCCAGTTGAAAGACCTATCTGGTTACCGTATGAGCTGTATCCTCTTGCTGCCTCTGTAACTATCTTTCTTTGAGGAAGTTTTCCCTTAATAGTATCTTTTACACTTACTCTTGGGTCTGCCGCACCTGTGACACGCATAGCCTGATATACATAAGCTCTGCCTGAAAGTGGGTCTCTTATAGCACCACCAAGACATGTAGCAGCACCGCCGAAAGGCTCAATTTCTGTTGGATGGTTATGTGTTTCGTTTTTAAACATAATAAGCCATTCTTCGTCTTTGCCATCTACATCAACAGGCACAACAATAGAACATGCGTTAATCTCATCACTCTGGTCCATGTTGTCAAGTATGCCGCGCTGCCTTAAAACTTTCATTCCAAGAACAGCCATATCCATAAGACACTGGTCTTTATCTGTTCTATCCTTATAAACTTCTTTTCTTACATCTAAATATGTGTTGTAGGCATCTTTTATAGGTGCTGCAAAAGTGCCTTCTTCTATATTAACATTTTCTATTTTTGTTTGGAATGTAGTGTGTCTGCAATGATCAGACCAGTAAGTATCAATAACCCTGATTTCAGTCATTGTAGGATTTCTTTTTTCTGTATCACGGAAATACTTCTGGCAGAAAAGCATATCCTCAAGGCTCATAGCTGTTTCAAGGGTATTTCTTAAGTCAGCTATTTCATCTTCTGTCATATCTATAAATCCGTCTAAAACTTTAACATCTTCTGGGTAATCCATAACCATAGCTAAAGTTTCAGGCTTTTCAAGAGCTGCCTGTCTTGAGTCTACAGGGTTAATGCAGTATTCCTTAATTTTCTCAAAATCGGCATCGGAAATATCGCCATCAAGCACATAAACTTTGGCAACTGCAATTTCAGGTCTTTCTTTTTGTGAGATTATCTGTATACACTGCATAGCTGAGTCTGCTCTCTGGTCGTACTGTCCTGGAAGGTATTCAACAGCAAAAACTCTGCATGCGCCAAAATCGTAGTTTTCCTCATAAACCCTATCAACAGGTGGTTCGGAAAAAATAGTTGTTTTAGCGGCTTGAAAATCCTTATCAGAAATTCCTTCAACATCGTATCTGTTAAGTATTTTCAGCTTAGTAAGTCCGTCAATTCCAAGATTGACTTTAATGTCATTAAACAGGCTTGCCGCCTCAATGTCACAGCCTTCTTTTTTCTCTACATAAAGACGCTTAATGTTCATATTTCTTTCCCCTTTTTCCTAATAATGCTTAATAACACAACTCTACTGTGAGATATTAAACATAAATACATTTACGCATAAAAAGTATTTTGACTAATTACCGCATTATACTCTTGTATTAAACAAAAAATCAAGTGTAATTATTACAGGAGCTGTTAAATTAATGGTATTATTTTACCACTTATTACAAAATATGTAAAATCTTTATTCAAATATACTTTGAAAAAATTAAATAAAAAATGATTATTAAATAAATAAATGTATTTACAACAACATTTACAAATAATATTTAAAGTTAAGAATTGAATTTTAGAGTTAAATTATTGAAACTATTTTAAATTTATCACCTTTTATGTTTAATACAACATTTTGTTGCCATAAAAACGTATTATATATTGTTTAAATCCAAAATTTATGCTACTTTTAAATAAGCGAATACATAATGGAGGCAAAAAATGTTTTTCTTTATAGCTGTACTTCCCGTTAAAAGAATAATTCCTTACAATTTAAGCGGAATATGCAAAAACTGTGCTAATATATGTTCTTACGAAATTATTATGACAGCAAACTGTCTAAGCGTATTTTTCATTCCGCTTTTTAAATGGGGTAAACAGTATTTTGTCAGAACCAGCTGCTGCGGCGCTCTTTACAGCCTTGATAAAAGCGTTGGTGACTCAATAGCAAGAGGTGAAAATACTGCCATAACCGATGAAAGCCTTACTCTAATTGACGAAAATTTCAGCCGCATGGGTGTTTGTCCATACTGCGGCAGTGAAATAAATGAAGATTTTGAGTATTGTCCTAAATGCGGTAAAAAACTTTAATTTATATTTACGCCGGATAACATCCGGCGTTTTTAGATTAATTTTTCAAAATTTTTCACTTAATATTTCAGCCTCTTTTTTAGCGTTTGACAATATTTCGTCTGTATTATTTCCTATTATGTCAAGGCCTTCAGCACTTAAAAAGTATACATCATCTATTCCTAAAAAGTTAAAAAGACCTTTGGTATAATCGTAACCATAATTAAAATCGCCTATATATCCTCCGGCAGTTGTTATATATACTGCTTTATTTGCTTTACATAAGCCTTTAGGTGTACCATCTTTTTCATACTTAAATGTAACACCGCAAACTGAAATATGTTCAAAAAATATTTTTAAAGCAGAAGGAAATGACATGTCCCAATATGGAGCCATAACTATAACAGTATCAGCTTTTGAAAACTCCTCAGCCAATTTAATAAGCTTGTCTTCTTTTCCTTCTGATACCTCTTTATCACGTTCTTCAACCATTTCTTTATTAAACGGCTTTAAATCCATATCCGAGAGCAAATATTCTTTTAATACAGCGTCTTTTTTTCCGCCCATATATTTTTTTACAAAAAAGTTTCCTAATTCAAATGTTCT
Organism: uncultured Clostridia bacterium; assembly: GCA_944377425.1. GTDB lineage: Bacteria > Bacillota > Clostridia > Lachnospirales > Anaerotignaceae > Neoanaerotignum_A. Next base: position 15,942 of record CALWEX010000023.1, read on the forward strand.
TGAAATGTTTTTCACTCTAAGACACGCATTTACAATTACAACATTTTCAGCCATAACTAATCTCTCCTTCCGTTAAAAAAGCTTTAACTGCTCAAAATCCGACTCTCTTTTTAACTCAGCAGGTGTTTGCTCAAGAATTTCTTTATATTCGTCATTTTCATTAAGCCATTTTCTAACTTGGCTTTTTTCCAATATAAGAGGCATTCTGCCATGTATATCCGAAACAGACTTATTAGCCTCAGTTGTTAAAACCGCAAATCTCTCTCCGTCATCATCTGCATCATAAATTCCGGCCATGAATAAAGCTTCATTGTCTTTTCTAAAAAATTTATATTTTTCTTTTGTTGTGCTCCATTCGTAGAATCCTGAAGACGGAATGACACACCTTCTTTTTTCTATAGCATTACAAAACATTTTCTTTTGGAAAACAGTTTCAGAGCGTACATTAATTATTAAACCGCTGCTTCCGTTTTTAAAACCCCATTTAATCTCTTTTGTATCAAATTTATTGTTATCTTTAGTAATAATCCATGCCTTTTGTGATGGAAAAATATCGCCGGCACTTATTTCAAGTGAAAACTCACTATCGCTTTTAAGTCTTTTAATTAAGCTTATTATATCGTTATTAATATAAAATCTGCCGCACAATATTATCCCTCCAAATTTTACTGCTGTATGTATCATATTGTAACCTATTTTTATAATTAAATCTATCAAAAAAAGAATTATAATACGCTTAAATATTAAACTTAGTATAATCAAAAATATATTAACTCTAAATTTAATAAAGATACTATTTATTTATTTTTTTCAACTTAGTAAAAAATAATTTTTATTATAATATAACAAAAAACCGACCTTCTGAGGTGACCCCAAAAAGTTAGACTTTTTAAGCGTAGCAGTTTTAATAACTGCTGCGCTGTTTTTATGAAGTTAAGGCAGACAGCCTATATTCTACAGGACTCATCCAACCAAGTTTTTGTCTAAT
>CALWEX010000024.1 GCA_944377425.1 uncultured Clostridia bacterium
TCATCTCACTGCCCGAAAATCGTTTTTTAACTCCAAAAACGCTATGTCATCTATAAAATTGGATTTTTTGGGGCTTTGAAAATCGCCCTCAAAAACCGCTGGAAGCCTTGATTTTACTGGCTTTGCGTCTATGTCATCTATTTTGATCACTCATCCCATCTTGATTGAACTAAAAGTATACCTGATGAAGCTGGTTGCCCCTTGGTGTAGGGTTATTTTTCAAAAAAGTGTTACTTCTTGTTTCTCTGAAATAATGGAAACAAAAAAATCTGGAATGGGTGTTTGCTCCTGTCATTCCAAATTCTTTTCTTTTCACTATCTATTATTCTGTTCTCTTGCTTCAAATATTATGTTTTTGTACTAACCTTATTGTTTTGTCTTGTTGATATTTCTGAATGATCTTTCCTACCAGAATTTCAGAAAGCTCTTGAGCAATCCCTCAAAAGCTTTCCCTATCACACTCACGCTATCCAATTATGAAACTCATTCATTAATTTGCCAATATCCTTTTCGATTTGAACCTACGCGAGTGATTTTTCCAGACTCTTTTAAATTCTTTATTATTCGGCTAACCTTTCGTGAACTAATACCCATCAATTCACTTAAGGCTTTCGCAGTAATATCCGGTTTTTGACGCAATATATTCAATGTTTTTATTGCATCATTATTTTCATCGCCATTATCATTGCCATTTTCATCGCCAATGGCAATGTTTGATACATTCTCAATCTCGGCAAAAGGGAATACCACTTTAATAAAATGTTCTGAAATATCAAAGATATCCTTAGGATAGACTTTCAAAATTCTGCTCATACCTGATCCCAACTGTTCTACTAATCCGATATCCTTAAATACTCGCATCAACTCTTGGTTTCTTGGCATACTGCTGCAGCTGAAAAAATCTTCTTGACTTTGTCCAGGAATCAAACCTCCATAAGATGTCATAACAATACGATCCTTAAAAATTTCAAATACTGGCGGTATTTTTTTGTAAAATCGTTAACGATAACTCACATTAACTGACAATCTTTCAAAATCTTTTCAATAATCTCATTAACTGCTAACGATGGATTTTCCTTGTAATATTTATAACCCTTGTATTTACATAGACAGTATCCATTTTCTCGATTTCTTTCCATTATTTTATTTGCTCTAAGTACAGCTTCTGTCACATTATCTAGAGACAACTGTCCTAAGCATCTTTTAAAATTATCCTCATGCTTATATTCATCCATATTTTGAAACTTCTCACTATAAGCTCGATTTAATGTATGGATATAATTTTTTCTATGAACTTGAGATCCGTAACAATCGGTTTTATGCAAAATAATCCATAAGTCAAAAGTTAAATTCGTATATCCAAACTTATATAAAATCTGTTTTCCAAGTTCAGAAGCTTTTTTCATCTTATCCATCGTATTTGTAAATTCATTTACATGAATTGGCTCATCACTTTCATAATCTGAAAGATGCCAAATCTCCGTCTTATGTGTAACAGCTAATGTTTTAGCTCTTTTTAATGGATCCTTTTGTATTTGTATATCAAACGATACCTTATTACTTGTATAAATGCATTCATTGATTTTATCTCTAAGCCATTCCAAGTACCACTTTTCCGTTTCACCCTCAACAGTAAAAAAGTACTTTTTAGTAGTCTTTCTTTTAATCATGATTCCACACCTCTTTCTTGATTCATAATCTCCTCAAAAATAGGTGTGAAATCTATATCCTTAATTGCTCCATATTCACTTACAAAGTAATGTTTCATATAATCTTCATGCTTTCTAACGCCTTTATCTCCTGTGGTTCCAAAATCTGAAAGTGCATAGAGTATACTAAGATGAGTATCATCATCTCGCTCTACAAATTTAATTTCATCTCTTCTAAAAATATTAGAATTTAAAAAAATTGGATTATGAGTATTAAAAATAAGCTGTGCATGATGAATATTAATATCATCATTATGAAAAATATTAATGATATTCATCAATGCCATCGGATGAATTGATGCATCAAATTCATCTACAATTAACGTTCCTCCTGTAAGTATCGCCTTTAGAACTAAAGGAAATATTGTAATAAAACGAATCGTTCCATATGATTCAAACAGCTCTGCTGCCATTGTTGATATTTTTTTATTTTTCTCATTCTTAAAAATCGAACATAGTTTAGCACCTGTATCGTCATCTCCCACAACATATCCTACAGCATTCGAATTAATACCAAATAATTCTGCTGCTTCATTTGTTGTTTTCTCAATATATACAGTTGGTTTTTGTGGATCTGAAAATCTCTTAATAAGCTGCAATGAATCAGCTCTGTAAATAACCATAAACTTATTTGCAAACCATTCTGATATCATCTTAACAAGGCTTTGTGAATATAGAAGTTTAAACCCATTCATAAGAAAAAGTTCTTCTGGGTTTAAACTATTTACTGCAATCTGACCTATACCTTCTTTATTTTTCTCTACAGAATCAAGTAAATATTTCTTAATCACATTTAAATTTTCCACTTTAACTTTATCTTCTCTATGAAAAATAGTAGACTCATTAATACATAAAGTTTCTTTTAGGACTTTTCTTTCATGTGTATCTTCCAGAAAGGTTCCAATATCTATCACCAATTCGTATTTAATAAGCAAATCATTCTCCATAAATATAATTCCAAATTCTACTGGATTTGCTTTTTTTAACGTATTATTTGGTATCAGCTCCAATAGCTCTGCTGCAGGATTTGGAGAACCTTTTTCTTCTGCATTTCTTATGTTTCCCCTTAAAACAATAGAACGTAAAGTATCCATTGCTCCAATTATATTTGTCTTCCCGGATGCATTTGGTCCATAAATGACAGAAGAGCTTAACCCTTTGATTAGTTTCTTCTTAAATTTTATATTACTTAAACTATAGTCAAGTCCTTTCTGTTTAGGAGCTGCTTCCATTGAAAATTCTGCTTCTTCTAAAAACGATTTATAATTTTTTATTTTGAATTGTAACAACACTCAAAAACACCTCCATTTTGCAATTTTTCTTCAAAATCATACCAATATTATATATTAATTATAACCATACGTCAAACTCCTTATTACTCATTTTGTAATTTTCAATTCAAAATTACCACATTGCAAACAAACATAAACTACCTAGATTTATGTACGTTGCATTATAGAGCTATGCTAAAAATATTTAAAATGGATAAAATTTCTACTAAACAAAAATAACAAATCTAAAATGGATACTTCATTTCTTGCCATTTCAGATTTGTTATTTTCACTATTTATTGAAGTTAGTCATCTCTTACTATATCTCCATTATTGTATGTTTAACATTCTGGAAGTATCTCCTCAACTATAATTCCTGACTTGAATACCACCTCTATCTTTGAGGCATTCACCACGTTGATATTCTGAATCAGCTGACGCACCAGCTTATCGTCATAGTCTGTCAGCACACATTTTGTCTTTCCCAAGAAACCCTCAATTTCTTCCATCCTCTTGTTATTCTCGCCTCTGACAGCTG
>CALWEX010000025.1 GCA_944377425.1 uncultured Clostridia bacterium
AATGATATTGCCATGATTTTCCAAGACCCGTTATCAAGCCTTAACCCTGTTTATACAGTTGGTATGCAGATAGGTGAAGCGCTTAAGTATCATGGTATATACAAAAATGAAAAAGAAATCGACAAAAGAGTAGAAGAAATGCTTGAGCTTGTTGGTTTGCCTAAAGAAAGAAAAAATGACTATCCACACCAATTTTCAGGCGGAATGAAACAAAGAGTTGTTATAGCTATGGCTCTTGCTTGTGAACCTAAGTTGCTTTTGGCCGATGAGCCTACAACTGCTCTTGATGTTACAATACAGGCCCAGGTTCTTAAACTTATGAATGACCTTAAGGAACATCTTAATACTTCTATGATACTTGTTACGCATGACCTTGGAATAGTTGCGGAAACTTGCGAGGATGTAGCTGTTATGTATGCCGGTTCTATAATAGAAAAAGGCAGTGCTGAAGATATATTTAATGGAGATAAGCATCATCCTTACACAGTAGGATTATTTGCTTCTATACCAAACTTAAAAGTAAAAACAAGACGTCTTAAACCGATTGATGGATTAATGCCGGACCCGGCTAATTTGCCTAAAGGATGCACCTTCAGCCCAAGATGCCCACATTGTATGGATATTTGTAAAACTGAAGAACCTCCGTGTGTTATGATGGGCGGAGAGCATATGATAAAATGCCATCTATTCACATCAAAGTAAGGAGGCTGGTTTTTAATTATGAGCGATTTAATTTATACAGAAGGTTTAAAAAAGTATTTTAAAACGCCGTCAGGAATGCTTCATGCTGTTGATGATATAAATCTCAGAATACCGGAGGGAAAAACTCTTGGAGTTGTTGGTGAGTCTGGCTGCGGAAAATCAACTCTGGGAAGAACTATAATTCGTCTTATAAACGCAACTGAGGGAAAAGTTTATTTTGAAGGTCAGGATATAAATACATTTGACAAAAGACAGCTTAAGCATTTTCGTAAAGAAGCTCAGATGATATTTCAAGACCCGTATTCATCTATAAATCCGCGTATGTCTGTAGCACAGATTATTGCTGAGCCAATGATAGTGTGTAAAACAGAAAAAGACAGCAAGGCAAGAGAGCATAAGGTTAAAGAACTGATGGATATTGTTGGTTTGGCACCTCGTTTTTATAATGCTTATCCTCATGAGCTGGACGGCGGAAGAAGGCAAAGAATTGGTGTAGCAAGAGCATTAGCTCTTAACCCTAAATTTATAGTTTGTGATGAGCCTGTTTCTGCTCTTGACGTTTCTATTCAGGCACAGATACTTAATTTGCTTATGGATTTGCAGGAAGAAAGAAATCTTGCCTATATGTTTATTACGCATGACCTTAGTGTTGTTAAGCACATAAGCCAAAGAATAATGGTTATGTATTTAGGAGAATGTATAGAGCAGTCTGAAACAGATGAGCTTTATGAAAATCCATTACACCCTTATACAAAAGCACTTCTTGACGCCATACCTATTCCTGAAATTGGCGCTAAAAAGCAGCAAAACATTATTAAGGGTGAGGTTAAAAGCCCAATAGACCCTGCTCCAGGATGCCGCTTTGCTCCAAGATGCCCTTATGCTAAACCAGAATGTCTTGAGGGTAAAATTAAGGAAGTAGAGGTTTCTCCAAATCATAAAGTTTCTTGCGTATTATATTATTAAATAATAATGAACAAAACAATCATGTCGAAATGGCATGATTGTTTTAATAATAAGTAATTTATATCAAATAACATATTTAAACTTAATAAATATGCTTAAACTTTGTGTGAATTAAGTTATAAAAAAGCTGTATAAAAGTTATAAAAATTATGTTTAATTATTGTATTTCTAAAAGAGGTGCCGGAAATATGAAAGCGTTTAAAGTTAAAAGGCTATATGACGGAAATTTAGGTGCTTATTTTGATAACTGTGTTGTTGTAATTAACGGAGAACATGTAGAAGAAATACTTTCATTAAATGAGTTTGAGACATATAAAATTTATAATAATGTTGATTTATTAGATTATTCCCAGTATTATATGATGCCCGGACTTATAGACTGCCATGTGCATTTAATGATTCCTGGTAACAATACATTAGGGGAATATATAGCAAATGAATGGAGCGATGGAGAAATAAATATAATGGCATATAGAAATGCCATGGAAGCACTGCGTAATGGTGTTACATCTATGAGGGATTGTGGCTCCATTAATTATGCGGCAATTAATGTACGCAAAGCTATAGCTAATCAAAATATAATAGGCCCAGACATACTATCCTGCGGAGCTCCACTTACATGCACAGGCGGTCATTGCCATTATATGGGTGGGGAAGCTGATGGACCTTGGGAAATTAGAAAAAAAATTCGCCAACAGCAGAAGGCAGGTGCTGATTTTGTAAAATTAATGGGTACTTATGGTGGTACAATAGGAATAACAAAAACCCTTACATTCAGCGACGAAGAATTAATGGCTGCTGTTGATGAGGCGCATTTAAGAGAACTTAAAATAGCTGTTCACAGCTGTACATTTGAAATGACAGATAAATTATCAAAAATTGGTGTTGATACAATAGAACATGCAGTTATGTGCCCATCTGACTGTTCCAAAAATATATTGGATGAAGAAACAGCAAATAGAATGGCAAGCAAGAACATATATGCAACATATACTATATGCTGTGTTAAAGGCGAAATAAGCCGTCTTGAAAAACTCATAAATTCCAATTTGGCTACTGAAAGCGACAAAAAGGCATACGAAAGTAATGTAAACTATGACAATTTGATAAATGAAAGTTTCATATTTCAAATGGAAAGAAATGTGCCTTATGTGATAGGAACTGATGCTGGTTGGCGCGCGGCTGATTTTAAAAGCAGCTTTTATGACAATATTTATGTAATGGAAAAAGACGGTGCAAAAAGCATTGATTTAATACATGCTTCTACACTGCGTGGAGCCAAAGCTCTTGGAATAGACAGCAAAACAGGTTCTATAGAGAAAAGTAAATATGCGGATATACTTTTACTTAAAAAAGACCCGGCTGACAGTTTGGCAGAGGCAATTAAAAAACCTGATGTGGTGATTAAAAAAGGAAACTTTGTTGTGGAAAAAGCATTGAATTTAACGCTGAACTATTGATAAAAGTAAGTGAACAGATACACAAACTGGTAGTTTATTTTGCCTAATTAAATAAATATGAATTTTTAAAAAGCCTTTTAACTGCATTGTAATTGTGTGATTAAAAGGCTTTTTTCTTTAATATAAAATTTGATTTATGGCAAGAAAGTTAAATTAATCATTTTATATAATATTTGATGATTTAGTACTAAATGCAGAAACGTGTTATTTTAAGTTTATGTGACTACATGTATTAAATTATGTGATTAAAATAATTAAATATATAGCTCTTGTATCATTTTGTCCGATATGGTAGAATAAAGATAAATTTTATAAATTGTTTTTATTTGGGGGTATAATATGCCAAAGGTTGCTTACTCTGAAGAAGAAAAGGAACAAATCCGCAAAGATTTAATTGAAACAGGACTTGAGCTTATGAGTAAACAGGGGATACAGCATACAACAGTTGAGCAGATATATAAAAAGGTTGGTATTTCACGTACATTTTTTTACACTTTTTTTCCTACAAAAGAGGATTTGGTTGTGGAAACATTATATCTCCAACAGCCTAAAATTATATCGTATGCAAAAAAACTTATGGCTGACCCTAATTTAAGCTGGAAAGATGCTGTTAGACAATTTTTTTATTCATGCTGTTACGGTGAAAAAAACGGAATAGCTGTTTTAACAATAGAAGAACAGCAGCTTATATTTAAACGATTGTCAAAAGAAAGCTATAATTTATTTCGCGAAAGACAGGTTAGGCTTTTTGGCTCAATATTAGAATGTTTTGGAATAAAGGCGGATAAAGCAAAAATTAACCTTTTTACTAATTTGAGTTTAACTGTAATGGTTATACGTCGTGCCATTCCGGAAACACTGCCGCTTTTTGTACCAGAAGCCGCCGAAGAAACAGTAAATTTTCAGATTAACGCTATAGTGGATTGTTTTGAAAAACTAAAAGAATAAAGTATATTGGCGTTGTACAAATGTTTGTGTCTGTCCGAATATTTTGTTTCGGCATAATATTCAGGCAGATATATTTTTAAAAATAATAAAAACAAATTTTATAATTTGTATTTATTATATAAAGCTGTGAGGCGGTTTTAATTTTAAACTGCAACTAAAAAGTTAAAAAAGTAGGAGGGAAAAGTAATGGGATTATTTGGAAAATTATTTAAAGGTCCGGAAATTGACATGGAAAAAAGCAACGCAAATGCAGAAAAAATGCGTATATTGTTTAATCATGTTGTAGAAAACGGTGACAAGTACAAACTGATATTTGGTTATACTGAGGATGTTTCAAGATTTAACTATGGTTTTGTTCATGGAAGCAAAACAAAGATAGGAAACTTAATAGTAGGTTGGAACGAAGAAAATAAAGAGATAGTTGTTGTTCCAACAGTTCCGGAACTTTCAGGCTGTGGTGAACCTACATATTACTGTTGGACAGAAATTTTAAAGGCATACCGTAATAAATACCCTACAGATGCTTTTGTTATTTACCCAGATAAAAAAGGGTATATAGCTATTAACGCATACGACTGGCTTGAGGATGAGAAACTTTATGTTTATGTTTCTCAAGAAAAGGAACTTGCTGAGTTTACTGACTTTTTCATAAATCATTTTGTAAAGAAGTGATATATATGTCATTAACAAAAATTGGAGCTATATTGCTTGTTCTTACAGTTTTGGTTGTTTTTGGAAATATATGGTTTAATATTGTAGAAGCTGTTTTGAATAAATTTAAAAGTCTGTTTATTTCAAACAATAATGCTCAAACATGGCATGAATTTCCAGAAAATACAGAAAAAAGGAAAGATAAGTAATATTTATAAGTTGTTATACCGTACTAAACATCGATTTTTGTTTTTAAAATCAAAACAGAAAAATAATTAAATCCATAATTAAAAAAGGCTTAGCCGAGTTTTGGGCTTAGCCTTTTTTGACTTTAAACTCTTTAATATGCTATAATTTTATAAAATTCAGCTGTGAAGGACGAATGTTATGAATAAAAAAACTCTCAATGAGATTGTACAGCTTACCCAAGAATGTATTACACATTTTTGGCAGTTAGACCCTGAGTTTGCAATAAGCCATTTTGATAAAGACATTGTTTGGATTGGGTCTGCGCAAAGCCAATATATAGAAGGCTATGAAAATGTGGTAAATGATTTTAAAAGTATAATGAAAGAATTAAAACCATGTCATTTGTTAAAGCAGGAATTTACTGTAGTGCAAAACTCAGGAAATACATGCGCTGTTTCAGGGCGTTATTGTACAACTACTGATGATGAAGTTGGGTATTTTTTTCAGGTTCAGCAAAGATGTACTTTTGTTTGGGAATTGGTAGATGGAATACCTAAAATTAAGCATTGCCATATTTCAAATCCAATTGGGGAATTAAAATTGTCTGAAGGAGAGAAATTTGCCAATGCCCTTGGTGAAATGTCCAAAAAATACTGGCTCTACCGTATGAATGCTATTCAAGATAAAAGGCGTATAGTTATATGTGATAATAAAGATGAGGTTCATTTTATAATGCCCTTTGAAATAGTGTATGTTAATGCAATAGGAAGAAACAGTATAATTCATACAACTTCAGGCGCTGAAATTCGTAGTAAAAACGGCATTACAGATTTTATGAATAAAGCTGGTGATGGTTTTAGTGTTGTTCATAGGAGTTTTGCAATTAATAATACATATATATCGTGTATTCATCAGTATGAAATTATTATGGCAAACGGAAGCAAAATTCCAATACCAAAAAAGCGATATAAAGAAATTCGTGACCAGTTAATGAATTGTTGCAGTACTTAAAAAGCAGGTATATTCGATATGCCTGTTTTTTATTTTTTTGCGTTTTCGTTACATTAAATGTGCTTTTGGTTCTAAAATATTGCGTAATAAAATATTGTTTTGTATAATATTGTCGTTATATATTATTAGTTTTTATATTTTCAAAACAGATTTTATTGTGTTTTAAACAATTAAAAAACTGTTTATGCGTTTGCTGTAAAATTATAATCTAACTTTGTTTAAACTAACGCTGTAGATATAAAATAGTTTGAATTATTCACTTGTTGTAAAAACACTTTTTTACCGGCATTAAAATATTTGAAAGTCTATGCAGCGTTTTATGCACTATGCCAAATATAGTTTCTCCTGAATTAAAATTAAATTTATATTGGTAAAAACGACCGAGTTAAAGAATTTTATATGTCTTGTTAATACAGAAAGAAAAAAGCTAACAGTGTATGTGTATTTTGGAGGCTTGAGAAATGTTTATAAAGGAAGCAGGATACATAGAAATAATATGCTATGCCAAACAAGCCGGCATAAACATTGATGATATGCAGTATCCTCAGGCTAAATATACAGATGATGAAGTTAAAAGTGCTGTTGAAAAAATATGGAACAGCAATTCAGAAGAATATATGCGTTTAATGAATATGGCAGATAGATTTGGGCTTTATCCTGCGGAAGTTTATTTTGTTTTTCTTTCGCTTCTGCCTTTGTGGGATAGCCGATTTAGTGATGTTTTTACACTTTTTGGCGGTATAGACGGTATGCCTACAGAAATTCTTGCAAGAGATATGTGGGAAAAAAATCATAAAGAAAAGGCAATAGTAAGGGATAAAATATTATATCGCTTTTTTATTGAAAAAGGGCACGGATTAAAGCCTAAAAGCATAGTTTCGTCGTATTTAAGCGGCATTTATGAAAATGAAGTTAGGAAAAAACATATAGATTTAAACGGTGATATTTCACCAAGAGCTATACAGATTTTTGAAAGTTTAAAAGATGTAAACCAAACATTTTTGTTTTACGGTCAAAAGGGTATAGGAAAGAAAACATGTTTTGAGCTTTTATCACAGTATAAGGGCTATGATTATGTAGTTATTGATAATGTAGATTTTGTAGAGCATGAAATGTTTTTAGCTGTTGTTTATGGCAGGGCAGTTGCTTTATGCAAAAACAGCTTAATTTCTGCAACAGAAGATTATTTGCCGTATATTCCTTTTTACGTATGGATATTTGAGCAAATGCCTACTGGTATTAAAGCTTGTCCGATTTTCTTTTCGCCGTTAAATATGCGTGAGAAATATAATATATGGAAAACGGAAGCAAAAAAATATAAAGTTGAAAAATGGCTTGATTTTCAAGTACTGGCAAATCAATATAACCTAACTTATGGTGAAATACGTGAAAGTTTTTATAAAGCTGAAAGCAGACGAGCTGTAGAAGGAAAAGAATACATTGATAAAAAAACACTTTATTCCGGAGTCCATGATGTTTTAAACCATCAGTTTGAAAGCAGAGCAAAAAGGGTTGAGTGCAGATACACATGGGATGATTTGGTATTGTCTGAAAAAGAGAAATCCAAATTACAGGAATGCTGCTTTCAGGTTTCATTAAGGCATATAGTTATGGAAAAATGGGAGCTTGGCCGGAAAAATGACTATGGTGGCATAACAGTTATGTTCTATGGCCCACCAGGAACAGGCAAAACTATGGCAGCACAGGTTATAGCTTCTCAGCTGGGAATGGAGCTTTATAAAGCAGAACTTTCAGCAGTTGTAAGTAAGTTTGTAGGAGAAACAGAAAAAAACCTGAAACGTATATTTGAAGATGCATCTAAAAGCCAAGCAATATTGTTTTTTGATGAGGCTGATGCTTTGTTCGGCAAGCGTACCGAGGTGAAAGACTCTCACGATAAATACAGCAATATGGAAGCAGCTTTTTTGCTTCAGGAAATGGAGCGCTACAACGGTGTGGTTATACTTGCTACTAACTTTGTTGAAAATATAGACGAAGCCTTTAAACGAAGAATGAAATTTATTATAGAGTTTCATTTTCCTTCGGCAGATGAAAGGCGCTTAATCTGGGAAAAAGCTGTGCCTGAGGCAATGCCTATTGATAATGATGTGGATTTTGACTTTTTAGCTGAAAAATTCCAGCTTACAGGCAGTGGAATAAAAAATGCAGTTTACAGTGCAGCTTTTATTGCTGCTGCAAACAAAAAAGATGTAGGTATGAAAGAATTTATATTAGCTGTAAAACATGAGTATGAAAAAACTGGAAAGCTTTTCTCTGTTGCTGAGGCCGGTATATACTCTGACTACATAAAACAGTAAAAATGTGAAAGGTTTTTGGCAATGGAAAGAGAATTCTGGAAAGAATCGGCATCATCTTTAAGGGAAAGCGTAACTGAGCGCAAAAGCGAGAATAAAGAAAGAATAAATAAAACAAGTTATAAAAAAAGCTATGAACAAAAAGACTCACTAAAACCATTAAGAATGTTGGAAAATGCTTACGGCAAGTATGTTTTTGGTACAAAAAATGATAAATATGCCATTATGGTAAGCAGAAAAAGTGAGTTTAAAGAAGAAACATTTGATAACACCAGAGAAAAACTTAATGAAGCTCGTATTAATGAGAAAAAAATAACAGGCTGCAGAATGTTTGCAGACAGCCATAAAAAAGAAGAAAGTGCTGTAATTTTTGAAGAAAGCTTTAAAAATGCTCCACCTGAAAGAATATTTAATGATTTAAAGCGTGCGGCCCAAAATAGCAATAAGCTTACATTAAATGAAATGATGCCGCAAAAACATAATGTTGAGAAAAAAGTATTTCAAAACATAAAGGCATCTGTTGAAATGCTAAATAAAAAAGATAATAAAGAATCAGAATCTATACCGTTTTTTAAACGTGCTTTTAATATAGTTAATGATGATATGAATAATGCTGATGAAGGAAGAAATGAAAACAACGAAAATATCAATGAAAACAGCGATTTATTAAATTAAGTGTAAACACAAAATAATGCGTAATTTTTAAAAATATAAAACATTGGTTATTGTTTAATATACTAAGTTATTTTTTAAAAGGCATTATTGGTTTTATATAAAAGCAGAAAAGAAAGGAGGAACCAGTTCCTGACTTTTACACGGGAATTGGAAATAAAATGGCTGAATATTTGTCACCAGGAGTATATGTAGAGGAATTTGAATCCGGTTCTAAACCTATGGAGGGCGTAAGCACAAGTACTGCCGGTTTTATAGGTCTTGCCGAAAGAGGCCCAGTTGAGGGAGTGCCTCAGCTTATTACAAACCCAGCTGATTTTCACAGAATGTATGGAGGCTATCTTTCTGAAAACGAGTTTGGTGAGTACCGTTATTTGGCATACGCTGTAGAGCAGTTTTTCTTAAACGGCGGTTCAAGATGTTTTGTTTGCAGAGTTGCACCTCAGGATTCAGCTTGCGCTTCAGGTTTTATGCCTAATAAGGATGAGGCTGTTTTACAGCTGACAGCTAAAAACCCTGGAATGTGGGGAAATAATATACGTGTTGTAGTAACACCTTCAAGCAAAGCTAAAACACAGATATTAGAAGTTATTGAAACAAACGAAGGCAATAAATACCTTGTTAAAAACGGAGCAGGTTTTTATGCCGGAGATATTGTAATGTATACAGACGGCACAGAAATTGTGTATAATAAAGTCGTTAACAGTCGTGACAATGTAATTTCTTTTGAAAAAGAATTTGACATTGATGTTGTTGATAAATCAATACTTCCTACAAAAGTTATATCAACATGTGAGTTTGCAATGGAAGTAAGCTTTAACGAAATAGTTGAGTTCTATGACCAGATGTCTTTTAATGTAGAGTCACCAAACTATGTTGATAAGAAAATGGCTAAATCTGACTTAGTAGAAGTACATTATTTAGGCGACAACAAAGTAGTTGAACCACCTTTTGAGCAGTTGGCTGGAAAAGAAGAATCAGTAGGTTCTGCTGTATTTACAGGCGGAAGCAACGGCAGTATATCAAACATTTCAGCAGCAGACTTTATAGGTGAGGATAAAGGCGCAGGCAGCAGAACAGGTATACAGGCATTTTTGGATAACGATGTTGTTTCATTAATTGCTATACCAGGTGTTACTGACCCTAATGTTCAGCTTACACTTGTGGCACACTGCGAAAACACAGGCAGCAGGTTTGCCGTACTTGATATTCCAAAAGATGCTAAAAAAGTAGAAGATATTATAGCTCATAGAAATATATTCGATACAAATTATGCTGCACTTTATCATCCATGGGTTAAAGTTTTTGATCCACTTGATAAGAAAAATATTTCAATTCCGCCTTCAGGCTCAATACTTGGAATTTACGCAAGAAGCGACAATACAAGAGGCGTGCATAAAGCTCCTGCCAACGAAGTAGTAAGGGGCTGTATAGGTCTTGAGTGTCAGTTTAACACAGGCGAACAGGATATACTTAACCCTAAGGGTGTTAACCTTATTAGAGCTTTTGCTGGACAGGGTATACGCGTTTGGGGCGCAAGAACAGCAACAAGCAACAGCAGCTGGAAATACATAAATGTACGCAGACTCTTTATATTCATTGAAGAATCAATTAAAGCTAATACTAACTGGGCAGTTTTTGAGCCTAATGATGAGGTTCTTTGGGTAAGAGTACAAAGAACAATAAGTGTATTTTTAACAAATCTTTGGAGAGGTGGTTCTCTTGCTGGTACTTCTCCTGAAGAAGCATTCTTTGTTCATATAGGCAGAGATACTATGAGCCAAGACGATATTGATAACGGAAGACTTATCTGTGTTATAGGTGTAGCACCTGTAAAACCAGCAGAATTTGTAATATTCCGTATTTCTCAGAAAACAGCAGATGCAGAGTAATTAAATTAAAGCACGAAAGGAGTAAATATAAATGGCAGGCTATCCTCAAGCAAAATTTAGATATAAGGTTGAAATTGACGGTTTGGAGGCCGGTGGTTTTTCAGAAGTTACAGGTTTTGATGCAACAATAGAACCTATTGAATACAGAGAAGGCGACATGACAGCTGAAACACCTATGAAAGTAACTGGTCTTAAAAAATACGGAAACATTACTTTAAAACAGGGTGTTACAGACTCAAGGGTACTTTACGACTGGATAACAACAGGTATAAATGGTGAGATAGAGCGTAAAACACTTACTATTACATTATTAAACGAAACACAGGCTCCAGCGGCTTCATGGCAGATAATAAACGCATGGCCTACAAAATATACAGCGCCAGACTTTAACGCTTCTGCTTCAGAAATAGCAATAGAAACACTTGAAATCGTTCATGAAGGCATGACAAGAGTATCATAATATAATAATAAAATAAAAAGACTGCACAAAGCGAATCTCTTATATAAAAAGCCGGTTTTTCTAAACAAAGTATTGCACGGCTATGCTCATAAAATATTATTCAGTTGGATTTTATTAAATGAGGCGGCATAAGAATATTGGCTTTTGTGCGGTCTTGTTTTCAAAAATGAGGTGAAAATAATATGGCTTTTCAAACAGAATTTGATTTTGTACTGCCTAAAGGTTATATAGACAAAGACGGAAATGTTCATAAAGAAGGAACTATGCGCCTTGCTAATGCAGCAGATGAAATACTTCCTCTTAAAGACCCAAGAGTACAGCAAAACCCGGGATATCTTACTATTATACTTTTAGCCCGTGTTGTTACAAGGCTTGGTTCTATGCCAGCTGTTGACACAAGAGTTATAGAAAATCTTTTTACTATGGATTTGGCTTATCTTCAGGATTTATACCAGAGAATAAACACAATGGAATTTCCTGTTTATAAAGCCGTGTGTCCTCACTGCAAAAAGGAGATAGAAGTACCTATAAATTTTATGCAAGCCGGTCTATAAAAACATATCCGGCAGATAAAATATACGAAGAAGCGGCGTTTATAGCTTATTATGTTCATTGGAGTCATGATGAGATTATGAGTATGAGCCATCTTGAAAGAGTACGCTGGTGTAATGAGATTTCCGGTATAAACCGCAAGCTTAATGATGAACCGGAAAATATGTTTAAAATTTAAAAGCGGAGGCGTTTAAAATGGGCAGCATACAAAATTCCATTGTGACAAATAACAATTTTATAGTTTCACTTAATCTTTTGGTATTCAGTTTTTCAAAAGTTACAAACATAGCCGGTAATATAGAAATGGAAGCTGTTGAGGAAGGCGGCTATAACGACAGCCCACGATTACTAAGAAAACCAAAAACATCATTTGATACTTTAGTTCTTGAAAAAGGCGTGCAGACATCCAGCATGGAAGTTAAACTAAAAGTAGGCATGGCTATTAATGCAGGAACTATAATGGTTATGCATAACGGCAGCATTGCCAAAACATATGCTTTTGAATACGGTGTAATTACTAAATGGGAAACAAATGAGCTTGACGCTTTAAAGTCAGACGTTTTTATAAGACGTATTGAAATATCACATACAGGTTTAATTGAGGTTTAAGTTTTTATTTGTTATTAAGTACTAAAGAAGGGAATTTTTATGAGAACAACTGCTCGTAATATATCTCAAATAACTAAATTTATATCGCCTTCTGTTTTTAAACTGTCTTTAGGTACAGCAATAGAAAACAGGGATATTTTTATGTTTACAGAGCCTTCTTTAACATTAAAAAAAGAACAGGAAGGTGTGTCCTCAGAAGAGCAGGTTTATAATTTGATTTCCCAGATTTTTAATTATGACATTAAAAGCAGAAACCTATACTTTGTTAAGCTTGAAATGCGTATGCTTCTTCAGGAGCTGAAAGAGGCTGTAAATGCTGTTAAAGGCGACCGCAGAGAATTAATAAATAGCATTTATAATGAAACTGCCGAAATAGTTTTCCATGATGGCTTTATTAATAAAAATGATTATTGGAACATCCGCATTGAAAATATTAAAAATAAGGCTGAAACTATTATTAATTTTAATAAACAAAATCATAATCAAATTAATAGCTATAGTTTTAAACCATATATTAAAAAGCCTAAATTCAATTTGTTTGAAGCACAGTCTTTTGAAAACGTATTTAATACAGCAAAAAATATAAATAATATTTCTGTTTTAGGAAATAGCCTTTTTAAGCCTGTAAAAAATATTATCACATCTTCTCAAAGAGAGCCTTGGCAAAAAGACGCATATGAATTTTACAATATATATAAGTCTATGGATGAAAAGGAGAAGAAAGAGTTTCTTAAATCCATTTCAATGACTGAATATGATATTGTATCAGTTAAAAGAATGACAAAAGAACAATGGAACGTTTTTTTGCAAAATGTGCTTCCACATGTATCTTTATATATAAAAAAATCTGAGGATAATATTAATTTACAAAACTATATTCAGCAAAACCATAATTTAAGTTATGTATTAGATATGACGCAAAACCAGTGGCTCAATTTTAAAACGGCGCTTTTAAATAATACTGATAATAATTTAAATAGCTTAAAGCAGTTTTTTAAAAACACGGTTGAAGAAAATAATTCCTTTGCTAAGTGGGAAATAGAAAAAAAGAATTTTATAAATTTTGTTTATAATAATAAATATGAGTCATTTGTTAATGAGGCTGTTAAGTCAGCAGAATTTTATAAATCTCAGAATAATGAATTTAATCAAAATAATATGTATTTTACCGAGTCAGAAACTGATGAGATGTCATCTAAACTTACAGAGTGGATGACATATTTAACAGAAAGCCAATGGAATGAGGTAAAAACTGTTCTTACCACAAGCAAAGAAACAGAGTACATAAAACCTGTGCTTGAAATAATAAAAAGCCAGAAAGCAGAAGAAACAGAGCCAGAGTTTTCAGCAGAAAAACGCGGAGTAATAGAATATATCAAAAACAATAAAAAGCTTAGTGTGGAAATACTGCGAGAGCTTGCTGAAAAAGACGAGATAAAAAAAGAGCTTACAGGCTGGGTTGATTT